>NZ_JAFEUF010000603.1 GCF_016901035.1 Streptomyces durocortorensis
ACCTTCACCAGGCCGACGATGGTCAGCGGCAGCAGAGCCGCGACGATCACGAAGAACTGCAGGACCTCGTTGTAGATCGCGGCGGAAAGGCCACCGAGCGCGGTGTAGGAGAGCACGACCGCAGCCGCGACGATGATCGACACCCACAGCGGCCAGCCGAGCAGGAGGTTCACCACGCTGGCGAGCAGGAACAGGTTCGCGCCGGCGATGAGGATCTGCGCGCTCGCGAAGCTGATGCCGTTGACCAGATGCGCGGG
>NZ_JAFEUF010000604.1 GCF_016901035.1 Streptomyces durocortorensis
TCGAGGTCGCGGTGTTCCGGCTGCTGGAGTCCTGGGGTGTGGTCCCGGACGTTCTGCTCGGGCACTCGGTGGGCGAGGTCGCGGCTGCCCACTGCGCGGGAATCCTGACCCTGGCAGACGCGTGCGAGCTGGTCGCAGTCCGCGGCCGTCTGATGCAGGCGCTCCCCGCGGGCGGGGCCATGCTCGCGGTGGAAGCCACCGAGGCCGAGGCCGTCGCGGCGACCGAAGGCCGCCTGGACATCGCCGCGGTGAACGG
>NZ_JAFEUF010000080.1 GCF_016901035.1 Streptomyces durocortorensis
GGGTACGGGGTGTGTCCTCCGGGGCGGGGCTGTCGGTCGCCATGGGACGAGACTGGGGCCCGAGCCCCCTCCCTCCGTAGACTTTCGGCTCAGCGCGAATGTTGAGCCCCACGACGGATCCACGGCGGAAGGAGAGGCGTGCCGTTCCAGCTGCACTTCGGCGAGAGCGACCTGCTGCGCTGCCGGTTCGCGCTCTCGCCGCTCTTCGAGACCCAGGAGGCCGTGCGCACCCTGGCCCGTCGCCACCGGCACGGCTACCACCTGCCCTGGCTCCGGCGGATCCGTACGGCGGCCGCCGCCCTCGATCTCGAACCGCTGTGGCTGCTGATGCCGGACGGCGGCCACAACCCGGACTTCATCTGCCCGCCGCCGATCGGCCCGTTCGCCACCTTCGACGAGGAGATCGCGGGCGTCCGGGCGGTCGACCCGGAGGTGGCGTGGGCGGACATGGCGCTGGCGCTGGCGGAACGGCCCGGTGCCCGGGACTCCGCGACGGGCCGGCGCCTGCTGGCCGACCCGGCACGGGCCGTGCGCGAGCTCGCCGATCTGCTGGAGCAGGTCTGGCGGACCCTGATCGAGCCGTACTGGCCCCGGCTGCGGGCCCTCCTGGAGGCGGACATCGCCTACCACTCCCGCCGACTGGCGGACAGCGGCCTGGAAGGGCTGCTGGGCGAGGTGAGCAGCCAGTTGAGCTGGAACGGTTCGACGCTCACCGTGAAGGGGACGCGGGGCGACCACCACCAGGTGCTGGGCGGCCAGGGGCTGGTGCTGATGCCGAGCGTCTTCGTCTGGCCCGAGGTGGTGGGCGGCCACCTGGAACCCTGGCAGCCCGGGCTGATCTACCCGGCGCGCGGGATCGGCGGGCTGTGGAGCGAGGCCGGGGAGCGGACGCCGGAGACCCTCGCCCGGCTGCTGGGCCGGGCCCGGGCCGATGTGCTCTGCGCGCTGGACGAACCGGCCGGGACGAGCGCGCTGGCACACCGGCTGGGCCTGGCCGCCTCGTCCGTGTCGGCCCATCTGTCCGTGCTCCGTGGGGCCGGACTGCTGACCTCGCGGCGTTACGGACACCAGGTGCTGTACGAGCGCACACCGCTGGGGATCGCGCTGGCCGCCTCGGAGTGACGGCGCGCCCGCGTGCGCACGAAACGCGCGCGGCCCCACGGAAGCTCAGGAATCCTGCGGGCGTACGTACAGACGCGTCACGGACGGTGTCGCGCCACCACTCCCTGTAACCACTATGTCACGATTGCCCTGTTTCTCCGTGTCCGTGAGCCACCGCCGTCCGAGGGGTCTGGATGTCCGGCCGCAGCATCGTCCCGCGCGCTCTCCCCCGTACCGTCCACGTCCTGGCCGCCCTCGCCCTGGCGACCGTCCTCACCGCGGGGTGCTCGACGCCCCAGCCGCGCGTCACCGGGGCCGCCGAGGAGGGGGGCGAACCCGTCCGGGGAGAGCCCGCCCCGAGCGCGGCCTCCCCGTACTGGGTCGACCCGGACAGCGACGCGGCCCGCCAGGTGCGCGCCTGGGAAAAGGAGGGGCGGGACGCGGAGGCGAAGATCCTGCGGCGGATCTCCGAGCGGCCGGTGGCCGACTGGCCCGCGTGGGACGACCCGGCCCCGGAGATCCGGGCCGCCGCGAGGTCCGCCGCCCGGACGAAGAAGACCATCCTGCTCGTGGCGTACAACATCCCGCACCGCGACTGCGGGCTCTACTCCGCGGGCGGCGCGAAGGACGCGGACGCCTACCGGTCCTGGATCGGGGAGTTCGCCGACGCCATCGGAGACGCGCCCGCGACCGTGGTCCTGGAGCCCGACGCCCTCCCCCACATCACGGACGGCTGCACCCCGCCCGAGCACCACGCCGAGCGCTACCAGCTCCTCTCCGAGGCGGTGGACACGCTCAAGGCCCGGCCGAACACCCGGGTCTACCTGGACGCGGGCAACCCGGACTGGATCGACGAACCGGCCAAGATGGCGCAGCCGTTGCGGCAGGCGGGCGTCGACCGGGCCGACGGCTTCTCGCTGAACGTCTCCAACTTCCAGTCGAACGACAGCGTGAAGACGTACGCGGGGCAGCTCTCCGACGCGGTGGGCGGCTCCCACTTCGTGATCGACACCAGCCGCAACGGCAACGGCCCCCTGTCCGGGGGCCGTGACGAGGCCTGGTGCAATCCGCCGGGCCGGGGGCTCGGCACGCCCCCGACCACCGACACCGGCGACGACCGGCTCGACGCCTACCTGTGGATCAAGCGGCCCGGCGAGTCGGACGGCCCCTGCCGGGGCGGCCCCGAGGCGGGCACCTGGTGGCCGGATTACGCACTGGGGCTGGCGCGCCGCGCGAAGGCGTGAGCGAGGCCCGAGCCGCGGCTCAGGCGTGGGCGCCGGACATCTCCCAGGGGGCCTGCGGCAGGACCTCGCCGGTCTCCAGCATCGACTTGAGGTTGGCGAGCACGGCCGGCCAGCCTGCCGAGATCTCTGCCCGCATCTTCTGGTCGCGGAGGTTCTCGTGGGTCACGGTGAGGCGGACGATGTCCTGATGAGGCTCGACGAGAAAGGTGACGACCGAGGGCTCTCCCGGCGATTCGGCGTCGGGGGCGTCGTCGAAGGTGATGACCAGCCGGGACGGGAACTCGGTTTCCAGGACGCGGCCCACCACGTCGGCCTTGCCCGAGCCGTCGGTTCGCCGGTGTTCCCAGGCCGAGCCCGGCTGCCAGTCGGAGACGTTGGCGTGTCCCCAGTAGCGCGCCGTCAGATCGGCGTCGGTCAGTGCTCGCCACACCTGCTCGGCACCGGCACGGATGTAGGTGACGTAGACGTAGTCCGGCACCGGTGTGGGTTCGTCGGTCATGGCGTACTCCTCTGCCTGGTGCTTGATGGCGTTGATCGCGTGCAGGCGGGGTTCGTCGAAACTGGAGATCCAGCGCGCCCCGATCTCCTGGATCGGGACCGGGTTGAGGTAATGCAGCCGCTCCCGGCCGCGCCGAACGGCGGTGACGAGGTTGGCCTGCACGAGGATGTTCAGGTGCTGTGTCACCGACTGGCGCGCCATGTCGAGGTGTTGGCACAGCTCGCGCAGCGTCTGCCCGTCGCACCCGCGCAACTGGTCGAGCAGAAGCCGCCGGGTGGGATCGGCCAGCGCTTTGAAAACCGAGTCCATCTCGATCGCTTCGAGGCTCACACTCAACATTATGCAGGCAATCGCCTGCCTATTGTCAAGAGCAACGGCTGACCGCGCCCTCCGCCCTCCAACCGTCCAACCGTCAGGCGACCTTGACCCACTTCGCCTCGGAGGGGACGCCATCGGTGTCCGTCACGAAGAGCATGTACCAGCCGGGCGGCACCAGCGTGGGGTCGTCCGGCACGGTCACGCTCACCTTGCCCTCGCCCTTCTTCAGGCCCAGCTCGATGGAGCGCTGCTCCACGTCGGTGGTGTGGGTGACGGCGCTCGGACGCATCAGCCGGGCGGTGGCGATCCGGTCCGCGTCGGCGCTCTCGTACGCGACCGTCGTGCCGCGCTCGGCGTCCTGGGGTCCGTTCCCGATCACCGGGCGCTTGTCCTTGCCGCGGTGCAGGGCGGGCGGGGTGTAGACCTCCATGCGCTGCTCGAACTTGCCGAGCTTGGTGTTGTCCTTGTCGCCGTAGAGCGAGTCGGAGCCGAAGGTCGCCACCCGTCCGTCGGGCAGCAGCAGCGCCTCGGAGTGGTAGTTGCGGCCCACCGTCGGCTCGGCGGCCTCCTTGAAGGTGTTGGTCTTCGGGTCGTAGGACTGCGCCTTCAGGATGTTGCTGGCCCCGCGGCCCCGGTAGTCCTCGGATCCGCCGCTGGTGAAGACAGTGTCGTCGGGCATGATCACGCTGTTCAGGTAGCGCGTGCCCTGCGGCAGGTCGGGGCCCGCCTCGAAGGCCGGGCTGTCCTGCTTCAGGTCGATGACGGCCGTGCGGGCCGTGGACTTCTTGGACTCGCCGACCCCGCCGCCGCCCAGCACCATCACCTTCTGGTCCTGCACGGGCGGCAGCATCAGCGAGGCCGCCGTCTCCAGCTGGTCGGTGTCGGTGAGGCCGGGGACCTTGGTGAAGGTGTTCTTCTTCAGGTCCCAGATCCCGGGCTCGCGCCCCTTGTCCGCCGGGCCGTAACCGGCGTTGGCCCCCGGGTAGAAGAGCTTGCCGCCCTTGGTGAGGAAGAGCGCCGGGTAGGTCGGGAAGTAGTGGAAGGGGCCCTTGCCCCACTTCTTGGTCTTCGGGTCGTAGATCTCGTTGTCGCCCGGCAGGATCGCGCCGACGTCGTCGAGACCGGAGACGGAGAGCACCCGGCCGTCCTCCAGGCCGACGAGCGTCGGATACCAGCGGGCCTCCTTCATGGGGTCGACCCTGATGTACTTCTCCGCCGTGGGGTCGAACTCGTAGGCGGCCCGGATCCCCTGGAAGTCCTGCTTGTCCATGGTGATCTTCTCGGCGAGGCCGTAGGAGTTCTTGGCCTCCTTGCCCTTCAGGCCGACGATCTCGTACTGGGCCGCGTCCGTCGCCACCGCGTCCGGTCCGTCGTCCACCGCCTCGACGAAGACCCGCTGTTCGGCGGCGGTCACCTTCGTCTTCCACGGCTTCATCTGGCCGGTCTCGAAGTAGTCGACCTCGAACTCGCGCTTGGCCTTGGGCACGGTGACGTCGAACTTCGCCTTGTACTCGACGCCGGAGGGCGAGCGGAAGACCGTGCCCTTCTTGAGCTTCAGCGGCTTGTCCGGGTTCTCGTTCTTGACCCGCATCCCGCCGCCGGCCCGCTCCACCTTGTCGTCCAGGACCTCGTAGCGCGCGGTGCCGCCGGCGATCAGCAGCCGCCCGTCCGGGAGCTGGGCGTGGCCGCCGCAGAAGAAGTCCTCGGGGGTGGGGATCTTCTGGAAGGTGTTCTCGGCCGGATCCCACAGCACGGTGTCGAAGGTGCCCTCGTCGAAGTGCTTCTCGTCGTTGCCGGAGCCCGCGACGATCAGCACCTTCCCGGTGTGCAGGAGCGCCGCGTGGATCGCGTTGGTGCGGTACTCCTTCGGGATGTTCACCTGCTCCCAGGAGCCGTACTCCGCCTTGTACGCCGGCTGGTCGATCTTGTACGCGTGGTACCTGTCCTCGGCGAAGGACAGGGCCGCGGGAGCGTTCAGCCCGGCGAGCAGCACCACCGCGCCGCCGCCCAGGAGCGTCTTCCTCATCTTCTTCGAGGGCCGGTAGGCCATGGGTCAGTTCCCTCCTGCGGTGGTGGTGGCGGTGGTGCCGGCGCTCGCCGTGGTCGTCGGCGGTGGGGCGGGGGCCGTGGTCGTGGTGACGTACGCCGGCTCGGACTGCGGGCGCGCCGGGACGGGGACGGCGCGCGCGGCCTCGGCACGCTTGTCCTGCCGCACGGTCCAGGCCCACACGGCGACCGGGGAGAGGGATATCGCGAGGCCCAGCGTCGCCCAGGTCCGCATCGCGACATGGGTGTGGTCGAGGTAGACGGACGCGGCGAGCGAGGAGAGCAGGAGGGCCGCCCAGGAGAGGTGGATACGGAAGGTGAGCAGCCGGTCCGGGGAGGCCTGGCCGCCCTTGGGCGTGACGACGAACCGGCCGTCCGTGCGCAGGACGGCCGAGCCGAGCGACTTCAGGTAGATCGGCGCGGAGAGCGCGGACATGGCCATGCCCGCGAGGCCGCCGGAGCCCTCGGGTTCGTGCGGCGAGACGTTGTGCCGGCGGTTCCAGAGGTACAGCCCGATCTGGAGGGCGGCGGCGTCGCTGTAGAGCATCAGCCAGATGGAGGCGGCGACCTGGGTGCCGGACGCCCCGAACCAGAGGAACAGCACACAGCTGAGGATGCCGAGCAGCCAGTTCACGGCGGTCATCGGGTAGTAGACGAGCATCAGCGTGTAGCTGAGGAGGCGGCCGGGAGGCACCCGGAACAGCGCCTTGCCGTACTGCTTGAACAGCGTCTCGTACGTTCCCCTCGACCAGCGCAGCTGCTGGGTGAAGAAGTCCGTCCAGGAGGCGGGGCCCTCGCCCACGGCGAGCACGTCGGGGGTGTAGACGGAACGCCAGTAGTGCCCGGTGCGCGGGTTGCGGCGGCGGTGGATCTCGAAGCCGGTGGCCATGTCCTCGGTGATCGAGTCGTACAGGCCGCCGACCTGCCGCAGCGCGGCGATGCGCACGACGTTGTTGGTGCCGACGAACATCGGGGCGCCGTAGCGGTTGCCCGCGCGCTGGATCAGGGCGTGGAAGAGGAACTGCTGTGACTCGGCGGCCTTGGTGACGGCCGAGTCGTAGTTCCCGTAGACCTGCGGTCCGACGACGAAGGCGACGTCCGGGTCGCGGAAGTAGCCCATCATCCGTTCCAGGAAGTTGGACATCGGCACGTGGTCGGTGTCGACGGAGGCGAAGAAGTCGTAGTCGCCGCCGTGCAGGGCGATCCAGGCGTTGTAGTTGCCGTGCTTCGTCTTCGCCTTGTGGACGCCCTTGTCGCGGTTCCACTCGGGAACCCCGCGCCGGGTGAAGTGGTGGACGCCCAGCTCCGCGCAGAGCATCCGGGCCCCGGGGTCGTCGCCCTCGTCGAGCAGCCAGACGTCCATCGGGCCGGAGTGGGTCAGGCGTACGGCGCCCTTGAGGGTGGCGCGGACCATGGCGAGCGGTTCCTTGCCGGGGACGTACGTGGTCAGGAACGCGACCCGGGTGCCGGGTTCGGGCGTCACCGGGACCGGATCCCGCGCGACGAGCGTGGCGTGCGCGATGGAGACCACGTTGACCAGCATGAACAGCTCGATCAGGGCGATCGACACCAGCATCACGGTGTCGGCGACGACCAGCCAGCGCTCCCCGTTCTCCCGCTCGGTCCAGTGCGAGGGCCAGACCAGGTACAGCAGGAGGATCCCGGTGAGCACCGGGGCGAGCGTCATCAGCAGGACCGCTCTTATTCGGTGCTTCTCCGTCGAGAGCAGGCTCTTGTACCGCACCCGGTACCCGGTCGGGTCCGGCTCGGTGAGCGGACCCGCGAGCCGGCTGTAGGTGTCGTAGTCGTAGCCCTCCGACCGCACCGTGCCTCCCACTGTCGAACGGGTTGATATCCCCACAGAAGGGGACGGCTAACGGTGTGTCGACTTGGCAGGTCCGAGTGAGCGGTTTTCGGTCCGGGACCGGAAAAGCCCCCGGCCGTGTGGCGCCGGGGGCTTTTCGGGTGAACGCGGTACGGGCCGCGCGGTCGGTGTGTCAGAGGGTCAGGAGCCCCCGAGATACCGCTCCACGGTCTCGACCTTCGAGGTCAGACCGTCGGTGACGCCGGGCCGGATGTCGGCCTTCAGTACCAGGGAGACGCGACCCGCGCGGGCCTCGACGGCGGCCACGGCGCGCTTGACGACGTCCATGACCTCGTCCCACTCCCCCTCGACGGAGGTGAACATCGCGTCGGTGCGGTTGGGGAGCCCGGACTCGCGCACGACCCGTACGGCGTCGGCGACGTACTCCCCGACGTCCTCACCGACACCGAGCGGGGAGACCGAGAACGCGACGATCATGCGCTGACCGTGCCCTCGCGGCGGGCGCGGGCCGCGATGACGCCGTCTGCCTCGTACTTCTTGAGGAGCTTGTCGCCGTAGAGCCCGCCGAAGGGGATGACGGCGAGGAGGAAGAAGAGCGCGACGCGCTTGAGCGGCCACTTCGCCTTGACCCAGACATCCAGCAGGAACACGACGTAGATCGTGAAGAGGACGCCGTGGATCATGCCGAGGGGCGGCATCAGGAAGTCGATGTCCGAGACGCGCATGAGCAGCGAGCCGAAAATGAGGAGCGCCGGGAAGGAGAGCGCCTCGGGAAGCGAGATGAGGCGCAGCCGGTGCAGGGCGGAAGCGGTCTTGATGTCCACGAGGGCACCTTCGGTGAGAGGGGCATGCGGGCTTGTGAACGCAGGCACAAGCCGCCCCCATTGTGGCATCGCGCCGGTACGTCCCCGGAGCCGGGGGCCACCGCGTGGTAGGGCCGCGCGTATCACCGCATATCAGGGCCGGTCCGGGTGCGCATCAGGGGAGCATCAGGGGCGTAACGGTTCCGCTGGACCTGGTACGGGCGCGGGGCGGCGGGCTACCGTCGTGGCGTGGCGATGTTCCGACTCCAAGGCAGCAAGACGCTCGCCGTCGATCTGACCGGCGACGCCGTCAAGGCGAAGAACGGCTCGATGGTCGCGTACGACGGCCGGATGGCCTTCAAGAAGATGTCCGGCGGCGGTGAGGGGCTGCGCGGCATGGTGACCCGCCGGCTGACCGGCGAGCAGATGACCGTGATGGAGGTGTCCGGGCAGGGCACCTGCTACTTCGCCGACCGGGCGAGCGAGATCAACCTGGTCTCCCTGCACGGCGACACCCTGTACGTGGAGGCGAGCAATCTGCTGGCCACCGATTCCGGGCTGCGCACGGGCACGACGTTCACCGGGCTGCGCGGCGGGGCGAGCGGCAACGGCCTGTTCACCACCACGGTGGAGGGCACCGGGCAGGCGGCGATCATGTCGGACGGGGCGGCGGTGCTGCTGCGGGTGTCGCCGCAGTATCCGCTGATGGTCGACCCCGGCGCGTACATCGCCCATCAGGGCCGGCTCCAGCAGAGCTTCCAGTCGGGCGTGAACTTCCGGACGCTGATGGGCGAGGGCTCCGGCGAGGCGTTCCAGATCCGCTTCGAGGGCGAGGGACTCGTCTACGTACAGCCCAGCGAGCGCAACACCGTCGGGGGCGATGTCTGATGCCGTTCCGCGAGATCAACTCCAAGATGGTCGAGGCCACGCTCGCCCCGGGCCAGAAGCTGTTCAGCCAGCGCGGCGCGATGCTGGCGTACCGGGGCGAGGTGTCCTTCACCCCGAACATCCAGGGCGGCCAGGGCGGCGTCGCCTCGATGATCGGCCGGCGGGTGGCGGGCGAGGCGACGCCGCTGATGACGGTCGAGGGGGCGGGCACGGTGATGTTCGGCCACGGCGGCCACCACATCCAGGTGATCAACCTGTCCGGCGACACCCTGTACGTGGAGGCCGACCGGCTGCTCGCCTTCGACGGGACGCTCCAGCAGGGCACGATGTTCATGGGCTCGCAGGGCGGGGTGATGGGCATGGTGCGCGGCCAGGTGACCGGCCAGGGCCTGTTCACGACCACGCTCCAGGGGCACGGCGCGGTCGCGGTGATGGCGCACGGCGGGGTGATCGAGCTGCCGATCACGCCGGGCCGGGACGTCCATGTGGATCCGCAGGCGTACGTCGCCCACCACGGGGACGTACGGAACAAGCTGTCCACGGCCGTCGGCTGGCGGGACATGGTGGGGCGGGGCTCCGGCGAGGCGTTCCAGCTGGAGCTGAGCGGGAACGGCGCGGTGTACGTCCAGGCGTCCGAGGAGAAGCTGTGAGCACGCCCGTGATCGAGGAGAAGCTGTGAGCACGCCCGTGGTCGAGGAGAAGTCGTGAGCACCCCTGTGATCTTCGATCCGATGACGCTGCCGTCGGACGACAACGTCAACTCCTACACCTTCTGCGTGGAGCTCAAGGGGAGCCGCTGGTTCCTGCAGAAGGGCAAGATGATCGCCTACTACGGGCAGATCAACTTCGACGGGATCGGGCACGGCCGGTTCGAGCGGCTGGTGCGGTCCAGCTTCCATTCGCCGCTGCACGCGAGCGACTGGGTGGTGGCCGAGGGCAGCGGGAAGATGCTGCTGGCGGACCGTGCGTTCGATGTGAACTCCTTCGACCTGGAGGACGGGAACCTGACCATCCGGTCCGGGAACCTGCTGGCGTACCAGCCGACGATGGCGCTGAAGCAGTCGATCGTGCCGGGGTTCGTGACGCTGATCGGCACGGGGAAGTTCGTGGCCGCGTCCAACGGTCCGGTGGTCTTCATGGAGCCGCCGCTGCGGGTGGACCCACAGGCGCTGGTGGGCTGGGCCGACTGCCCCTCCCCGTGCCACCACTACGACCACGGGTACATGACGGGCGTGATGGGCGGGTTCCGGTCACTGACGGGGATCGGCGGGACGTCGGGCGAGGAGCACCAGTTCGAGTTCGTCGGGGCGGGCACGGTGCTGATGCAGTCGTCCGAGGCGCTGATGGCGGAGCAGGCCACGGGCTTCGTGCCGAACGAGCCGGGTGTTCCGGGCGGCCCCGGCGGTGGGGGTCAACACGGCTCCACCCCGCGCATGCCCGGCCAGCTGGGGGACCTCCAGCGTCGCTTCGGCTTGTGAGCGGTAGTCTGCGGAGTGTGACGTCGAACGTCTGCGCCCAGCCGTCGGTGCTTGCCGACCGGGCTGTCGGCGGGCCGGGGGTGCCGGGGGTGCCGGTCGTCACACTCCCTCATTTCGTCCGGCTTTCAACTTCTTAGGTAGAATCCATATATGGAGACCGAGACGGCCACCCGCTGGCTGAGCGACGCGGAGCAGTGCGCCTGGCGCACCCACCTGGACGTCAGCAGGCTGCTGATGCACCAGCTGGAGAAGGACCTCCAGCCGTTCGGCCTGACCATGAACGACTACGAGATCCTGGTCAACCTCTCCGAGTCGGACGACCAGCGGATGCGGATGAGCGACCTCGCCGCCGCCACGCTCCAGTCCAAGAGCCGGCTCTCGCACCAGATCACCCGCATGGAGACCGCAGGTCTGGTCCGGCGTACGCACTGCGAGTCGGACCGGCGCGGACTGTTCGCGGTCCTCACCGAGCACGGCGCGGAGACCATGCGCAAGGTCGCCCCGCACCACGTCGACTCGGTGCGGCAGCACTTCATGGACCTGCTCTCCCCCGAGGCGCTCGCCGATCTGCACGCGGCACTGACCCCGATCGCGGAACACCTGCGGGGCAAGCGCGGCAAGCTGTAGCGGGCCGGGGCCGCCGAGGCCCTCGCTCGTCGCCTCACGCCGGGCGCGGCAGCCACAGCCGGAAGGCCGCGCCGCCCTCGTCCGCCCGGTGCACCGTCAGCGTTCCGCCGTGGCGGGCGGCGACGTCCCGGGCGATGGCCAGGCCCAGACCCGCGCCGCCGTCGTCCCGGCTGCGGGCGTCGTCGAGCCGGACGAACCGTTCGAAGATCCGCTCCCGCTCGTCCTCGGGTACGCCGTCCCCGTCGTCCCGGACCTCCACCCGCACGCCGCGCCCGTCGGCCGCCACCGACACCGCGACGCGTGCGTCGGCGTGGCGTTGGGCGTTGTCCAGCAGATTGCCGATCACCCGGGAGAGCTGCCCGCGCGACCCGTTCACCTCGTACGCGCCGCCCTCCGGGACCTCCACCGCCACCGCGATCCGGTCCCCGGTCCGCTGCGACACCTCCTCGCGGACCAGCGCGCCCAGCTCCACCGTCCCGCCGCCGGGCTTCTCCCCCGCGTCCAGCCGGGCCAGCAGCAGCAGGTCCGCCGCCAGCACCTGGAGCCGTACGGTGTCGGCGACCGCGCCCGGGAGGTCCAGCAGCTCCGGGTGGGCCTCGGCCACCTCCAGCTGGGTACGGAGCGAGGCGATCGGGGAACGCAGCTCGTGCGAGGCGTCCGCGACGAACCGCCGCTGCCGTTCCACGGACGCCTCCAGGACGGTGAGGGTCTCGTTCGTCGTCCGGGCCAGGGCCGCGATCTCGTCCCGCGAGTCGGGCTCCGGCACCCGGCGGGCGAGGTCCTCGGAGGCGGTGATGGCGGCCATCTCGCGGCGGATGCCCTCGACGGGCCGCAGTGCGCGCCGGGTCACCAGCCAGGTCACCCCGGCGACGACGACCAGCAGCACCGGCAGCCCGGTCAGCATGGCCCCGCGCACCGTGTTCACCGCCTCCTGTTCGGCGGCCAGCGGTGCGCCCGCGTACACGGTGAGGGTGATCCCGTCCGGGGTGGTCGCCTCGACGGCGGCGAAGCGGTAGTCGGCGGTGGTGCGGTCGACGGTGGCGGTGCCGTCGGAGAACTCCGGGTCGTCGTTGGAGACCTCGCCCCGGCCCGGCCGGCTGCTGTCGTCAGCCCCGTCATCGCCGCCGTCGTCCCCGTCGTCGTCATCGTCGCCGGGTGACGGGGTGGCGCCCGCCGAGGCCGAGGGCGCCGGGGCGACGCCCGTCGTGCCGGTGCCGGTGACGGCCCGCAGGTCCTTGGAGACGAGGACGACCCGGTCCTCCTCGTCGACCACCTGGACCGGGTGGTCCTCCTCGTCGTCCAGCTCCACCTCGCGGTACGGGGTGCCCGTGGCCAGCTCTCCGGCCACCTCGCGGGCCGCCACCTCGGCCTGGAGGTCGGCCTGGTCGATGAGGTTGGCCCGCAGGACCATCAGCACGGCGAGACCGGCCCCGATCAGGGCGACGGCGACGACCAGGGTGGCCCCGAGGGCGGCCCTGGCCCGGACGGACCTCACTTCGCCTCCAGCCGGTAGCCGGCGCCGCGTACGGTACGGATGGCGGCGGCGCCCAACTTGCGGCGCAGGGTGGAGATGTAGACCTCGACGATGTTCGGGTCTCCGTCGTAGGCGAAATCCCAGACGTGCTCCAGGATCTCCGCCTTGCTCACCACCTGCCCGGCGCGCAGGGCGAGTTGCTCCAGTACGGCGAACTCCTTCGCGGTGAGGGTGACTTCGTCCTCACCCCGGATCACCCGGCGGGCGGCGGTGTCGATGCGCAGGGAGCCGACGGTCAGGACGGGCGCGGCGGTCCCGGCCCCGCGCCGGCGCAGCAGGGCGCGGACGCGGGCGACGAGGACGACGTAGCTGAAGGGCTTGGTCAGATAGTCGTCGGCACCGGTGTCCAGACCCTCGGCCTCGTCGTACTCGCCGTCCTTGGCGGTCAGCATGAGGATGGGCACCTCGTGTCCGGCGGCGCGCAGGTTCGAGCAGACGCGGTAGCCGTTCATGCCGGGCAGCATGATGTCGAGGATCACCAGGTCGTAGCCGCCCTCGCTCGCCCGGTGCAGCCCTTCCAGGCCGTCGTGCACGACATCCACGGCGAAGCCCTCGGCGGTCAGTCCCCTGGCCAGGGACACCGCGAGACGCTTCTCGTCCTCCACGATCAACAGGCGCATGCGCACAGCCTCGCAAACTCCACCTGAAGAAGGCTTCAGGTGGCTTCAGGCTGCGTTCAGCATCGGGTCGGCAGTGTGGACCCCGTCAGCCAGCACAGCAGCTCTCGGGGAGGAACCTCATGAAGCGCAACGTCACCATCGCAGCGATCACCGCGGCCGTTCTGATCGGCGGCACCACCGCCGCCACCGTCGCCTTCGCGGACAGCGACGGGGACCGCGACGCCACGTCCACCAGGTCGGCGAGCAGCGTGAGCCTCGCCGACGACCGGGACGACCGGGACGACCGTACGGACGACGCTTCCGACGACCGGTCGGACGACCGCGCCCCGGCCGCCGGGAAGACCGCCCGGGTCACCCTCGACGAGGCCGTCGCCGCCGCACTGAAGAGCGTCCCGGGCACGGTCACCGAGGCCGGTCTCGACCGGGACGACGACGACCACAACGGCCGTGCGGTGTGGGAGCTGGACGTCCGCGGCTCCGACAAGAAGTGGCACGACGTCACGGTGGACGCCGACAACGGCAAGGTCCTGAAGACCCGCGACGACGACAACGACGACCGCGACGACCACGCGCCGCGCTCCTCCGCCGTCACCCTGAACGAGGCGGCCGCCGCGGCCCTGAAGACCGCGCCGGGCACCGTCACCTCGATCGACCTGGACGACGACGATGACGACGACAACGGCGGCCGGAGCAACGTCCTGCGCTGGGACGTCGACATCGACGGCAAGGACGGCAAGCAGCACGAACTGCGCGTGGACGCGAAGACCGGCAAGGTCACCGTGGACCGCGACGACGACGGCGACGACGACCGGGACGACCGCGCGGACGACCGGAACGACGACCGTGACGACAAGGGCGACGACCGAGATGACCGGGACGGCGACGACGACTGACGGGAGCCCGTACACGCCCCCCTTCACGAAAAGGCTCCCGGAGCGGCACACACGCCGCTCCGGGGGCCTTTCCCTATGTGCTCAGGCGCTTCCCGTCAGCCCCGCCACCAGCTCGTCCGCCGCCGCGTACGGGTCCAGGTCGCCCGCCACGATCCGCTCCGCCAGGGCGTGCAGACGGCGGTCGCCGCGCAGGTCGGCGATCTTCTCGCGCAGCGCGGTCACCGCGATCGTCTCGACCTCGTGGGCGGCACGGGCGGTGCGGCGCTCGGCCAGGACGCCGTGCTCCTCCATCCAGGCGCGGTGCTTCTCCAGGGCCTCGACGACCTCGTCCGTGCCCTGGCCCCGGGCGGCGACCGTCTTCACGATCGGGGGGCGCCAGTCGCCGGGGCCCCGGGACTCCCCCAGGCCCAGCATGTGGTTCAGCTCCCGGGCGGTGGCGTCGGCGCCGTCGCGGTCGGCCTTGTTGACCACGTAGACGTCGCCGATCTCCAGGATTCCGGCCTTGGCCGCCTGGATGCCGTCGCCCATGCCCGGGGCGAGCAGCACGACGGAGGTGTCGGCCTGGGAGGCGATCTCCACCTCGGACTGGCCGACGCCGACCGTCTCGACGAGGACCACGTCGCAGCCCGCCGCGTCCAGCACCCGGATGGCCTGCGGGGCGGACCAGGCGAGGCCGCCCAGGTGGCCCCGGGTCGCCATGGAGCGGATGTAGACGCCCGGGTCGGAGACGTGGTCCGCCATCCGGATCCGGTCGCCCAGCAGCGCGCCGCCGGAGAACGGCGAGGACGGGTCGACGGCGAGGACGCCGACCCGCTTGCCCGCCCGGCGGTAGGCCGAGACCAGGGCCGAGGTGGAGGTGGACTTGCCGACGCCCGGCGAGCCCGTGAGCCCGATGACGTAGGCGTGGCCCGCCAGCGGCGCCAGCGCGGCCATCACCTCCCGCAGCTGCGGGGACGCCCCTTCCACCAGCGAGATCAGCCGGGCCACCGCACGCGGCCTGCCTGCTCGTGCCTGCTCGACCAGCGTGGGGACGTCCACGTCCACGTTCACCGCTCCGTATCTCTTGCCTGGACCCGTACGCGTACGGGTGTTACTTGCCCGGAACGCGGATGATCAGCGCGTCGCCCTGACCGCCGCCGCCGCACAGCGCCGCCGCTCCGGTGCCGCCGCCGCGCCGCTTCAGCTCCAGGGCCAGGTGCAGGACGACCCGGGCGCCGGACATCCCGATGGGGTGACCGAGCGCGATCGCGCCGCCGTTGACGTTGACCTTGTCCGAGGTGACGCCCAGGTCCTTCATCGACTGGACGGCGACGGCCGCGAACGCCTCGTTGATCTCGATCAGGTCGAGGTCCTCGACGGTCAGGCCGTCCTTCTTCAGGGCGTGCCGGATCGCGTTGGAGGGCTGCGACTGGAGGGAGTTGTCGGGGCCCGCGACGTTTCCGTGGGCGCCGATCTCGGCGATCCAGTCGAGGCCCAGCTCCTCGGCCCTGGCCTTGCTCATCACGACGACCGCGGCGGCGCCGTCGGAGATCTGCGAGGAGGTGCCGGCGGTGATCGTGCCGTCCTTGGCGAAGGCGGGACGCAGCTTGCCGAGGGTCTCCACGGTCGTCTCGGCGCGGATGCCCTCGTCCTGCGAGAAGAGGACCGGGTCGCCCTTGCGCTGCGGGATCTCGACCGGGGTGATCTCCGCCTCGAAGAGGCCGTTCTTCTGGGCGGCGGCGGCCCGCTGGTGGGAGAGCGCGCCGATCTCGTCCTGGGCGGCGCGGTCCAGACCGAGGCGGCCGTTGTGCTTCTCGGTGGACTCGCCCATGGGGATGTTCTCGTGGGCGTCGGTGAGACCGTCGTACGCCATCGAGTCCAGCATCTCGATCGCGCCGTACTTGTAGCCCTCGCGGGACTTCGGCAGCAGGTGCGGGGCGTTGGTCATGGACTCCTGACCGCCCGCGACCACCACGTCGAACTCCCCGGCGCGGATGAGCTGGTCGGCCAGCGCGATGGCGTCGAGCCCGGACAGACACACCTTGTTGACGGTGAGCGCGGGGACGTTCATCGGGATCCCGGCCTTGATCGCGGCCTGCCGGGCGGGGATCTGGCCCGCGCCGGCCGTGAGCACCTGGCCCATGATCACGTACTGGACCTGGTCGCCGCCGATGCCGGCCCGGTCCAGGGCCGCCTTGATCGCCACACCACCGAGGTCGGCGGCGGAGAAGCTCTTGAGGGAGCCGAGGAGGCGGCCCATGGGCGTCCGGGCGCCCGCGACGATCACTGAGGTGGTGGTACCGGTCGTTGCTGGCATGGGCACGGCCCCTTGGGATCGGATGTGAACGAGGGTTTACCTGAATGTACTGAGCGGTACCGCGCCCGTCATCCGGCTACCGGTGTGACGGCGCGCACGTTGCGTAACCATGGCGGGAGCGCGGCACTCGATCCATGCTGAATCCATGTTGACGCGCATCGATCACATCGGAATCGCCTGCTTCGACCTGGACAGGACGGTCGAGTTCTACCGTGCCACGTACGGGTTCGAGGTGTTCCACTCCGAGATCAACGAAGAGCAGGGCGTCCGGGAGGCCATGCTCAAGATCAACGAGACCTCCGACGGCGGGGCCTCCTACCTCCAGCTCCTGGAGCCCACCCGCGAGGACTCGGCCGTGGGCAAGTGGCTGGCGAAGAACGGGGAAGGCGTGCACCACATCGCCTTCGGCACGGAGGACGTGGACGGCGACGCCGCGGCCATCGGCGAGAAGGGCGTCCGGGTGCTGTACGACGAGCCCAGGACGGGGTCGATGGGGTCGCGGATCACGTTCCTGCACCCCAAGGACTGCCACGGTGTCCTCACCGAACTGGTCACGAGCCGGGCGGACCACTGACCGCCGCATACCCGGCCCGGTAGAGTGGGCGGTTCCGGGCCGGGGCCGGGTCGGGGCCGTACCGCGTCCTCGTCGTTTGTCTGTCACCATTCCCCGGGGGGCCGCTCGTCGGCGATCCCCCCGTGTGCAGAGTCACGACAGGGTTGGGGTCTCCCCTGCTCGAAGAAGTTGAGAGCTCGGGGAAGGATGGGACCGCGCAGTGCGGGGCTACGAACGCCAGGAGAGCCACCGAGCTGAAGACGACCATCTCTCGCGGTTCGAAGCCGAGATGGACCGGCTGAAGACCGACCGGGAGAAGGCCGTCCAGCACGCCGAGGACCTCGGTTACCAGGTCGAGGTCTTGCGTGCCAAGCTGCACGAGGCCCGGCGCAATCTCGCCACCCGTCCCGCCTACGACAACGCGGACATCGGCTACCAGGCCGAGCAGATGCTGCGGAACGCGCAGGTCCAGGCCGAGCAGCTGCGCAGCGACGCCGAGCGCGAGCTGCGCGAGGCCCGGGCCCAGACGCAGCGGATCCTCCAGGAGCACGCCGAGCACCAGGCACGCCTCCAGGCCGAGTTGCACACCGAGGCCGTCCAGCGCAGGCAGCGGCTCGACCAGGAGCTGGCCGAGCGCCGCCAGACCGTCGAGTCGCACGTCAACGAGAACGTCGCCTGGGCCGAACAGCTGCGCGCCCGCACCGAGTCGCAGGCCCGCCGGCTGCTGGAGGAGTCCCGCGCCGAGGCCGAGCAGGCACTGGCCGCCGCCCGCGACGAGTCCGCCCGGCTGGCGGAGGAGACCCGTCGGCGGACCGGTTCGGAGACCGAGACCGCCCGGACCGAAGCCGAAGCGATCCTGCTGCGCGCCCGCAAGGACGCCGAGCGGTTGCTCGGGGCCGCCTCCGCCCAGGCGCAGGAGGCCACCAGCCACGCGGAGCAGCTGCGCTCCAGCACGACCGCGGAGACCGACCAGGCCCGCCAGCAGACCGCCGAGCTGAACCGCACCGCCGAGCAGCGCGTCTCGGAGGCGGAGACCCGGCTGCGCGAAGCCCGCCTGGAGGCCGAGAAGGTCCTCTCCGAGGCGAAGGAGGCGGCCGCCAAGCAGCTGGCCGCCGCCGAGTCGCAGAACGAACAGCGCACCCGTACGGCCAAGTCGGAGATCGCCCGGCTGGTCGGCGAGGCCACCAAGAGCACCGAGGCGCTGAAGGAGGAGGCCGAGCAGGCCCTCGTCGACGCCCGGGCCGAGGCGGAGCGGCTGGTCGCGGAGGCGGGCGAGAAGGCCCGTACGGTCGCCGCCGAGGACGCCGCCGCCCAGCTGGCGAAGGCGGCCCGCAGCGCCGAGGAGGTGCTCACCAAGGCCTCCGAGGACGCGAAGTCGACCACGAAGGCCGCGAGCGAGGAGGCCGAGCGGATCCGCCGCGAGGCCGAGGCCGAGGCGGACCGGCTGCGCGGCGAGGCGGCCGAGCAGGCCGACGAGCTCAAGGGCGCGGCCAAGGACGACACCAAGGAGTACCGGGCCAAGACGGTCGAGCTCCAGGAGGAGGCCCGCCGGCTGCGCGGCGAGGCCGAGCAGCTGCGCTCCGAGGCGGTCGCCGAGGGCGAGCGGATCCGGGGCGAGGCCCGCCGCGAGGCGGTCCAGCAGCTGGAGGAGGGCGCCCGCACCGCCGAGGAGCTGCTGACCAAGGCCCGCTCCGACGCGGACGAGCTGCGCACCAAGGCGAACGGCGAGAGCGAGCGGATCCGCACCGAGGCCGCCGAGCGGGCCGCGACCCTGCGCAAGCAGGCCGAGGAGACGCTGGAGCGCACCCGGACCGAGGCCGAGACGCTGCGGGCCGAGGCCGAGGAGCAGGCGACGGCCGTCACGGATGCGGCCGAGCGGGCCGCGGCCGAGCTGCGCGAGGAGACCGAGCGCGGCATCGCCGCCCGGCAGGCCGAGGCCGCCGACGAGCTGACCCGGCTGCACACCGAGGCCGAGGCGAAGCTCGCCGCCGCCGAGGAGGCGCTGGGCGAGGCCCGTACCGAGGCCGAGCGGATCCGCCGCGAGACGAACGAGGAGGCGGAGCGGCAGCGCGCCGAGGCCGCCGAGCGGCTGCGGGCGCTGACCGAGCAGGCCGAGGTGGAGGCCGAGCGGCTGCGTGACGAGGCCGCCGCGGACGCCGCCCAGGCCCGGGCCGAGGGCGAGAACGTCGCCGTACGCCTGCGGAGCGAGGCCGCCGCGGAGGCGGAGCGGCTCAAGTCGGAGGCGCAGGAGAGCGCCGGCCGGGTGCGCGCGGAGGCCGCGGCCGCCGCCGAACGGGTCGGGGCCGAGGCCGCCGAGGCGCTGGCCGCCGCCCAGGAGGAGGCGACCCGCCGCCGCCGGGAGGCCGAGGAGACCCTCGGCGCCGCCCGGTCCGAGGCGGAGCAGGAACGTGAGCGGGCCCGCGAGCAGAGCGAGGAGCTGCTCGCCTCCGCCCGCAAGCGGGTCGAGGACGCGGAGGCCGAGGCGCACCGGCTGGTCGAGGAGGCGGACGCCCGGGCGACCGAGCTGGTCTCGGCGGCCGAGCAGACCGCCCAGCAGGTACGGGACTCCGTCGCGGGTCTGCAGGAGCAGGCCGAGGAGGAGATCACCGGGCTGCGCTCGGCAGCGGAGCACTCCGCCGAGCGCACCCGTACCGAGGCGCAGGAGGAGGCGGACCGGGTCCGCGCCGACGCGCACGCGGAGCGGGAGCGGGCCTCGGAGGACGCGATCCGGCTGCGCCAGGAGGCGAACGAGGAGTCGGGCCGGCTGCGCCAGGAGGCGAACGAGGAGTCGGGCCGGCTCCGGCAGGAGGCGCACGAGGAGACCGAGGCCGCGAAGGCGCTGGCCGAGCGGACGGTCTCCGAGGCGATCACCGAGTCGGAGCGGCTGCGCACGGAGGCCGCCGAGTACAGCCAGCGGATGCGCACGGAGGCGTCCGATGCCCTGACGTCGGCGGAGCAGGACGCCTCGCGCGCCCGCGCCGAGGCCCGGCAGGACGCCAACCGGATCCGTTCCGAGGCGGCGGCCCAGTCGGACCTGCTGATCGGCGAGTCGACCAGCGAGAGCGAACGCATCCGCAACGAGGCGGCCCAGGCCTCCGAGCAGCTCGTCGTCGAGGCCACCACGGAGGCCAACCGCCGCCGCAACGAGTCCACCGAGCAGGCGGACCGGATGCTGGCCGAGGCGAACGCCGAGTCCGAGCGGCTGCGCGTCGAGGCGGCCGAGCGGCTCGGCTCAGCGCAGGAGCACGCGGCGCGTACCCACGAGGAGGCCGAACGGCTGCGCGGCGAGGCGGAGTCGGCGGCCGAGGAGCTGCGCTCGGAGGCCCGCCAGGAGGCGGACCGGGTGCTGGACGAGGCGCGCGAGGCGGCGGCCAAGCGCCGGGCGGACGCGGCCGAGCAGGCGGACCAGCTCATCAACAAGGCGCGGGAAGAGGCGCTGCGTACGGCCACCGAGGCCGAGACGCAGTCCGACACGATGGTCGGCGCGGCCCGCAAGGAGGCCCAGCGGATCACCTCGGAGGCGACCGTCGAGGGCAACACCCTGGTGGAGCGCGCCCGTACCGACGCGGACGAACTGCTGGTCGGCGCCCGGCGCGACGCGACGCAGATCCGGGAGCGGGCCGAGGAGCTGCGGACCCGGCTGGAGGGCGAGATCGAGGAGCTGCACGAGCGGGCCCGCCGGGAGACGTCCGAGCAGATGAAGACCGCCGGGGAGCGTGTCGACAACCTGATGAAGGCGGCGACCGAGCAGCGCGACGAGGCCGAGGCGAAGGCCAAGGAGCTGATGGCGGAGGCCAATTCGGAGGCGAGCAAGGTCCGTATCGCCGCGGTGAAACGGGCCGAGTCGCTGCTGAAGGAGGCCGAGGCCAAGAAGGCCGGGCTGATTCGCGAGGCGGAGAAGCTGCGGGCGGACGCCGAGGCCGAGGCCAAGGCGACGGTCGACGAGGGCAAACGCGAGCTGGACGTCCTGGTACGCAGACGCGAGGACATCAATGCGGAGATCTCCCGTGTCCAGGACGTGCTCGAAGCGTTGGAAGGTTTCGAGACTCCGACCGGGGGCGGGAAACCGGCCGGCGGTTCCGCGGGAGGCGCCAAGGCTCCGGCGGCGGCGGGCACCCGATCGGGGGGCAAGTCGTCGGAGCGGTGACCGAGCCGCGGCGTTCCGGGCGGCGGCCGATCCGCCGCGTGCCGCGCTTCGTCATGGACATTCAACCCTCTCAGTGGCAAGCACTCCGGGGGTCAGCCACTCAAAAGGGGTGTCATTCTCCAGATCAAACCGGCATCTTCACGCTGACACGCCGCAATGGCCCCTAGGATTCCCTCTATCACCTCACCGGTCTCATTCGACAGGAACCCCATGAGTGACCCTTCCTCCCCCTTCGGCTTCGAGCACGTGCGACGTGGCTACGACCGCGGTCAGGTGGACGACCGCATCGCCAAGCTCATCGCCGACCGTGACAGTGCCCTGGCCCGAATCACCTCTCTGGAAAAGCGCATCGAGGAGCTGCACCTCGAAACGCAGAACGCCCAGGCCCAGGTAAACGACGCCGAGCCGTCGTACGCCGGTCTCGGTGCCCGTGTCGAGAAGATTCTCCGCCTCGCCGAGGAGGAGGCCAAGGACCTGCGCGAGGAGGCCCGTCGCGCGGCGGAGCAGCACCGCGAGCTCGCCGAGTCGGCGGCCCAGCAGGTGCGCAACGACGCCGAGACGTTCGCCGCCGAGCGCAAGGCGAAGGCCGAGGACGAGGGCGTCCGCATCGTCGAGAAGGCCCAGGGCGAGGCGAACACGCTGCGCTCCGACGCCCAGAAGGACGCCCAGCAGAAGCGTGAGGAGGCCGACGCCCTCTTCGAGGAGACCCGCGCCAAGGCCGCCCAGGCCGCGGCCGACTTCGAGACCAACCTCGCCAAGCGCCGCGAGCAGTCGGAGCGCGACCTCGCGTCCCGTCAGGCCAAGGCCGAGAAGCGTCTCGCCGAGATCGAGCACCGCGCCGAGCAGCTCCGTCTGGAGGCCGAGAAGCTCCGCACCGACGCCGAGCGCCGGGCCCGCCAGACGGTGGAGACCGCGCAGCGCCAGGCCGAGGACATCGTCGCCGACGCCAACGCCAAGGCCGACCGGATCCGCAGCGAATCGGAGCGCGAGCTGGCGGCGCTCACCAACCGCCGCGACTCGATCAACGCGCAGCTGACCAACGTCCGCGAGATGCTGGCGACGCTGACCGGAGCGGCCGTGGCCGCCGCCGGCACCCCGGTGGAGGACGAGCCCGCCACCCGCGGTGTCCCGGCCCAGCAGAGCCGCTGACCCCGCAGCAGCGCCGTACCCCCGTGTGCGCCCGGTTCCGCCTTTGTGGTGGCGCCGGGCGCTCGGGCGTTCTAGCGTGTGCGCATGATCGAGCTCGAGGGACTCACCAAACGGTTCGGTAGCAAGATCGCCGTCGATCATCTGTCGTTTCAGGTCAGGCCGGGCATCGTGACGGGCTTTCTCGGCCCGAACGGGGCGGGCAAGTCCACCACGATGCGGATGATGCTCGACCTCGACCACGCGACCAGCGGAACGGTGCGCATCGACGGCAAGCACTACCGCGAACTCGAGGAACCGCTGAAGTACATCGGGGCGCTCCTCGACGCCAAGGCGATGCACGGCGGCCGCAGCGCGTACAACAACCTGCTGTGCCTGGCGCAGAGCAACCGCATCCCGAGCAGCCGGGTCGACGAGGTGCTCGACATGGTCGGGCTGACCGCGGTGGCGAAGAAGAAGTCCAAGGGGTTCTCCCTCGGCATGGGCCAGCGGCTCGGCATCGCGTCCGCGCTGCTCGGCGATCCCGAGATCCTGATGTTCGACGAGCCGGTCAACGGACTGGACCCCGAGGGCATCCACTGGATCCGCAATCTGATGAAGGCGCTGGCCTCGGAGGGCAGGACGATCTTCGTCTCCTCGCACCTGATGAGCGAAATGGCGCTGACGGCCGACCATTTGATCGTGATCGGCCAGGGCAAGCTGCTCGCCGACACCTCGATGGCGGACTTCATCCAGGAGAACTCCCGCAGTTACACGCGGCTGCGCTCCCCGCAGCAGGAACGGCTGCGCGACGTGCTGCACGAGGGGGGCTTCACCCCCGTCGAGACGGCGGGCGGCGTCCTGGAGGTCGACGACGCGACCACAGAGGAGTTGGGCGAGCTGGCGGCCCGGCACCAGGTGGTGCTGCATGAGCTGAGCCCCCAGCGGGCCTCGCTGGAGGAGGCGTTCATGCAGATGACCGCCGGTTCGGTGGAGTACCACGCTCATTCGGAGCGGGATCCGGCGGCGGAACCGCCCGCGGTGGGAGCCGGCTGGGGCGAGAACTGGAAGAAGCCCGCCGGCACCGACAGCACTGACGGCACCGACGGCAAGGGGGCGTGACGACCATGGCATCGGTACCCGCGGTTCTCACCTCGGAATGGACCAAGATCCGGTCGGTCTCCTCGACCACCTGGACGCTCTTCTGCGCGTTCGCCGTCACGGTCGTGATGGGCGTGGCGCTGAGCGCCCTGCTGAACGCCACGTTCGACGACCTCTCCGAGGCCGAGCAGGCCACCTTCGACCCGACCTTCGTCAGCTTCTCCGGGACCATTCTCGGCCAGCTCGCGATGGTCGTGTTCGGGGTGCTCGTGGTCGGCACCGAGTACAGCTCCGGCATGATCCGCACCTCGCTGGCGGCGGTGCCCCAGCGCGCGACATTCCTCCTCAGCAAGATCACGGTGGCCGGGGTGCTGGCCCTGGTCGTGGGGCTGCTCACCAGCTTCGTCTCGTTCTTCCTCGGCCAGGCCATGCTCGGCGACCGGGGCACCGACATCGGCGCGGAGAACGTCCTGCGCGCGGTGGTCGGCGGCGGGCTCTACATGGGGCTGATCGCGATCTTCTCCATGGGAGTGGCGGCGATGCTGCGCAGTTCCATGCTGTCGCTCGGCATCCTGATGCCGTTCTTCTTCCTGGTCTCGCAGATCCTCGCCGCGGTGCCGGGCGCCAAGACCGTCGCCCGGTACTTCCCCGACCAGGCCGGGTCGAAGATCATGCAGGTCGTCCCGGACGCGATGAACACCGACCCTGCCCCGTACGGCCCGTGGGGAGGGCTCGGGATCATGGTGCTCTGGGTCCTGGCGGCGGTGCTCGGCGGCTTCCTGGTCCTGAAGGGGCGGGACGCGTAGAGCCCGTAACCGTCCGCTCGCACGCCGTACGCAACTTGGCCGGAACCGTCAGCGCCTGGTTATCCTCCTAACTCTTACGGGGGTGCGCGGCCGGGTGGGCCGAGCCCCGAACGACAGAGTGAGTCGATGGGGCTGGAGCATGATCGAGGCAGTCGGGCTGACCAAGCGCTACGGCGCGAAGACGGCCGTGGACGACCTTTCCTTCCAGGTGCGGCCGGGGGCCGTCACCGGCTTCCTCGGTCCCAACGGGTCGGGCAAGTCCACGACCATGCGCATGGTCCTCGGCCTGGACCGCCCCACCGCGGGTCACGTCACCATCGGCGGCCACCCCTACCGCAGCCTGCCGAACGCACCGCGCCAGGTCGGCGCGCTGCTGGACGCCAAGGGTGTGCACGGCGGCCGCACCGCCCGCAACCACCTGCTCTCCCTGGCCCAGCTGGCCGGCATCCCGGCGGCCCGGGTCGACGAGGTGCTGGGTGTCGTCGGCCTCCAGGACGTGGCCAAGCGGCGCACCAGCGGCTTCTCGCTCGGCATGGGGCAGCGGCTCGGCATCGCGGCGGCGCTGCTCGGCGACCCGCAGGTCCTGCTCTTCGACGAGCCGGTCAACGGTCTCGACCCGGAGGGCATCCACTGGGCCCGCAACCTCATGAAGTCGCTGGCCGCCGAGGGACGCACGGTCTTCGTCTCGTCCCACCTGATGAGCGAGATGGCGCTGACCGCCGACCACCTGATCGTGATCGGGCGCGGCCGGCTGCTCTCCGACATGAGCGTCACGGACTTCATCTCCGCCAACTCCGCCGACTTCGCACGGGTCCGGGTGCCGGATGACGGCCCCGAGGACCGGCAGAAGCTGACCTCCACGCTCATCGAGGCGGGCGGCCGGGTCATGTCGGAGCCGGGCGGGGCGCTGCGGGTCACCGGGCTGCCGCTGCCGAGGATCAGCGAGCTGGCCCACAAGTGCGACGTGCGGCTCTGGGAGCTGTCCCCGCACCAGGCGTCGCTGGAGGAGGCGTACATGCGCCTGACGCAGGGCCTGGTGGACTACCGCTCGACGGACGACGCCAAGGCGGGCCTCGCGGAGCCGCCGCCGCTGGACGCGTACGGCCATCCGGTCGGCGGCCACGCCGAGCTGCCCGCCGAGCCGCTGGAAGTGCCCCAGGAGGGCTGGTACGCCCCACCGCCGCCCGGTCCGCGCCCGACCCCGGGGTCGGGCGCGCCGGCGCACCCCGCCGCCGCTGAGCCCTCCGCTGCCGCCGTCGAGCCTTCCTCCGCCGCCACGGCCGGAGAACAGACCAGCAAGGACCCGAGATGACCTCCCCGGCCACCCCGCAGGACCGCGAGCAGGCGCCGGGAGCGGGCCTGCTGAGCTTCTACGAGTCGCCGATCCCGATCCGGCCCGCCACCCTCGGTGACGCGGTCGCCTCGGAGTGGACCAAGCTCCGCTCCGTACGCGCCACGGTCTGGACGCTCGGCGTGATGGTCGTGCTGATGCTGACGATCGGGCTCGGCACCGCGCTGCTGGTCGCGGCGAACGACGGCAACCTCGCGGGCGAGCCCTCGCTGGCGCTCGGCTTCTTCGGGGTGGTGCTGGGCTCGATCTGCGTGATCACGCTCGGGGTGCTGACGATCGGCTCCGAGTACGGCACCGGCATGATCCGTACGACGCTGACGGCGTGCCCGAGCCGGGCGCGGGTGCTCGCGGCGAAGGCGATCGTCTTCTTCTCGCTGACCTTCGTCGTCACGACGGTGACCGCCGCGGTGGTGGCGGGATCGCAGACCCTGATCCTGGACGGCGCCCCCGCGTCGGCCGGCGAGTGGCTGCTCTCCACGGTCGGGATCGGGCTGTACATCGCGGCCCTCGGCCTGCTGTCGCTGGGGATCGGCGCGATCGTGCGGCACTCGGCGGGCGCGATCACCATCATGATCGGCGTGGTGCTGCTGCCGCTGGTCCTCGCGCCGTTCATGTTCGCCCAGGATCTGCGAGGGCTCCAGCGCTTCCTCATCGAGTATTCGATCCCCAACCAGCTCGGCGCGTTGTACGGCGCGACGATCACCGAATCGGGCCCGTCCGGCTGGGAGCCGCTGATGCTGATGCTGGGCCTGGCGGCCCTGGCGCTGGGCGGGGCGGTCGCCGTACTGAACCGGCGCGACGTCTGAGGCTTCAGTAGCGCGGCGCGTTCCGGGACCGCTGCACCTTCGTGGTGCGGCGGTCCTTCGCGTTCCAGCAGGCCTTGTGCCAGTGCCTGCGGTCCTCGATGCCGCCGAACTCGGGCCAGGTCACCAGGTGCGGAACCCCGGAGGGGATCTCCTGGTCGCAGCCGGGGCAGCGGTAGCGCTTGCCCTGGGCGCTCGCGCCGCTGACCGGGCGCACCGACCACTCCTCGCCCTGCCAGCTCTCGGTGGCCCCTCCCCCGCCGTACCTGCCGGGCGCCGGGCCGGGGCGTTCGTCGGGACTCTCGCCGCCGCGGGGGCGGTTACGGCGCGGGGACACGGGACACCTCACGGGGGCGGATCGGGCTGGTCCGGCCAAGCCTAGGCGGTGTCGTTCGGGGCAGTCGTCGATCAGCCCGCCGACGCGGTCCGGCAGTGGGGTGAGTTAGCGGAAAATCGCAACAACTTCCCGCGGGACCGTGCCTTTGGCACGTGTCAGACGTTGTTGCCGGTGGGGGAGAAACGCGTCGGGCCGCAAGGAGGCAAGTAACGATGCGCATCGGAACGTTCGTTCTGGCAGCCCAGTTCCCGGGTCAGGGGCCGGGTGAGGCCCTGCACCGGGCCGTCCGGTCCACCGAGGCCGCGGAGGAGAGCGGGCTCGACTCGGTCTGGCTGGCCGAGCACCACTTCGTGCCGTACGGAGTCTGCCCCTCGGCGACGACGCTGGCCGCTCTGCTGCTGGGCCGCACCCGCAGGATCCGGGTGGGCACGGCGGTCAGCGTGCTGCCCAACCACCACCCGGTCGCCCTCGCCGAGCAGGCCGCGCTGCTGCATCTGACCAGCGGCGGACGCTTCTCGCTCGGGGTGGGCCGGGGCGGTCCGTGGGTGGACCTGGAGGTGTTCGGCGGCGGTCTCGACGCGTACGAGAACGGCTTCCCCGAGGCGCTGGACCTGGTGCGCGACTGGCTGCGGGAGCCGCGGGTCGCGGGGCGCGGCGAGCGGTTCGGCTTCCGCGAGGTGGCGGTGGTGCCGCGCGCGGACGAGTTGCTGGAGGGCCAGGCGGACGCGGGGCAGGGCGGTCCGGGAGCGGGCGCGGCGGGGCCCGAGGTCGTCGTGGCGTGCACCTCGCCGAAGAGTGTGCGGCTCGCGGCGGCGCGGGCGCTCCCGATGTTGCTGGGCATGCACTGCGGGGACGCGGAGAAGGCGGAGATGGTCGCCCTGTGGCGTACGGCCGCCCGGGAGGCCGGCCATCCGCCGGAGGTGGTGGAGGGTGCCGCACATGTGTCCGCCGGGGTGGCCCAGATCGCGGACGGCGCCGGGGACGCCACGGAGCTGCTGGTGAAGGCGATGCCCGGCTGGCTGCGCCAGGGGCTCGACGCCCATGTCACGGTCGACGGCAGGCACCGCGTGATGCGGGATCCGGTCGCGTACACCGAACTGCTCTGCGGGCTGCACCCGGTGGGCACACCGCAACTGGCCGCCGACCGCCTCGCGGCCACCGCCGAGCGGACCGGGATCACCCGCTTCGCCCTCCTGGTGGAGGGGTCGGGCGATCTCGCGGCGACCGAGGAGAACGTGCGGCGCCTGGGCGCGGACGTGCTGCCGCTGCTCACCTGAACTGCGCCTGACCTGCGCCTGTTCCTGTTCCTGTGCATGGAGAAGGACCTCGCGTGGGACATGTGGTGCGGTGGTACGGGAGCTGCCGCCCCGGAGCCAGTTGCACCTCCCGCGGCCCGGGACGGCAGCAGAAGCGTTCAGCAGTCCCGTAGTTCGGGCGACTGGTTGAGCAACTGGCCCCTCACCGAAGTGAACTTGGCCAGTCGGTCGTCGACCGAGGCGTCCAGCGGGAACACCGCGACGCGGTGGCAGTTCTGGAATGCGAGACGCACTCCGAAGTGCCGCTGCAGCGCGCCGCGTATCGCATCACTCGCGAGCGCTCGCAGCAGCTGACCACGAGCCTGCTCGTCCGGCGGCGGCGTCTGGTTGTCGGCGAACTCTCCGCCGTCGACCTTCAGCTGAGCCACCAGCGAGCTGATCATCTCCCATGCGAAGGGCAGGGAGGTCCGGACGCAGTCGACGAAGTCGGCTTCGTCGACCTCGCCTCGCTCGGCCTGTTCCAACAGCGCCGGTGAGACGTCGAGCGACATGGGTTCTCCTCTCGCGACCCCGGACAGTGGCCGGGGCCTTACGGGCAGGGAAGGGGGGCGACGACGCAGCGTGCACGGGCGGCGACCTCCTGCATCCACGGTAAGCGCGCAGTCGAGGCCGCACCAGAAGATTGGGAACACAACCGGCCAATAACGAAGGGGCGCAAAGAGGGGCAAGCCCGCTCCGCCGCGATGCGGCGTGCCCCGAGTGACGGGAGGCCACGGGTGGGGAAATCGCGTCGGGCCCCGGTCGTCGAGTAGCGTTGCCGACCATGCGTCTCGTCATCGCCCGTTGCTCCGTGGACTACGCGGGCCGGCTCACAGCCCACCTGCCCTCCGCCCCCCGACTGATCCTGGTGAAGGCGGACGGAAGCGTCTCCATCCACGCCGACGACCGTGCGTACAAACCGCTCAACTGGATGTCCCCGCCGTGCACCCTGAAGGAGGGCGTCGACGGTGAGGAGGGCGTCTGGACCGTGGTGAACAAGGCGGGCGAAAAACTGATCATCACGATGGAGGAAGTCCTCCACGACTCCTCGTACGAGCTGGGCGTCGACCCGGGGCTGATCAAGGACGGCGTGGAGGCGCACCTCCAGGAGCTGCTCGCGGACCGGATCGAGATTCTCGGCGAGGGACACACCCTGATCCGCCGTGAGTACCCCACCGCGATCGGGCCGGTGGACATCCTGTGCCGGGACGCGGACGGGCAGACGGTGGCCGTGGAGCTGAAGCGGCGCGGCGACATCGACGGCGTGGAGCAGCTGACCCGCTACCTGGAGCTGCTGAACCGCGACCCGCACCTGGCGCCGGTCCGGGGCGTCTTCGCCGCGCAGGAGATCAAGCCGCAGGCCCGGGTGCTGGCGACGGACCGGGGCATCGGCTGCCTGGTCCTGGACTACGACGCGATGCGGGGCATCGAGGACGACAAACTGCGGCTGTTCTGACCGTCCGGCACCTCTCGGCAGTGGGGGGGGGGGGGGGGGGGGGGGGGGGGGGGGGGGGACGCCGGCCCACGCAACGCCGCAGAGACACCCCGGGCCGCGACCCGGGGCACGCCCGCGGC
>NZ_JAFEUF010000081.1:0-14167 GCF_016901035.1 Streptomyces durocortorensis
GCAGAGGGGGCGGGGCGTCCGTCGGGCTGCGGGCGGGAGGGCGTGAGCGGCACCGTCGCCGTCACCCGGAAGAGGTCGTCCCCGGCGGGACCGGCGCTGAGCGTCCCGCCGAGCGCCCCGAGCCGTTCGCGCAGCCCGGCCAGGCCCGAACCGCCGCCGTCGCCCGGGCCCCCGCCGTCGGTCGGATCCATGGCGCCGGCCCCGTCGTTCTCGACCTCCAGGACCACCGCGCCCCGCGCCCGGGTGAGCCGGATCCAGCAGTGGCGCGGGTCGCCGTGGCGCAGGACGTTCGTCGCCGTCTCGCGCACCACCCAGCCCAGCGCGGCCTGGGCGGCGGCCGGGGCGCCGATACCGGCCGGCCCGTCCGCGCCCTCGACGGTGACGGTGATCCCGGCGGCCTGCAAAACGCCCTGCGCGCCCATGAGTTCGGTGGGCAGGTCGGCCTCCCGGTAGCCGCGTACGACATCGCGGACCTCCTGCTGGGACGCCCGGGCGATCCGCTGCACCTCGACCATCTGGTCCATCGCCGCGGGGTTCCCGCGCTGGGCCAGCTCCACGGCCAGCTCGCTCTTCAGGGCGATCACCGACAGGTTCCTCCCCAGCACGTCGTGCATGTCCCGGCCGAACCGCAGCCGCTCCTCCGCCACCGCGAGGCGGGCCTGCATGTCCCGGGCCTCCTCCGCCTGCCACATCACGCTCATGCTCCAGGCGCTCGGCCGGACCGAGGCGAGCACCAGCAGGACGACGACGAGCATCGAGAGGGCCGCGCCGAACAGCAGTCCGCCGGGCACCCCTACGGCCGCCAGCAGTGCCACCAGGACCGCCGTGAAGATCGCGGACTGCACCAGGTAGGTGCGGACGGGGACGAGGAGCACGTAGGGGATGGCGAACGCCAGCGGCAGGTTCAGCACCAGCAGGGCAAGACCCGCGCCCTTGAGGTCGCCCGTCGCCGCGAGCGCCACCAGCAGGCCGGTCAGCACCGCGAGCAGCGCCGCCGGGAGCCGCAGTCGCCGGCGGGGGTAGGGCTCCACACCCCGGTGGTGGGCGATCGCGGCGCCCAGGTCGCGGTTGCTCAGCACGCACTGGACGACGTTCACGGTGAAGAACGCCACCGCGAGGCCGGCCGGCACCGGGCCCTCGCGCACCACCGGGAGGAGCGGCAGGAGACCCCAGGAGACGAGGAAGACCCACGGGAGCCCGGCGAGCGTGCCCCGGGTGTAGAGGTCGATGCGCTGCAGCTTCGTCCGTTCCTGCCAGCCGCGCCGCCAGTCCCGCGCTCGCCCGATCACCTCGTCCAGCTCCTTCATCTCGTTCCCCGTGGCCGATCCCGCTCAGCCGCGCGGATCCCAGCGGAACCACCGCTGCACAGCAAACACCGCGAACGCGGTCCAGGCCAGCGCCGCCACGGCGGCCGTGACCAGGTCGCCGGTCTCCACACCGCCCAGCCAGCCGTGCCGTACGAGGGTCATCACGCCGGTCAGCGGCAGCAGTTCGAACACGGCGGCCAGCTTGTCCGGGAAGACGTCCAGCGGGACGAAGATGCCGGAGGCGAAGAGCGAGATGAAGAACAGCGGCAGCGTGGTGAGCTGCGAGGTCTGGACCGTCCGGGTCACCGCGGAGGTCGCGGCGGCCAACGCGGACATCATCACGAACCCCGCGATCAGGCCGAGCAGGAACAGCTCCGGCCGCTTCGGCGCGGACAGGTCGAAGGCGATGGCGCCCGCCACGACCAGCAGCACGCTCTGAAGGACCGCCAGCGCGACGGAGGGCAGTGCCGTGGAGATCAGGATCTCCCGGTCCGTGACCTCTCCGGTGCGCAGCCGCTTGAGGACGAGCTCCTCGCGCCGGGTCACGTAACCGGTGACGAGGTTCATGTACACGACCTGGACCAGCACGATGCCGATACCGCCGGTGAGGGCGGCGCCCGCGACGGAGAGTCCGGTGCCGGCGAGGTCGATCTGTTCGAGCGAGGCCCGGATCGAGAAGATCATCACGATCGGCAGGACCAGGGCCACGAAGATCGCGGACCGGTTGCGGATCAGCAGGATCAGTTCGGCGCGGGCCAGGGCGTTCAGCCGCCGGAGGGAGGCGGACCGCCCGGAGGGGGTGGAGGCCGTGCGGCTGTCCGCGACGGTGGTGGGCGTGGTCATGCCGTCACCTTCTTCGTCTCGTTCGGGGTGCTGCCGTCGGTGGGCCGGTCGGACCCGTGCCGGGGGCCCGCCCGGCGCGGGTCGTCCGCCCGCGAGCGGAGCTGGGTGTTGGCGATCTGGAGGAACGCCTCCTCCAGGGAGGCGGAGCGGGCGTCGAGCCCGAGCAGTTCCACGCCCGACTCCACTGCCCAGCCGAGCAGTTCGTGCAGGGATGCCTGGAGCGTGGAGGTACGGATCTCCACCCGCTGCCCGTCCGCCCCGGCCTGCAGCGAGAGCGGAAGGTGCGCGGCCGGTACGCCGTCGGGCAGGGTGAAGCGGATCCGGGCCGGGTGCGCGGCGGTGACCTCGGCGGTCGTTCCGGCCGTCACGATCTGCCCCTGGTGCATGATCGCCAGCCGGTCCGCGAGGGTCTCGGCCTCCTCCAGGTAGTGCGTGGTCAGCAGGACGGTCGTGCCGGACTCCCGGAGCGCCCGGATCAGGTCCCAGGTGTCGCGCCGTCCCTCGGCGTCCAGACCGGTCGTCGGCTCGTCGAGGAAGAGCACCTCGGGCCGTGAGGTGAGGGCCAGCGCCAGGTCCAGGCGTCGCTTCTCGCCGCCGGACAGCTGCTTGACCCGGACCTTGGCCCGGCTGGTGAGGCCGACCATCTCCAGGGCCTCGGCGGCGGGCCGGGCGCCGGTGGTGCACGCCGACCACATCAGCGCGGTCTCCAGAACGGTCAGGTCGGAGGGGAAGCCGCCCTCCTGGAGCATGACGCCGGTACGGGGGCGGACGGCGGCGCGTTCGCGGTAGGGGTCGTGGCCGAGGACCTTGATGGTTCCGGAGGTCGGGAGGGCCAGTCCTTCGAGGAGTTCGACGGTGGAGGTCTTGCCCGCGCCGTTCGTCCCGAGGAGGGCGAACAGCTCGCCGCGGGCAACGGAGAAGGAGACGCCGGAGACGGCCTCGAAGCCGTCCTTGTAGCTGCGGCGAACCCCGTCCACCGCGATCACCGTCTCGGCGGCCGGAGCCGGGGCCGCGGCCGGGAACGTGCCACCGTCGCGTCGGTCGTTGAGAAAGTCGTCGCTGGTCATGCTTCGAGTCTTCCGCCGGACCGGGCCCGCGAGCAGTGCGCGCTGTCACCACTGCTCATGACAAACGTCATGGGGGCCGGGAACGCGAAAGGCCCCGATCAACGAATGATCGGGGCCTTCTCAACTGAGCGGACGACCAGGTTCGAACTGGCGACCTCAACCTTGGCAAGGTTGCGCTCTACCAACTGAGCTACGTCCGCAGTGCAGCCACTCGGCTTTCACCGGTGGAGCGAGCACTACTCTACCTGATCCAACGAAGTGGTCCGAAGAGTCGTGCAGAGCGGGTGACAGGAATTGCACACTGCGCCTTCCCCCTGGAAGGGGGATGTTCTACTACTGAACTACACCCGCACGCTGCGTGGGATTCGGCTTTGCGGCCTCGCCCCTCGGCGTGCTCCAGACTCTAGCCGACCTGCGGGGGTGTCGCGCAAGTCGGCTCCCCGCGGGGCTCGCGGAGCGGGCGCGGTACGAGCGCGGACCGGACCCCCGGACCGGGCCGGCGGGACGCCCGGCGGGGCGCCCCGCCCCGGCCTGCCGCGCGCCCGGGGCCGCCTGACGGAGCGTCCGGCTCCCCGGCCGATCGCCCCGGATCCACCCGCTGCGGCTCAGCCGGCCGCGGCTCAACCCGCTGCGGATCCACCCGCCCCGGCTCAGCCGGCCGCGGCGAACGCCTCGTAGACCTTCTTCGGGATGCGGCCCCGGGCCGGCACCTCCATCCGGTGCGAGCGGGCCCAGGCGCGGACGGCCGCCGGGTCCGGGGCGAGGGAGGTGTGGCGGTAGGACGTGGGCGTCCTGCCGTGCTTGCCGGCGTGCGTCTGCTTGCGGCCGGCGGCCACGTAGGGCGCCAGGGTCTTCCGCAGTTTCTTCGCATTGGCGGGATTGAGGTCGATCTCGTACGTCTTCCCGTCCAGGGCGAAGGTCACCGTTTCCGCCGCTGCTCCCCCGTCGATGTCGTCGGAGAGTGTCACCACTACGCGCTGAGCCACGGATATCGGTCCTTTCCTACGGCACCGGCGCGTGTCGCGTGCGCGGATGCCGGCCTTCCGGCTGTCAGGCGGGCGGATGTGGATCGACGAGATGTCGATGTTCCGTTGTCCCCGGGGCAATGGTGCTTTCCCCGGTAATCATTTGTACAGCGGTGGACACCGCATTGTGAAGCCCAGTCAATTGCATCCGCGTGTCCGTGTGCAATCCGTGTGCAATCCGGGTGGGTTTTTCCCAGACCTTTTCCGTGCGGTGTCGTGTCCGATATCTCGGCGTGATCTGCGCGAGGTGCTCGCCCTGTCCGTCCCGCCCGATATCTACCCGCGTAGAAATTTTGGCCAGGTACGCTGAGTGGACCCGCGGGGGTCTGGGGAACCCCCCGGAGAGACAGCCGCACCACACCACCACACCGGGAGTGCCAGTGGCACGCGTCGTAGTCGACGTCATGCTCAAGCCCGAGATCCTCGACCCGCAGGGACAGGCGGTGCAGCGCGCACTGCCCCGTCTCGGCTTCGAGGGAATCGCGGACGTTCGTCAGGGAAAGCGTTTCGAGCTGGAGGTCGAGGGGCCGGTCGACGACGCCGCCCTCGCCCGTATTAACGAGATGGCCGAGACGTTCCTCGCCAACACCGTCATCGAGGACTTCGTCGTGAAGGTGGAGGAGGAGAAGTGACCACCCGTATCGGCGTCGTCACTTTTCCCGGCACCCTCGACGATCAGGACGCCCTGCGCGCCGTCCGTATCGCGGGCGCCGAGCCCGTATCCCTGTGGCACCGCGACAAGGACCTGCACCAGGTCGACGCGGTCGTCCTGGCCGGTGGTTTCTCCTACGGGGACTACCTCCGCGCCGGTGCCATCTCCCGCTTCTCGCCGGTGATGGAAACCCTCATCGAGCAGGCGAAGGCCGGTATGCCGGTCCTCGGCATCTGCAACGGATTCCAGATCCTGACCGAGGCGCACCTGCTGCCCGGCGCGATGCTGCGCAACAACCACCTCCACTTCATCTGCCGCGACCAGACGCTGCGGGTGGAGAACGCGGAGACCGCCTGGACCTCGGACTACAGCGCCGGCCAGGAGATCAGCGTCCCGCTCAAGAACATGGACGGCCGGTACACCGCCGACGAGCGCACGCTCGACGAGCTGGAGGCCGAGGGCCGCGTCGCCTTCCGTTACCTGGACGGCAACCCCAACGGCTCGCTCCGCGACATCGCGGGCATCACCAACGCCGCGGGCAACATCGTCGGCCTGATGCCGCACCCGGAGCACGCCGTGGAGCCGCTCATCGGCACCGGCCGCACCGACGGCCTCGGTTTCTTCACCTCGATCATCAAGAAGCTGGTCAACGCATGAGCCTGGATACGGTCAAGCACGCGGCCGAGACCCCGGACGCCGCGCAGCCCTGGAAGGAGCTCGGCCTCAAGGAGGACGAGTACGCCCGGATCCGCGAGATCCTGGGCCGCCGCCCCACCGGCGCCGAGCTCGCCATGTACTCCGTGATGTGGTCGGAGCACTGCTCGTACAAGAGCAGCAAGGTCCACCTCAAGCAGTTCGGCGAGAAGGTCCCCCAGAACGACGCGATGCTCGTCGGCATCGGGGAGAACGCGGGCGTCGTCGACGTCGGCCAGGGGTACGCGGTCACCTTCAAGGTCGAGTCGCACAACCACCCCTCGTACATCGAGCCCTACCAGGGCGCGGCCACCGGCATCGGCGGCATCGTCCGCGACATCCTCGCGATGGGCGCCCGCCCGGTCGCGGTCGTCGACCCGCTGCGCTTCGGCGCGGCCGACCACCCCGACACCAAGCGCGTCCTGCCGGGCGTCGTCGCGGGCATCGGCGGCTACGGCAACTGCCTCGGCCTGCCCAACATCGGCGGCGAGGTCGTCTTCGACTCCTGCTACCAGGGCAACCCGCTGGTCAACGCCGGCTGCATCGGCGTGATGAAGCACGAGGACATCCACCTCGCGCAGGCGTCGGGCCCCGGCAACAAGGTCATCCTGTACGGCGCCCGCACCGGCGGCGACGGCATCGGCGGCGTCTCCGTGCTGGCGAGCGAGACCTTCGAGTCGACCGGCCCCGCCAAGCGCCCCGCCGTCCAGGTCGGCGACCCGTTCCAGGAGAAGCTCCTCATCGAGTGCACCCTGGAGATCTTCAAGGAGAAGCTCGTCGCGGGCATCCAGGACCTCGGCGGCGCCGGGCTCTCCTGCGCCACCAGCGAGCTGGCCTCCGCCGGTTCCGGCGGGATGCGCGTCGAGCTGGACACCGTGCCGCTGCGCGACTCCTCCCTCTCGCCCGAGGAAATCCTCATGAGCGAGTCGCAGGAGCGCATGTGCGCGATCGTCGAGCCGCAGCACGTGGACCGCTTCCTGGAGATCTGCGAGAAGTGGGACGTCATCGCCACCGTCATCGGTGAGGTGACCGAGGGCTCCCAGCTGGAGATCTTCTGGCACGGCGAGCAGATCGTGGACGTGCCGCCGCGCTCGGTCGCCCACGACGGCCCGGTCTACCACCGCCCGTTCGCCCGGCCGTCCTGGCAGGACGCGCTCCAGGCGGACGACGCGGGCAAGCTGCCCCGGCCGCAGAACGGCGCCGAGCTGAAGGACCAGGTCCTCAAGCTGGTCGCATCGCCGAACCAGGCCTCGAAGTCCTGGATCACCGACCAGTACGACCGCTTCGTGCAGGGCAACACCGTCCTCGCGATGCCCGAGGACGCGGGCATGGTCCGCATCGACGCCGACTCCAACCTCGGCGTGGCGATGGCGACGGACGGCAACGGCCGGTACGCCAAGCTCGACCCGTACACCGGCGCGCAGCTCGCGCTGGCGGAGTCGTACCGCAACGTGGCCGCCTCCGGCGCCAAGCCGCTGGCCATCTCGGACTGCCTGAACTTCGGCTCCCCCGAGGACCCGGACGTCATGTGGCAGTTCGCCGAGGCCACCCGTGGTCTCGCGGACGGCTGCCTGGAGCTGGGCACCCCGGTCACCGGCGGCAACGTCTCGCTGTACAACCAGACCGGCGAGACGGCGATCCACCCGACGCCGGTCGTGGCCGTGCTCGGCGTGATCGACGACGTGAACCGGCGTACGCCGGTCGCCTTCGCGGAAGAGGGCCAGCTCCTCTACCTGCTGGGCGACACGGCCGAGGAGTTCGGCGGCTCGGCCTGGTCCGAGGTCGTCCACCAGCACCTCGGCGGCCTGCCGCCCAGGGTGGACCTCGGCCGCGAGAAGCTGCTCGCGGAGATCCTCATCTCGGGCTCGCGCGACGGCATGATCGACGCCGCGCACGACCTGAGCGACGGCGGTCTGATCCAGGCGGTCACGGAGTCCTGCCTGCGCGGCGGGAAGGGCGCCCGGCTGGTCGTGCCGGACGGCCTGGACGCGTTCACGTTCCTCTTCTCCGAGTCGGCCGGCCGCGCGGTCGTCGCGGTCCCGCGCAGCGAGGAGCTCCGCTTCACCGACATGTGCGGGGCGCGCGGTCTGCCCGTCGCCCGCATCGGTGTCGTGGACGGCGAGGAGATCGAGATCCAGGGCGAGTTCAGCATCCCGCTGAGCGAGCTGCGTACGGCGCACGAGGCGACGATCCCCGCGCTGCTCGCCTGAGCCGCGCGCCGACCGGCGTCTGCGAAGCCCCCCCCCGGGGGGCCGGGGGGGGGGCTTCGGCCGTTCTTCCCCGTTCTCTTGATAGAGATTACGTAATTACGTAAGGTTGGTGTCATGGAGCTGGAGCAGCGGGTCGCCGAGCTGGAGAGGCGGCTCACGGCACTGGAGCGGCAGGACTCCGAGTCCGAGTCCCCCCGCCTGGGCGACGGTGACTTCTGGGCGCTGGAAGGGCTGAAACAGCAGCTCGCCGGCGCCGGGGAGGCCGGGGTCGACGGGGGAGTCCTCTACACGGGCTCGGTCCGGCTGCCCACGGGCGAGCAGTACGGATGGCAGTACGGCGCGTTCACCGAGGCCCTGTTCGACGGGGACTGGGCGGATGCCGCCGACTCGTTCGCCGCACTGGGCCACCCGGTCCGGCTGCGCCTGCTCCGCGAGATCCTCGGCGGCCTGAGGACGGCCGCCGAACTGGCCGCGCTCGACGGGGCCGGCACCACCGGCCAGATCTACCACCACCTGCGCCAACTGACCGGCGCGGGCTGGCTGCACGCGGCCGGGCGCGGCAGGTACGAGGTGCCGCCCGCCCGGGTCGTGCCGCTGCTGGTGGTGCTGACGGCGGCGCGGCCCTGACCCGGACGACGACAAGACACGAAAGCCATGGGGGATACATGTCTGTCCGCAAAGCCGTTCCGATCGCCATGCAGGTCTCCTGGCTGGTCCTGTTCGCGCTGATGATCAGCGAGTTCGTCACGGATCTGCCCGGGCCGGGCTGGGCGACCACCATCCTGCCCGCGATGATCGTTCTTGCCCTCACGGTGGCGACGACGACCCTCCAGGCCCGGGCCGCCGCGCCCCGGGGCGAGCCGAGGCCCCCGGTCGAGGTCGACCCTCCGGTCACCGGCCGCTGGTCCGCCCTGAACAGCCCGGCGGACAAGGTGCCGAGCCACGGGACGCACGCGTACGGGCAGACGTACGCGATCGACATCGTGGCGGACCCGGAGACGGGGGAGGGCGAGCCCCCGGCCCGGCCGGCGTTCCGCTGGATCTGGCCGCTCTTCCGCCGCAACCGGGACTTCCCGGCCTTCGGCGCCCCCCTGCTCGCGGTGGCCGACGCCACGGTCGTGCGGGCGAGCGACGGCCAGCGCGACCACCTGAGCCGCACGTCGCTGGCCGGTTTCGTCTACCTGATGCTCATCGAGGGCACCATCCGCTCGATCGCCGGCGCGCACCGGGTCGTCGGCAACCACGTGGTCCTCGACCTCGGCGACGGAACGTACGCCGCCTACGCCCACGCCCAGCGCGGCTCGCTCCAGGTGAAGGCCGGGGACACCGTCCGGGCCGGGCAGCAGATCGCGCGGTGCGGCAACTCCGGCAACAGCTCCGAACCGCACCTCCACGTCCACCTGATGGACAGCCCGGACCTCGACGATGCCCGGGGCGTCCCGTTCACCTGGCGGGGCGTCGGAGTCCCCGCGAACGGCGAGGCGTTCACGGTCGAGGAGCAGGTCGCCCCGTCCTGACCGGGCGATGTCAGTGGGGGCGGTTAGTCTCGGCCCCATGCCCCCGGCCAAGAAGCGTCCGCGCGCCTACGACCACCTCAGGACCCGGACGGCGGTCCTCGCCCAGTACGCCCATGTCCGCGACGCCGTGAGGCTGTTGACGCCCGACCAGCTCGCCCGGCCCACCCGGCTCGGCGACTGGACGGTGCGTGAGCTCGCCGCGCATGTCGCGATGGGGCTCGCCAGTGTCGGCCGGGCCCTGGACCAGCCGGAGCCTCGCGGCCCCAGACCCGAGGTCGCGCTGGAGCAGTGGCCCTCGGCCACCGCGGCCCACGCCGGCCGGATCGCCGAGGACGTCGTGGACCTGGCGGTCGGCAGCCCGGACCTCACCACGCTGTTCGCGGAGGCGGAGGCGGGATTCACCGAGGCCGTCCCGGCGTCCGGCGCCCCCCCGCGACTGCTGCCCACCCGGGTCGGCTCCATGCGGTCGGCCGACTACCTGGTCACCCGGACCGTCGAGCTGATCGTCCACACGGACGACCTGAACGAGGCGCTCGGGCTGGAGATCCCGTACGACCGGCAGGCCCTGGCCGCCTGCACCCGGCTGCTGGCGGACACCCTCGCGGACCGGGCGCCGGGCGGTTCGGTCGAGGTGCGCGTCCCGCCGTTCGCGGTGGTCCAGTGCATCGGCGGGCCCAAGCACACCCGGGGCACCCCGCCCAACGTCGTGGAGACCTCCCCGCTGACCTGGATCCGGCTCGCCACCGGGCGTACGGCATGGGCGCGGGCCCTGGAGGACGCCGAGGTCAGTGCCAGTGGGGAGCGGGCGGACCTGGCGGAGCTGCTGCCGCTGATGGGCTGAGACGGCCGGCCCCGGCGGAACGGACGGAACCGGATCGGACCCTCGACCCGTCACATCGCCATGCACACACAACGGATGACCCTCAGCGTCAGTGTCCTGGCCCTCCTCACCCTCGCCGCCTGCGGTACGGAGTCGGGTTCCGGCTCCGGCAAGGGATCCGGCGACGGCGACACCGTGCAGAGCGATGTCCCCGTCACCGGGGTGGCGTGGCGCGTCGACTCCGTGACCGTCGGCGGGAAGAAGACCGAGGCCCCGGAGGACGCCCGTCTGGAGATCGACCCGAAGGGCCGGGCCAAGGCCGACTTCGGCTGCAACCACATCAGCGTGGACGCGCAGGTGAAGGGCGACCGGATCACCCTGGGCAAGCCCGTCACCACGCAGATGGCGTGCGACGAGGACATCGAGAAGTTCGAGAAGGCGGCCATCGACGCGATGGGCGGCGAGCACACCGCGGAGCTCTCCGGCGAGAAGCTGACCCTCACCACCGAAGGCGGCGACACGATGGCGCTCAGCGAGGAGAAGCCGGCCGAGCTGGTGGGCACCGAGTGGGCGGTGACCACGCTGCTCGACGGCGAGACGGCGACGACCGTGCCGGCGGACCTGCCCAAGAAGAAGGCGCCCAGGCTGACCTTCGCCGAGGACGGCACCGTACGCGGCAACGCCGGCTGCAACTCCTTCAGCGGCAAGGCCACGGTCAAGGGCTCCACGATCGTCTTCGGGCCCACGGTCAGCACCCGCAAGATGTGCCCGGAGGCCGAGATGGAGACGGAGCGCGCCGTGCTCGCCGCCCTCAAGGGCACGAAGACGTACACGATCAAGGGCAGCACGCTCACGCTGGCCGCCGACGGCGGCAAGGGGATCGGCGCCACGGCCGCGTCCGCCGGGTCCGAAAGCGGCTCCCAGCACGGCTGATCCGGCCCGGACGGTGTGAGGCTCACCACGAAACGAGCGTTCGGCCAGCCGCCGGGGCGAAGATCGGCCAGGTTCACCGAGCGCCACGGCCGCCCGGCCGCCGCCCACCGTGGCTACCGGTCGGTAACCGGTCGCTCGGCCCGCAAGTGAGCGCCGCGCCCCTCCCGAGCGGTCCGCGCCCTCCGGGCGGGCATCACGCAGGGTCACTGATCGAAGTCCCGCGAATCGCCCGCCCCGGGCGGCGGGCGGGCGCGTTCCCCGTGCTCCACCGCGCGTTTGCCCACCGGTCCCCAATTCGGACCAGTGGTCGATCTCGCCTACACTCGGTGCCGTGCCCCGTGGTGATGGACGACTCAACCACGACCTGCTCCCCGGAGAGAAAGGCCCCCAGGACGCTTGTGGCGTCTTCGGTGTCTGGGCTCCGGGCGAAGAGGTCGCCAAGCTCACCTATTTCGGACTGTATGCCCTGCAGCACCGCGGACAGGAATCCGCGGGCATCGCAGTGAGCAACGGGTCTCAGATCCTGGTCTTCAAGGACATGGGACTGGTCTCGCAGGTCTTCGACGAAACGTCTCTGGGTTCCCTCCAGGGCCATATCGCGGTCGGTCATGCCCGCTACTCCACCACCGGTGCCTCGGTGTGGGAGAACGCGCAGCCGACGTTCCGTGCCACCGCGCACGGCTCGATCGCCCTCGGCCACAACGGGAACCTGGTCAACACCGCCCAGCTCGCGGAGATGGTCGCCGACCTCCCGCGCAAGGACGGCCGCGCCACCCAGGTCGCCGCGACCAACGACACCGACCTGGTGACCGCACTGCTCGCCGGGCAGCGCGACGAGAACGACAAGCCGCTCACCATCGAGGAAGCCGCCGCCAAGGTGCTCCCCGATGTGAAGGGCGCGTTCTCCCTCGTCTTCATGGACGAGCACACGCTCTACGCCGCCCGTGACCCGCAGGGCATCCGCCCGCTGGTCCTCGGCCGGCTGGAGCGCGGCTGGGTCGTCGCCTCGGAGTCCGCCGCGCTCGACATCTGCGGTGCCAGCTACGTACGCGAGATCGAGCCGGGCGAGCTCGTCGCCATCGACGAGAACGGTCTGCGCACCTCGCGATTCGCAGAAGCGAAGCCCAAGGGCTGTGTCTTCGAGTACGTCTACCTGGCCCGCCCCGACACCGACATCGCCGGGCGGAACGTCTACCTCTCCCGCGTGGAGATGGGCCGCAAGCTGGCCGCCGAGGCCCCCGTCGAGGCGGACCTCGTCATAGCGACCCCGGAATCCGGCACCCCCGCCGCGATCGGGTACGCGGAGGCCAGCGGCATCCCGTTCGGCGCCGGACTGGTCAAGAACGCCTACGTCGGCCGGACCTTCATCCAGCCCTCGCAGACCATCCGCCAGCTCGGCATCCGGCTCAAGCTGAACCCGCTGAAGGAAGTCATCAAGGGCAAGCGCCTGGTGGTCGTCGACGACTCGATCGTCCGCGGCAACACCCAGCGCGCCCTGGTCCGGATGCTCCGCGAGGCCGGTGCCGCCGAGATCCACATCCGGATCTCCTCGCCGCCGGTGAAGTGGCCCTGCTTCTTCGGGATCGACTTCGCCACCCGCGCCGAGCTGATCGCCAACGGCATGACGGTCGACGAGATCTGCACCTCCATGGGCGCCGACTCCCTCTCGTACATCTCGATCGACTCGATGATCGAGGCGACGACGATCGACAAGCCGAACCTCTGCCGTGCCTGCTTCGACGGTGAGTACCCGATGGACCTCCCGGACCCGGAGCTGCTCGGCAAGCAGCTGCTGGAGACCGAGCTGGCGGCGGGCCCCGCGGCGACCGCCGCGGCCGACGCGCTGCGCCGTCCGTGACCCGGACGCGCCGCCGCCTTCCCCACCAGCCCCGTATCTCCACACGAAAGATCCCAGGCCATGTCTGAGACAACAGGTGCTTCCTACGCGGCGGCCGGCGTCGACATCGAAGCCGGTGACCGTGCCGTCGAGCTGATGAAGGAGTGGGTGAAGAAGACCCAGCGCCCCGAGGTCGCCGGTCTCGGCGGGCTCGGCGGCTTCGCCGGCCTCTTCGACGCCTCGGCGCTCAAGCGCTACGAGCGCCCGCTGCTGGCCTCGGCCACCGACGGTGTGGGCACCAAGGTGGACCTGGCGCGTCAGATGGGCGTGTACGACACCATCGGCCACGACCTCGTCGGCATGGTCGTGGACGACCTCGTCGTCTGCGGCGCCGAGCCGCTCTTCATGACCGACTACATCTGCGTCGGCAAGGTGCATCCCGAGCGTGTCGCGGCCATCGTGAAGGGCATCGCCGAGGGCTGTGTCCTGGCGGGCTGCTCCCTGGTCGGCGGCGAGACGGCCGAGCACCCGGGTCTGCTCGGCCCGGACGACTTCGACGTCGCCGGAGCCGGTACGGGCGTGGTCGAGGCCGACCGCCTGCTGGGCCCGGACCGTATCCGCAAGGGTGACGCGGTCATCGCCATGGCGTCCTCCGGTCTTCACTCCAACGGGTACTCGCTCGTCCGCCACGTGGTCTTCGACCGGGCCGGCTGGTCCCTGGACCGCGAGGTCGAGGAGTTCGGCCGCACGCTGGGCGAGGAGCTCCTGGAGCCGACCCGGATCTACTCCCTGGACTGCCTGGCCCTCACCCGTACGACCGAGGTGCACGGCTTCAGCCACGTCACCGGCGGCGGCCTGGCGAACAACCTGGCCCGGGTCATCCCGGACGGCCTGCACGCCACCGTGGACCGCTCCACCTGGACGCCCGGCGCGGTCTTCGACCTGGTCGGCAAGGCCGGGAACGTCGAGCGGCTGGAGCTGGAGAAGACGCTCAACATGGGCGTCGGCATGATCGCGATCGTCCCGGCCGACTCGGTGGACGCGGCCCTGGCGACGCTGGCCGACCGCGGGGTCGACTCCTGGGTCGCCGGTGAGATCACCGACCGCGGCGACCACGCCGCGGGCGCCGAGCTGACCGGCGACTACGCACGCTGAACCGTACGGGGGGGGGGGCGCCCCGGCCCCCCCCCCCCCCCCCCCCCCCCCGGGGGGGGGGGGGGGGGGGGGGCCCCCCCCGCGCTCGCGGAGCGAGCTGCCAAGAGG
>NZ_JAFEUF010000081.1:14177-29229 GCF_016901035.1 Streptomyces durocortorensis
CCCCCCCTTCCACCTCGTCGTGCTTTTGTTGGGGGTGTTCTTTGATCTCTCCTACCTCCCCCCCCCGCCGGGTCCGGCCCCCGCCGCCCCCCCCCCCCCCCCCCCCCCCCCGCACCGGGTCCGGACGGACTGGATCAGGACACACGAAAGCCAGCCCGGATCAGGACACACAGAACCCGGCCCGGGGCAGGCCCGGACCGGGTTGAAGTGTCAGCGCGAGGTCAAGCGCCGCGGCGCTGTGACGACGGACCGGACTGGTCGTCCTGATCGTCGTCATCGTCCTGGTTGTAGCGATCCGCGTACTGTGCGTACGGGTCATCTTCCTCGTCGTCGTCCTCGAACGGCTCTGCGTTCGGTGGCTGACTCGAAGGCGATGCGCCCAGCTCATTGGCCAGACGCGACAGGTCCGTCCCGCCGCTGCTGTACTTCAGCTGGCGGGCGACCTTGGTCTGCTTGGCCTTTGCCCGGCCGCGCCCCATGGCTCGACCCCCTCGGTGACGGGGCTCGACGGCCCCAGAGTCTTGACACGCGTTCATGTTTCGGGACGGACTCTCGACAGAGAGACCGCGCCCGTAGAGCTTTAACGGTACCTGCTTCCGTGGCCATACGGTACGCCGCCCGCATTCCGGTCCCCGGCACAGGGCCAGTGAGGAGCCCCGTCCTCGCTGGTCAACTGCGATTTTAACCTCTTGTGGAGGTACGACCCGCCGACCGGCGTGAGTCTTGTCTCGCCGGCCGCCGGGTCGTACCCCGCTGCCCGGTCAGTGGGGGCGCGCCTCGTCAGTGGGCGCGCGCCTCCGCCATCCGCTGCTCGGCCAGCCGGTCCGCCGCCGCGGCCGGCGGAATCCCGTCTGCCTTCGCACGTGCGAATATTTCCAGCGTGGTGTCGAAGATCTTCGTCGCCTTCGCCTTGCACCGGTCGAAGTCGAACCCGTGCAGCTCGTCGGCCACCTGGATCACGCCACCGGCGTTGACCACGTAGTCGGGGGCGTAGAGAACCGACCGGTCGGCCAGGTCCTTCTCCACCCCCGGGTGGGCCAGCTGGTTGTTGGCCGCGCCGCACACCACCTTCGCGGTGAGCACGGGGACGGTGTCGTCGTTCAGCGCGCCGCCGAGCGCGCACGGCGCGTAGACGTCCAGGCCCTCGGTGCGGATCAGCGCGTCGGTGTCCGCCGCCACGGTGACCTCGGGGTGCAGGTCGGTGATCGTGCGCAGCGACTCCTCGCGGACGTCGGTGATCACGACCTCGGCCCCGTCGGAGAGCAGGTGCTCGACGAGGTGGCGGCCGACCTTGCCGACGCCGGCGACGCCGACCTTGCGGCCGCGCAGCGTCGGGTCGCCCCACAGGTGCTGGGCCGAGGCCCGCATGCCCTGGAAGACGCCGAACGCGGTGAGTACCGAGGAGTCGCCCGCGCCGCCGTTCTCGGGGGAGCGGCCGGTGGTCCAGCGGCACTCCCGGGCGACGACGTCCATGTCGGCGACATAGGTGCCCACGTCGCAGGCGGTGACGTAGCGGCCGCCGAGCGAGGCGACGAACCGGCCGTAGGCGAGGAGGAGTTCCTCGCTCTTGATCTTCTCCGGGTCGCCGATGATGACGGCCTTGCCGCCGCCGTGGTCGAGGCCGGCGAGTGCGTTCTTGTACGACATCCCGCGCGACAGGTTCAGCGCGTCGGCGACGGCCTCGGCCTCGGTGGCGTAGGGGTAGAAGCGGGTGCCGCCGAGGCCGGGGCCCAGGGCGGTGGAGTGGAGGGCGATGACGGCCTTGAGGCCGGTGGCACGGTCCTGGCAGATCACGACTTGCTCGTGGCCTCCCTGATCCGAGTGGAACAGGGTCTGCAGTACGTCTACGTGCCCGCTGGTCACATCGGTCACTGTGGTGACTCCCAAATAACACGAAGCGGCGGAGGCCCTCCTAGGGGTGGGGAGGACCCCGGACCGACCGGCACGGCCGGTCCGATGGGCAAGAGCGTAAGTCCTCCGGCGGCCCGGATCTGCCCCCGTGCAAAGGATCACCCCCGGGGGGTGATCCTCCGTGACACGATGCGCTCCATGTCGGTGGTGTCTTCGGTGCTCGTCCCTTACACGTCCTACCTCCGGGTCTACGAGCCGCTCGCCGCATTCGCCGAGCCCGAGCGGAGTCACTGGGCGCGCTACGCGCTCCGCGACGACCTCCCCACGGCTCAGGACGAACTGCGCCGCTCGCTGGCCGACTTGGCGTCGACGCCGCCGGTCGGGGTGCCCGTCCACGAGAGCGGCGACGCGTTCGTGGCGGAGCTGGACGGGGTGGTGTGCGTCTGTCCGTGGCGGACCCGGCTACGGGGCTGGCTGGCTCTGGAGGAGCTGGGGGAGATGTTTCCGGCCAACGTGCTCGACGCCGTGCTGCCCGCGGTGGTGCGCGGCCAGGCGGCGGCGGACCATGAGCGCTGGCAGCGGCTCCACCCGGACGCGCGGCCGTGGATCCGCACCACGGTGTGGCAGGTCCCGGTGCGGTGGTTCGTCCTCTTCCTCGACGAGGAGCGGGATTACGCGCCGGCGGACGGGGAGGGGGCCGGGCCCGTCCTGCGCTACCGCACCCCGATGGTCGAGGCCCGGCGCCGGCTGGCACGGGCGCTGCGGACGCTGCGGGAGAGCGTTCCGGAAGGGCCGCTGACCGAGGGCCTGGTGGACGTGGGGCGCTGGCTGGAGGAGTTCCATCCGCGCTCCCTGGTCGAGCTGGACTACGGGGGCCTGGTGCACGCGCTGCCGGCGGAACGGCTCGCCGGGGACCGGTCGGCGGCGGACGTGGCGGAGGGGCTCACCGCGCTGCGGGACGGCGACAGCGAGGGCGCGAGCGCGGCGTACGCGCGGCTCGCGGAGCGCTGGCGGGCCGTACGGGACCTCCAGTTCACCAATTGACGTGAAAAGGCCCACAGCGGCATCAAGGTGACGGAACCGGGGCATCCTTCATCCAGGACGACAGACCGGGACGCGAGCCGGAAGGAGGAGAGGGGAGCGGGAACGGGCGGGCCGTGAACCGGTGTTCCGTGTGACGCGTGAGGTCTCATGGGACGGGCGAGGCGGAAGCGTACGCGGCTGAGCCCGGGACCTACGTCCCGAACCGGGCCTTTGGCTCAAGCGTGATGGACAGCACTAACGGGGCTCTTGCGCCTATCCCTACTCCTCATGCCAAAATAGGACAAGGAGTCCGGGGAGGGCTCCTTCTGTCCAAGTAAGGGCAGGATGCTCGACATTGCACGCTATGGGGGGTCTGACGACTCCTGATCGCTCTGTGACTGATCGTCACTGGGGCGTGACTGTCCGCTATGGCATGGTCCATCGGCTTCCGTCGCTGATGAACACCTGGGAGGGCAATTCCATCGGTTTGGCCGACGTGGCTGGACGGATGGTGTAGTTGTAGTGCCGAGGACAAGCCGTTCGTCCTATAACCGACTCGGCCCGCGTCCGCCATTTCGGGCAACGCGGGTCAAGGTGCAGAATTTAGAGGAAAGAACCGAGAAGGTTCGGTTCTCCCGAGGAGGCCGCTCATGACCGCTCGCACCCCTGATGCCGAGCCGCTGCTGACCCCGGCTGAGGTTGCCACGATGTTCCGCGTGGACCCGAAGACGGTCACCCGTTGGGCCAAGGCTGGCAAGCTCACGTCCATCCGCACGCTCGGTGGACATCGCCGGTACCGCGAGGCAGAGGTCCGCGCACTGCTTGCGGGTATTCCGCAGCAGCGCAGCGAGGCCTGACACACCCCTGCCGAACAGCAATAACAGCAGCACAGCAGTACCGCAGCACAGCACAACATCCGGGCAGCTGACAGGTCCCCCAACCCCAGTCGCCCACCCATAGCTCCACTCGACGGACGCCTGCCCCAACGGGCGTCATACCTGTGTTCCACGGGTGTCGTCGTATCGATCGCGCTGGACTCCGCCGGGTCCAGCGCGATCTTTTTTTGTGCCCCGGGCGACCCCGGGGCGGGGTCTCTCCGGCCGCCCGGACGGCCGCTGGGCGGCGTTCCCCGGGCCGCTCCCGCCACCCGGGCCGACCCGGGTCCAGAACCGGGCGGTCGGTCGGCTTCAGCGGGCCGGCAGGGGCGTTCGTGGGTCTGTGAGCGGGTCTGTGCGGGAGTGTGGGTGAGCGTCCCGGACGCGGTGGGACAGCCCCGGACGGAACGGTCCTCGCGAGCCCACCGGCCCCGTGCAATTGCACATATTAAATTCACCAGTTGTAGGGGAGGCGTAAAATCCCCCGGTCTGAAAACTCTTTCGGTGACTACCGTCACATCACCTGATGCTTGCCAACTTCGAGCCTGCCACTGTCGGAACGCGGAGTCACCCGGCCGATGGTCGTGTCGACGGGGGTCTTTCGTCCTCGTTCCCGTCGGCGTCCCGAGGGGCCTCGGCCGCCCCTTCGGGCTCTGTGGCCGCCCCGGGCTCCATGGCGAGCCGCAGGAGACGGTGGCAGACCGCGCAGTGGCGGGTGAGATGGCGATAGGCGGAAGCGGCCGCCAGATGGGCGCGCAGCAGCGCGCGGGTCTCGTGTCGTGCTGCGGACGCGGACATACGAGCCACCTCCCGGTGAGCCCGGCCGTCCCCCGCCGAGAGAAGCGCCGAGGGTGCAGGGACGGCCTCTGCTTCTACGGGGTACCCGCGGCGGGTGGAGCCGTCAAGACGCGGGGCAGGACGCGAGAAAGCCCGGATCGAAACGATCCGGGCTTTCTTCTACTGCGGTCCTGACGGGATTTGAACCCGCGGCCTCCACCTTGACAGGGTGGCGAGCACTCCAAACTGCTCCACAGGACCAGGTTTTCGCCGCTTGCCTTGCGGCTTGCTGCGAAACCAGACTGTACAGGAGGTGGGAGGCCCAGGTCGACTTCACTCCTGGTGGTGACTCCGTCACCGCTTCCCGGGCCCTGGGGCCGAGCCCCGGCTCAGGGTGCCAGGGCGTCGATCGCCTTCACGATCCGCTTGTCCGAGACGGGGAACGCGGTGCCCAGCGCGTGGGCGAAGTAGCTCACCCGCAGCTCCTCGATCATCCAGCGGACGTCCAGCACCTCCTGCGGCACCGGCCTTCCCTGCGGGAGCTGTTCGAGCAGCCAGGCGTACTCGTCCTGCATCTCGTGGACCTTCGCCATCCGCGTGGTGTCCCGCTGCACGGCCGTAGGCATCTGCTGGAGCCGCCGGTCGGCCGCCACGAGGTAGCGCATCAGGTCCGGCAGCCGGCGCAGTCCGGTCGCCGTAACGAAACCGGACGGTACGAGTCTGGCCAGCTGCTCGCGTACGTCGGTGACGTTGGCCACCAGCGTCAGGCTGTTCGTCGACTTCAGCCGGCGCTCGCAGGCCTGCCACGCGGCCAGGATCTGCTGCACCTGGTCGATCGTGCGGACGGTGAGGTCCACCAGGTCCGCGCGCACCTTGTCGTACAGCGTCCGGAACGCCTTCTCGTCCCACGCGGGCCCGCCGTGCGCGGCGATCAGCCGGTCGGCCGCGGCGGTGGCACAGTCCTCGAAGAGGGCCTGCACCGAGCCGTGCGGATTGCGGGAGAGCGCCAGCTTCTGCTGGTTGCTCAGCCGGTCCGATGCGAACTTCGCCGGGTTCACCGGGATGTTCAGCATGATCAGCCGCCGGGTGCCGCGCCACATCGCCTGCTGCTGCTCGGCCTCGGTGTCGAAGAGGCGTACGGCCACGGTCTCGCCCTGGTCGACGAGGGCCGGATACGCCTTCACCGGCTGCCCGGCGCGACGCGTCTCGAAGACCTTGTTCAGCGTGCCGATCGTCCAGTCGGTGAGCCCGGAACGCTCGATGGACTCGCCGGAGGGCCCTGCCGTCGCCGCGGCCGCCTTGGAGAGCGCCTGGCGGGCCTTCGGGCGCAGCTGGAGCTTCAGCGCCTCCAGGTCCTTGTCCTCGGCGACCTTGCGCCGCCGCTCGTCGACGATCCGGAACGTGATCTTCAGGTGGTCCGGGACACGGGAGAGGTCGAAGTCGTCCGCGGTGACCGGCACTCCGACCATCCGCTGGAGCTCCCGCGCCAGGGTGAACGGCAGCGGCTCCTGGAGCGGGACCGCCCGGTCCAGGAACTTGTCCGCGTAGTTCGGCGCGGGGACGTAGTGCCGGCGGATCGGCTTCGGCAGCGAGCGGATCAGCTCGGTGACGACCTCCTCGCGCAGCCCCGGGATCTGCCAGTCGAAGCCCTCGGAGGTGACCTGGTTCAGCACCTGGAGCGGCACGTGGACGGTCACGCCGTCCGCGTCGGCACCGGGCTCGAACTGGTACGTCACCTTGAACTTGAGCTTCCCCTGCCGCCAGGAGTCCGGGTAGTCGTCCTTGGTGACGGCCCCGGCCTTCTCGTTGATGAGCATGGAGCGCTCGAAGTCGAGCGCGTCCGGCTCCTCGCGCTTCTTGTGCTTCCACCAGGAGTCGAAGTGCGCCCCGGACACGATGTGTTCGGGAATCCGCTGGTCGTAGAAGTCGAACAGGGTCTCGTCGTCCACGAGGATGTCGCGGCGGCGGGCCCGGTGCTCCAACTCCTCGACCTCGCCGAGCAGTTTGCGGTTGTCGTGGAAGAACTGGTGGTGGGTGCGCCAGTCGCCCTCGACCAGGGCGTTGCGGATGAACAGGTCCCGCGAGGCCTCCTGGTCGATACGTCCGAAATTGACCTTGCGCTGGGCGACGATCGGCACGCCGTAGAGGGTGACCCGCTCGTACGCCATCACCGCCGCCTGGTCCTTCTCCCAGTGCGGCTCGCTGTAGGTGCGCTTCAGCAGGTGCCCGGCCAGCGGCTCGATCCACTCGGGCTCGACCTTGGCGTTGACCCGCGCCCAGAGCCGGGAGGTCTCCACCAGCTCCGCCGACATCAGGAAACGGGGCTGCTTCTTGAACAGCGCCGAGCCGGGGAAGATCGCGAACTTGGCGCTGCGCGCGCCCAGGTACTCGTTCTTCTCGGTGTCCTTCAGCCCGATGTGCGACAGCAGCCCGGCCAGCAGCGAGGTGTGCACCGCCTGCTCGGGGATGGACGCCTCCGCCTTGGGCTCCTCGACGGTGATGCCCATCTGCTTGGCGACCGTCCGCAGCTGCGCGTAGATGTCCTGCCATTCGCGGATGCGCAGGAAGTTCAGATACTCCTGCTTGCACATCCGGCGGAACGAGGACGAGCCCCGCTCCTTCTGCTGCTCGCGTACGTAGGCCCAGAGATTCAGGTACGCCAGGAAGTCGGAGGTCTCGTCCTTGAACCGGGCGTGGTTCTGGTCGGCCTGCGTCTGCTTCTCGGCGGGCCGCTCGCGCGGGTCCTGGATGGAGAGCGCGGCGGCGATGACCATGACCTCGCGGGCGCAGCCGTTCTTGTCGGCCTCGATGACCATGCGGGCCAGGCGGGGGTCGACGGGCAGCTGGGAGAGCTTGCGGCCGAGCGGGGTGAGCCGCTTCTTCGGATCCTTCTCGGCGGGGTCGAGCGCCCCCAGCTCCTGGAGGAGCTGCACGCCGTCGCGGATGTTGCGGTGGTCCGGCGGGTCGATGAACGGGAACTTCTCGATGTCGCCGAGCCCGGCGGCGGTCATCTGGAGGATGACGGAGGCCAGGTTGGTCCGCAGGATCTCCGGGTCGGTGAACTCCGGCCGGGTGACGAAGTCGTCCTCCGAGTACAGCCGGATGCAGATGCCGTCCGACGTACGGCCGCAGCGGCCCTTGCGCTGGTTGGCGCTGGCCTGGGAGATCCGCTCGATCGGCAGCCGCTGGACCTTGGTGCGGTGGCTGTAGCGGGAGATACGGGCGTTGCCGGGGTCGATCACGTACTTGATGCCGGGGACGGTCAGCGAGGTCTCGGCGACGTTCGTCGCCAGGACGATGCGGCGTCCGGTGTGGCGCTGGAAGACGCGGTGCTGCTCGGCGTGCGAAAGGCGGGCGTAGAGGGGGAGCACCTCGGTGTGTCTGAGGTTCCGCTTGTTCAGCGCGTCCGCCGTGTCCCGGATCTCGCGCTCACCGGAGAGGAAGACCAGGACGTCGCCGGGGGCCTCGTGGCCCAGCTCGTCGACGGCGTCGCAGATCGCGGTGATCTGGTCGCGGTCGGAGTCCTCGCTGTCCTCTTCGAGGAGGGGGCGGTAACGGACTTCGACGGGATACGTCCGCCCGCTGACCTCCACGATCGGCGCTTCGCCGAAGTGGCGCGCGAACCGCTCCGGGTCGATGGTCGCCGAGGTGATGACGACCTTCAGGTCCGGCCGCTTCGGCAGCAGCCGGGCCAGATAGCCGAGCAGGAAGTCGATGTTGAGGGACCGCTCGTGGGCCTCGTCGATGATGATCGTGTCGTACGCCAGCAGCTCGCGGTCCGTCTGGATCTCGGCGAGCAGGATGCCGTCCGTCATCAGCTTCAGATACGTCGACTCCGGGTTCACCTGATCGGTGAAGCGGACCTTCCAGCCGACGGTCTCGCCGAGCGGCGTCTTCAGCTCGTCCGCGACGCGCTCCGCGACCGTACGGGCGGCGATCCGGCGGGGCTGGGTGTGCCCGATCATGCCCCGGACGCCACGCCCCAGCTCCATACAGATCTTGGGGATCTGCGTGGTCTTCCCGGACCCGGTCTCCCCGGCGACGATCACGACCTGGTGGTCGCGTATCGCCTCCAGGATCTCGTCCTTCTTCTGGCTGACCGGCAGCTCTTGCGGGTACGACAGGGCCGGCAGCCGGGCCGCGCGCGCCGCGAGCCGTTCGGCCGCCTTGCCCGCCTCGGCCGCGATCTCGTCCAGCACGGACTGGCGGGCCTCGGGCTTGCGGATGCGGCGCGCTCCTTCGAGGCGCCGGCCGAGCCGGTTCGCGTCGCGGAGCGAGAGCTGACCGAGCTGGGACTGGAGATCGGCGAAGGAAGTAGACATACGGATCCCAGGATCTCACCCGGGCCCGGCCAGTGGCGACCTCATTTCGCGCGGGCTGCGTCACGCGGCACGTACCATTTCGGGCAGTCGAACGCCTCGCCCCGTCCCCGCCCCGTCGCTCGCACGAGAAAGGCCCGGTCCCGTGTCCCGTACGCAGTGGTGGAGCCTGACGGCGCTGTTCGCGGTGGTGCTGGGGCTGCTGTGCGGACCGGCGGCTTTTGCGGCCGGCGGCGGGGCCGGGGCCGCCGCGCCGGGGGCCTACGCGCCGTCGGCTTCCGCCCAGGCCTTCGCGGCCTCCGCGCCTGGGGCCGCCGCGTCCGGGACCTCCGCGTCCGGGACCTCCGCGCCTTCCGCCTCGGCCGCGTTCTCCGTCGCTCATGATCAGGCGTCGGCCTCCGTGGCCGAGGCCCCCGACGCGGGAACCCCGGTGCCCGGCTGCGGGAAGCTCCGCGATCACGACGGCGAACCCGCCGTCCCCTCCCGCGCCCGGGCCGCCCACGACCCTGTGCCGGGTCTCGCTCCGTGGGGGCTGCCCGCCGCGACGGGCGCGCCGGCGGCCGAGCCGCCGCCGGGGATACGGGCCGCCGCCCCGGTCGCGTACACACCGACCCCGGTCGAACTCTCCGTGCTGCGGGTGTAGGGGGTGTCCTGGCGGGCAACCGCCCGCCCCGCACCCTGACCTCTCTCCTTCCGCACCATCAGCACGGAGTGCCGCATGCCCACGCCCAAGAAGCCCGCCGCCACGCCTTCGAAGTCCTCCCGCAAGCCCCTCGTCTACGGCGCGGTGGTCGTCCTCGCGGCCGGACTCCTCGGCTTCGCCTCGTACAAGGCCGCCTCCCCCGACGACACCGCGAAGGACACCACCGCCACCGGCCCCGCCGCCGAGGTCTCCGCCGACCCGAACGAGGGCGTCTACCCGGAGCTGGCGAAGCTCGCCCGTCGGGACGCGGACGACAAGCTGGCCATCGGCCCGGCGGACGCCCCGGTCGTCCTGATCGAGTACGCCGACTTCAAGTGCGGCTACTGCGGCAAGTTCGCCCGGGACACCGAGCCGGAACTGATCGAGAAGTACGTGAAGGACGGCACGCTGCGCATCGAGTGGCGCAACTTCCCGATCTTCGGCGAGGAGTCCGAGACCGCCGCCCGGGCCGCCTGGGCCGCCGGGCAGCAGGACCGCTTCTGGGAGTTCCACGGCGCCGCCTACGCCGAGGGGGCGAAGGAGAAGGGCTTCGGCAAGGACCGGGTCAAGGCGCTCGCCGACGAGGCGGGGGTGAAGGACCTGGACCGGTTCATGAAGGACCTCGACGGTGACGCGGCCCGTGCGGCGGTCAAGAAGGACCAGGAGCAGGCGTACGGGATCGGCGCCACGTCCACCCCGTCGTTCCTGATCAACGGCCGCCCGATCGCGGGAGCGCAGCCGGACGAGACGTTCACGCAGGCCATCGAGACCGCCGCCGAGCAGGCGAAGGCGTCGGGCGCGGCGGGCAAGGCCGGGGAGTCCGCGAAGTGACGGCGGACATCGGCTACTTCGCGGCCTTCCTCGGCGGGCTGCTCGCCCTGGTCAGTCCGTGCAGCGCGCTGCTGCTGCCGGCCTTCTTCGCGTACTCCATCGACTCCACCTCCCGGCTGCTGGCCCGTACCGGCATCTTCTACGCCGGGCTCGCCACCACCCTCGTCCCGCTCGGCGCGGCCGGTTCGTACGCCGGGCGGCTGTTCTACGGGCACCGCGACGCCCTCGTCACGGGCGCGGGCTGGCTGATCATCGTGCTCGGTCTCGCGCAGATCGTCGGCCTCGGCTTCGCCTCCCGGCGGATGGCGGAGCTCAGCGGCCGGATCCGCCCGACCACCGCGTTCTCCGTCTACGCGCTGGGCGCGGTCTACGGCCTGGCCGGCTTCTGCGCGGGCCCGATCCTCGGCAGCGTCCTGACCGTCGCCGCGGTCAGCGGCAGCCCGGTCTACGGCGGGCTGCTGCTGGCGGTGTACGCGCTCGGGATGGCCGTACCGCTCTTCGTGCTCGCCCTGCTCTGGGAGCGTTTCGACCTCGGCCGCCGGACCTGGCTGCGCGGCCGGGCCGTCCGGCTCGGCCGGTTCGAACTGCACACCACGTCGCTGCTGTCGGGGCTGTTCTTCATCGGCCTCGGCGCGCTGTTCCTCGTCTACGACGGGACGACCGCGCTGCCCGGGCTGCTCGGGGTCGACGACTCGTTCGCGGTCGAGCAGTGGGCGCAGAAGCTCGGTGAACGGGTGCCGGACGGTGCGGCGCTGGTCGCGGTGGTGCTGGTGGCGCTGCTGGTCCTGGGCGTACGGGCCTGGCGGCGGCGCGGTTCCGACGTACCGGCGGAGCAGGAGGAGCGGGCCGAGGCCGAGAAGGTGTGACACGGCGAAGGCCCCGTCCGGTGGACGGGGCCTTCGTGAAGTGGCTGGGGCCGGGATCGAACCGGCGACCTATCGCTTTTCAGGCGATCGCTCGTACCAACTGAGCTACCCAGCCACGCAGCCGCTGGGGCTGCAAGCGGTCCTGACGGGATTTGAACCCGCGGCCTCCACCTTGACAGGGTGGCGAGCACTCCAAACTGCTCCACAGGACCAAGCAATGTGCGAAACAAGTCTCGCACACGGTGAAACGTGCCCCCAACGGGATTCGAACCCGTGCTACCGCCTTGAAAGGGCGGCGTCCTGGGCCACTAGACGATGAGGGCTATTGGCCCGCCGGTTCGCTTTGCAGCGCGTCGGGGACGTGAGAAGCATATGGGATGGGTGGAGCTATCGCCAAAACGGTTTATGGCGATGGGGTCGGGCGCGTCCCGGAGCCCGTCGGGGACGGGCTGGGGGAGGGCGAGCCGGGGGCGTCCTTCTTCAGGTTCTCCTCCGGGAGATGGCGGCTGACCTCGGCGGTCGTCAGCCCGAGACCGCCGAGCGTGATCTCGTCCCAGGCCTGGAGCCGGCGGGTGGAGCGGTCCATGTAGAGCACCGAGGCGTGCACCTTCTCCGGCTTCTCGTTCTGCACGGCGCGCAGTCCGCCGCCACCCGTGGAGCCCTCGACCTTGAGCCGGGTGCCGAGCTTCAGCTGTTCGTTGATCCGGCGGTGGAGGTGGCCGGAGAGCACCAGCGGGACCGTGCCGTCGGTCTCCCGTGCGGTGTTCGGGTCGTGGGCGACGGCGATGTCGGCCGGGGTGCCCGCCCGCTCCTGGTCGCGCAGTGCGGTGGCCAGCCGCATGCCCTCCAGCCGGGCGGCCTCCTTGTTGCCGCCGGGGCCGGTCCGGTCCGGGGTGAAGGAGGCGTCGCCGGTGCCCGCGATCCGCAGCCCGCCGACGTTCACCGCCTTGCCGTCGTCGAGGACGCGGACGTTTTTGAACTTCTTCAGATAGTCCTGGGTGACGGTCGAGTCGTGGTTGCCGCGCACCCAGACGTAGGGCGCGCCGAGGTCGCGGATCGGGTCGAGGAAGCCGTTCTCGGCGGCGGAGCCGTGGTCCATCGTGTCGCCGGAGTCGATGATCACGTCGATCTCGTACTGCTCGACGAGCGAGGCGATGATGTGCCAGGCGGCCGGGTTGAGGTGGATGTCGGAGACGTGCAGGGCCCGGATGGTGCCGGGGTCGGGCTGGTAGACGGGGAGCGTGGAGGTCGCGTCGTACAGCTTGGTGACGTTGGTGACCAGGCGGGCCAGCTCCTGCTGGTAGATGTCGAACTCGGTGACGATCGAGCGGGCGTCGCCGACCAGGGACGGGGCGCTGGAGAGCAGCCCGGAGAACTTCGGCTCCAGGACGGACTTCGGGTTCCAGGTGGCGTACGCGCTGACGCCGGACGCGGCCAGCAGGGTGAGCGCGAGCCCGCCGGCGGCCAGGGCGCGGCGGGGGCGGCGGTAGACGACGAGGCCGAGGGCGGTCGCGCCGGAGACGACGGCGACGCAGGAGCGTACGGCCAGCTCCCGGGTGCCGGCGGCGACGTCCCGGGTGACCTCGTCCTGGAGGGTGGAGAACCGTTCCGGCTGGTCGACCAGGGCCTGGGAGCGTTCGGGGTCGAGGCGGTCCACGTCCACGTCGAGCCTCAGCGGCGCGATGTGCGAGTCCAGCTCCAGGGCGCCGAGCGGGGACACGTTGATCTTGCTGCCGCCGGTGAGGGAGGGACGCAGCGTCATGTTGGTGTCCATGGGGCCGACCGGCGTACGGATGGACCCCACGGCGAGCAGTCCCAGCCAGGCCCCCAGCACGACGACGGCGAGCATGCCCAGCGCGCGGAGCCAGGGGCGGCGGGCGGGGCCCGTCAGGTCGCCGGGGGTCGCGGTGCCGGTCCGGGAGGTGCGGGGCGTGCGGGAGCCGTCCGGGGTGCGTCCCGGGCGGGCGCCGGGCTTCGGGCGGACGAGCTGGCTGAGGCGGTGCCGGACGCGGTCGGCTGCGGCACGGAACGGGACGCGGACCATTGGGCGCGTATGCCCCGGTACGGCCTCCGCCATGCCGGGCGGCTCCACCGGTCATGCGTCCGTACGGGCCCGGTCACCGCGATGCCGGAAGGTGGCCATCTGCCCGTACCCGGCCCCCGTACGTGACAATGGCGGGGTGCTGGAGATGACGCGCGAACAGTTCGAGGAGCTGGTGAGCCAGGCTCTGGACCGGATTCCGCCGGAGCTGACGCGGCTGATGGACAACGTGGCGGTGTTCGTCGAGGACGAACCGGACCCCGGCGACCCCGAGCTGCTCGGGCTCTACGAGGGCACCCCGCTCACCGACCGCGGCGAGTGGTACGCCGGGGTGCTGCCGGACCGGATCACCATCTACCGGGGGCCGACGCTGCGGATGTGCGAGTCGCAGGAGGACGTCGTCGCGGAGACCGAGATCACCGTGGTCCACGAGATCGCCCACCACTTCGGCATCGACGACGAGCGGCTGCACGCCCTGGGCTACGGGTGAGCGAGCAGGCCCCGCAGGAGCTGCCGGAGCCCGGCCCGCCCGCCGCCCCGCAAAGCCGGGTGCTGGCGGCGGTGGCGGCCGGGGGCGCGCTCGGCGCGCTCGCCCGTTACGGGGCGCTGGTGCTGTGGCCCGGCGGTGGCGGCTTCCCGTGGACGGTGTTCGTCGTCAACGTGAGCGGCTGCGCCCTGATCGGCGCGCTGATGGTGCTCACTGTCGAGCGGGGCCGGGTGACCCACCCGCTCGTGCGGCCCTTCCTCGGCGTCGGCGTGCTCGGCGGGTTCACGACCTTCTCGACGTACGCGGCCGGCGTCTCGGACCTGCTGGTGCGTCAGGAGGTCCTCACCGCCATGGCGTACGCGGCGGTGACGGCGGCAGCCGCGCTCGGGGCGGTGTGGGCGGCGGCGGTGGCGACGCGGGCCTGGCTGGACCGGAGCGCGAGCGGCGAGGGGCGGGCCGCGTGAACTGGCTGCTGGTGGCGATCGGCGGGGCGGTGGGCGCGCCCCTGCGCTATCTGACCGACCGCGCGGTGCAGGCGCACCAGGGGCCGGGCGTCCCGTACGTCTTCCCGTGGGGCACCTTCGCGGCGAACACCGCGGGCAGCCTGCTGCTCGGCCTGCTGACCGGCGCCGCGGTGTCCTCCCCGGCGCACGCCCTGTTGGCGACGGGCCTGTGCGGGGCGCTGACGACGTACTCGACGTTCTCGTACGAGACCCTCCGCCTGGCCGAGACGGGCCGGACCTTCCTGGCCGGGGCCAATGTGCTGGCGTCGCTGCTGGCGGGGCTGGGCGCGGTGTTCCTGGGCGCGGAGCTGACGGGCGGGTTCGGGGGGTAGCGGGGCTTCGTGCGGTGAGGGCACGTGCGGGGCGTTGCGGTTTCGGGCGTGTCTCCGGCGGGGTCGCGGGAGTTGGGCACGGTGCGAAGCCTCGCTCCGGCGTCGCGGGCTCCACCCCTCGCCTCGCTTCCGCTCCCTCGCCCCGGAGGTGCCACTCGTGCGCCAGTTGTCCGCCCCTGCCCGCTGGGCAGCCGTCACCGCGCTGACGATCGCCGCGTCCACCGGCTGTATGAGCGTCGGCGAGGACGGTGCCGGAGGGCCCGGGCCCGCACGGTCCGCCGGCTCCAAGGGCTCCGCCGCCGATCCGGCCGGGGACACGGTTCCCGGCTCCGGGCGGACCGGGGGCCGCGGTGGGGGCGCCCACCCCCACTCGGACCGGGGCGTCCCCGGGAGCAGCCCGCGCCCCGACGCTTCCGGTGCCGCGCCGTCGGCCACCCCGAAGAAGGGCGCGCGCCCCGAACCGGC
>NZ_JAFEUF010000605.1 GCF_016901035.1 Streptomyces durocortorensis
CCCCACCGCCAGTCCGGCGTGCCGGGCCCCGTCCACCTCCGCCAGGAAGGCCCACCCCGTGACGTCCTCCGACAGTCGCACGCCGTCCCCCTAGCGCCTCCGGATCCTGGCTGTGGTCAGCCTTCCACAGAAGCGCGCCGTTCAGCCCCGGGGCCTGAACACCGGTACGGCCCCCCCCCCCCCCCCCCCCCAGAAGCTAAAAAAAAAGAAAAACCACACAGAAACGCAGCAATATAATATTAAAGGGGATGTT
>NZ_JAFEUF010000082.1:0-7288 GCF_016901035.1 Streptomyces durocortorensis
CCCGCACGCCCCACCACCCCGCCGCCCGTCCGGCCGGACGTCGCACGAGCCGTGGACGAGGTGAAGAAGCTGCTCGGCGAGGGCCGGATCACCCAGGCCGTGGACGTCCTCGGCGCCACCCTCCCGGCCGCCGCGGCCGAGCACGGCGAGCACTCACCGGTCGTCCGCATCCTGCGCAAGCAGTACGCGGCGACGCTCATGGACGACGGGCAGTACCGCCGCGCCCTGCCCGAGCTGCGCCGCCTCGCCGAGGACCGCACCGCCGAGGCGGGACCGGCCGACGCCCAGGCCCTTCAGTTCCGCTACGACGCGGCCCAGTGCCTGGAACAGCTCGGCGAGGCCGGGGCCGCCCTGGTCGAGTACCGCGCGGTCCTCCCGTACTACGAGAACGCGTACGGGCCGATCACCTCCGACCCCGGCCGCGCGCTCGACATCCGGCACCGCATCGGACAGCTGCTCCTGGCGGTCGGCGACCACACCGCGGGCCGGGCCCAGCTCCAGGCGCTGCTGTACGACGCCGAGCGCACCTACGGGCCGCACCACCCGCTGCCCATGGATCTGCGTCGCCTGTTCAGCCACCAGCGGGACGTCCGCGGCGGCTGAGCGCACCTCCGGACCGCCCCCGAAGCACCGCCCAGGCCGGACCACATCCCCAACTCCTCCCGAATCGTTGGTCGAATCAGTGGCACAGGCCACATCCACTGCCTAACATCGATCACCGCAAGGCTTTGTGCACCGATGCACAAACTCTCCCCGGGAGGCTCCTTTGCACCGCCGTCGTCGCACCGCGCTCGCCGTCCTCGCCGCAACGCTCGTCGCCGCGCCGCTCCTGTCGGCCTGCGGCAACCAGGCCCACCCCGGTGCCGCGGCCGTCGTGGGCGGCGAGCGGATCGAGGTGTCGGCGGTCCAGGAGCGGGCCGCGGAGGTCCGCACCGCCCAGGAGAGCTCCCCGCAGGCGGCCCAGCTGGTCAACAAGTCGGGCCAGCTCAACCGCGCCAAGCTGCACGGGCTGATCTTCGGCCGGATCCTCGACCGTGCCGCCGACGACGCGGGGGTCACGGTCACCCGCAAGGAGATCCAGGAGATGCGGCAGGCCAGCCGCGCCCAACAGGGCGGCGAGGAGCAGTTCGAGGCGATGATGCTCCAGCAGCGCTGGGTCGCCCCGGACCAGATCGACGCCGACATGCGCCAGGAGGTCCAGCTCCCGAAGCTGGCCCGGGCACTCGGCGCGGACCTGGGCACGCCCGCCGGGCAGCAGGTCGTCGGCGAGGCCCTCACCAAGGCGTCGAAGTCCCTCGACATCGACGTCAACCCGCGCTTCGGCACCTGGGACGACCAGAAGATGCAGCTCGGCAACTACAGCGCGCCCTGGATCACCCAGCGCACGGAGTTCACCCCCGAGCAGCCGACGGACGCCTGACCGCCCGTCCCGCGCAGGGCGGCCCGTGGGCCGCTCGCGGGGCCGGGGGTAGGTTCACAGGGTGAACGCCGAAGCCCCCGACACCTCCGTCGAGACCCCCGCCGACCCCGGCCGCATCGTCCTGCTCACCGCCAGCCACCGGGTCGCGCCGGGCCTGCTGTCCTGGCCGGCCTGGCAGACCCTGCACGCCGCCGACCGCGTCCTGTGCTCGGACCCGGACCAGCCGCAACTGCCCTACCTCCGGGAGGCGGGCGTACGCGTCGAACTCGCCACGCCCTCCGCGGACGAACTGGTCGCGGACTGCGCGGGCGGCCGGACGGTGGTGGTCCTGACCGGCGGCGAGGGCAACGCCCCCCTCACCGACGGCCTGGCCCGCCTCGGCGGCTCCGGCCGGATGCGGATGCCGGACCTGGAACTGCTCCCCGGCTCGTACGACCTCCCCGGCGCCCGCCTCCTGGACCTGGTCCAGGTCATGGACCGGATCCGCCGCGTCTGCCCGTGGACCTCGCAGAAGACGCACGAGGGCCTCGCCAAGTACGCCATCGAGGAGGCGTACGAACTGGTCGAGGCGATCGAGGACGGCGACCGGGACGAACTCCGCGAGGAGCTGGGCGACGTCCTGCTCCAGGTCGTCTTCCACGCCCGCATCGCGGAGGAGGACCCCGAGGAGCCCTTCGCCATCGACGACGTGGCGGGCGGCTTGGTCGAGAAGCTGATCCACCGCCACCCGCACGTCTTCGGCGACGAGACCGCGGAGACCCCGGAGGACGTCCACGCGCACTGGCTCCGCACCAAGGCGATCGAGAAGCAGCGCACGTCGGTCACCGAGGGCGTCCCCCTCGGCCAGCCCGGCCTGGCCCTCGCCGCGAAGCTCGGCGGCCGGGTCCGCGCAGCCGCCCTCGACGTCCCCCTCCCGACGGGAAACCCCACCGGCGACTCCATCGGCTACGACCTCCTCGCCCTCGCCGTGGCCGCCGAGGCGAACGGCACCGACCCGGAGGCGGCCCTCCGCGCGGCGGCCCGGGCGTACCGGGACGCGATCCTGGCGGCGGAGGGGGCACCGGACGCCCGGTAAGGGGCGCGGCTGCTTCACGTCCGCCACCCGGAGCTTTCGACCCTCCACGCCCTGCCCGTCGCCTGGAACTCCGGGCGTTGGTTGCCTACCGGTCCCAGCGGAACCAAGCACGCTCCTGATCGATGTGCAGGAGAAACTCACCAACGACAATCGTTCCGACGAGGATGCTGCCGCTGAGAAGCCGCCACTCATCGTGATGATCCGTCATTCTGACCTCCGCGGTCGCCGCCCGGCACGGCAAAGTCGGTTACGCCTACCTCGGCACGGCCACCGCGGCGGCGCTGACCACCTGGCTCCGGAGCTGAGCTTCGTCCTCACAGAGAGACAGGCCGATAGGACAGGGCTTGCTCGACCACTTCAGCAGCCGAGAGTTCCTGCTCCGGAGGCCAGAAGATCAAGTCGCTGACGTGGCCGGTCGGACATGACAGGGCTCTGTCGAGCATGCCCAACCAGCCATCCACCTCTTCTTCGGAGCTGTGGTCCGCATCCATGATCCGTTGCACGAGGGCAACGGCCTCTGTCCGGCTCATCTCCACCGCGATCCCCCCGGGTCGGGTCACCTTAATGAGGCGAGTCATCGGACGGCAAAGCCCTGGTTGATGCTTCCGGTGTGAACTCGACCGGGAGGGTGCGCAGACCCCGCATGATCAGGCCGCCACGCCACCGCAGATCGGCCGGGTCCACCGAGAGTCGCAGGTCCGGCAGACGGCGGAACAGCGTCTCCAGGGCGGTACGTCCCTCCAGCCGTGCGAGGGGTGCACCGAGGCAGTAGTGGATACCGTGCCCGTATCCCAGGTGCTGGTTGTCCCGGCGGGTCAGGTCGAGGGTGTCGGGGCTCCTGAACCTCTCGGGGTCACGGTCCGCCGCCGCGAGGACCACGAGGACGGGGTCGCCCTTCCGGATCGGCTGTCCTCCGATTTCGAGCCCCTCGGTGGCGTACCGCCATGTCGCGATCTCCACCGGGCCGTCGAAACGCAGCAGTTCCTCGACGGCGCTGTCGATGAGGGAGCCGTCGCCCCGCTCCACCGCGTCCTGGAAAACAGTTCGCTGAACGGGGTCGCGGAAGAACGCGTGGGCGCTGTTGCCGATCAGATTGATGGTCGTTTCGAAACCCGCGAACAGGATCACGAACGCCATGGCGGCGGCCTCGTTCTCGGTGAGGTGCTCACCGTGGTCACTCGCCCGGATCAGGTCCGAGATCAGGTCGTCGCCCGGGTCCGCGCGCTTCTTGTGAATCAGCTCGGAGAGATAGGCGCGGATCTTCTTCACGGAGCGGGCGACGCCGCCGCGCGGTCCGCCGCCGTGCCGGATCATCATCCCGGCCCAGTCACGGAAGTCGTCCTGATCCTCGCGGGGCACACCGAGCAGGTCGCAGATCGCGTAGATGGGGAGCGGGAAGGCGAATTCGTGGATGAGGTCGGCTTCCCCTTTCTCCGCGAAGGCGTCGATGAGGCTGTCTGCCAGTTCCTGGACCCGTGGGGCGAAGAGCGCGGTCCTGCGAGGGGTGAACGCCTTGGAGACGAGTCGGCGCAGCCTGGTGTGGTCCGGCGGGTCGATGTTGAGCAGGTGCGTCATGAGGCCCGCGCTTCGCTCCCCCGGGATACCGGTCTTGGCACGGCCCTGGGCGTCGCCCGCGTGGTGCTCGGGGTTCTTGGAGAGCCGTGCGTCGGCGAGTGCCTGCCGCGCGTCGGCGTAGCGGGTCACGAGCCACGCTTCCACTCCGGACGGCAGTTCCGTCCGGTGCACGGGCGCGTGCTCCCGCAGCCAGCCGTACGCGGGATAAGGATCGGTCGCGAACTCCCAGGAGAAGAGTTCCGGAGTCGGGGTGTCGTTCACCTGGCGACGGTATCGGGCGCTTGTACGGACAGGGGCCACTGGCATGGCGTTGAGATCTCGAGGACGACCCGTCCGTGCCTGGTGCGTATTCCCTGCTGCCGATGTGGAGAGCGCGCTGCTGATCACCGGATCGGGGACAGCTCCGCTCGGCGGGCCGGTGAAGCTTGCGACATGGCGTGACGCCACCGTGGAGCTGATCCGGCCCGCCTGGAGGGGCCGACCGCGCTGGCCACGCTCCTGAGACGCCTCCCTGACCTGCGACTTGCGGAAGAACCTGACGATTTGCGCTGGCGCGGCGGGCTCATCATGCGCGGACTGCGCACCCTTCCGGTCGAGTTCGCACCGGGAAGCCGTTCCGAAAAAAGTGACACGCTGTCAACTCTGTGACTTTCACGTGATCTGCGCTGCATCGACTTGTGACACACGTTCGAGTCCCGCTAGGTTCACGGTTCGACGCGTCGGTCGCACCTTGCTCACGCGTCACTGGTGCGCCGCCGCAGGCATGGAATCCGCATGGAACCCCGCTGCGCGACGCTCAGGTCACTCGCTTGTCAGTCGCACGGAAGGCATACCCATGGGCTCCGCGAACGGCAGACACCGCCGCCCTCGCCAGGCACCCGCCATCGTCGTCGCCGCGGGCGTGACGGGATCGGCCATCGCCATCCCGCTGCTCGGCGCGACCGGCGCACACGCCGCCGAGGCCTCCACCTGGGACCGGGTCGCGGAGTGCGAGAGCGGCGGTATGTGGAGCGCCGACCTCGGCAACGGCTACTACGGCGGGCTCCAGTTCTCGCAGGAGACCTGGTCGGCTTACGGCGGCACGGCGTTCGCACCCCGCGCCGACCTCGCCAGCCGCTCGCAGCAGATCTCCGTCGCCGAGAAGGTCCTGGACGACCAGGGTCCGAAGGCGTGGCCCAGCTGTGCGGTGATCTCCGGCCTTGCGGTGGACGGCAGCCTGCCGGGCGTCGACCCGGGCACCTCGCCGTCCCCCGACCCGTCCGCCGACCCGACCGACGAAGCGGATGCTCCCGACGAAGCGGATGAATCCGGCAAGGGTGACGAGAGCGACAAACGTGAGAAGGGTGACCCTGCGGACAAGGGTGACCGTGCTGACGCGGAGAAGGGCGGCGAACCCCCCGACTCCTCGGTGACGCCTTCCACTCCGCCCTCCTCCGAGGCCCCCGACGCCACCGACCCCTCCACCGCCCCCGACGACCCGAAGGGCAAGGGCGGCAAGCACCGCGGCACCCCCGCGCCCGAGGAGGCCGAGGCGGGCAAGGAGGACGGCCCGCGCGGATCCGGCCGGCACGCCTCGCGCGACGGCGACGCCCGGGACGGCGGCGCGGCGAACGCCGGCGCGTACGAGGTCCAGCCCGGCGACAACCTCTGGGCGATCGCCGACGCCCAGGAGCTTCCTGACGGCTGGACCGGTCTCTACGAGGCCAACAAGGACCTCCTGGGCTCCGACCCGGACCTGATCCTGCCCGGCCAGAACCTGGATCTGGGGCTGGACCGGGCCGCCGGCCAGGCTGAGCCCGAAGGCGCCGAAGAGGCTGCCGAGGAGCCCGCCCAGGCGCCCGCCGCCAACTGAACCAATTCGGGAAAAAGCCCCGAAAACAGAGGCAGTTAAGAGGCCTATGTCCACTTTGCGTAAGTGAGACATGGGTCTCTTTGCTTCAACTCACGCGCCTCTTCCGGCTCATTCGCACGCATCACCCCCGACCTGCGGAAACGGCCCCCCGGCCGCCGTGAGTTCGGGCCGATTGCCCCCTATGTCCATCTTTGAATGTCGGGGTTGCCTGTGTTTACGGTCTAAGCCGCTCGCACCGCGGGCCCCGTCGACCGTCACGCCGAATCCTGCCGTCGGTCGAAGGGAACAGACGCGTAAGCGCCGTAGGCAGGAGCGGGGGAACCAGGTAAGCCGCCGGGTCCGCACGGCCCCTCCGAGAGGGGACGTACGGGAACGGCTAGGGGTGAAGTCGTGCGCAAGGACGCACGGCCGGGCAACTCATCAGCCCGAACCCGACAGCTCACCTCGCAGGCGTCGGTGAGGAGATTCTTTCCATGCTGCTGAACAGCAAGGGCAAGCACCGCCGCCCGTCCAAGGTCACCCGTATCGCCACCCTCGCGGGTGTCGCCGGTGCCGCCGTCGCCGTCCCGCTGATGGGCGCGACCAACGCCTCCGCCGCCTCCGTCGAGACCTGGGACGCCGTCGCCCAGTGCGAGTCCGGCGGCAACTGGTCCATCAACACCGGCAACGGCTACTACGGCGGACTGCAGTTCTCGCAGTCCAGCTGGGCCGCCGCCGGCGGTACGCAGTACGCCTCGCGCGCCGATCTGGCCTCCAAGGACCAGCAGATCGCCACCGCCGAGAAGCTCCTCGACCTGCAGGGTCCGGGCGCCTGGGCCTGCGCCGGCGCCGGCGGCCTCACCAACGACGGTGTGGACCCGGGCGTGAACCCCGGCGGCTCCGGCCAGTCCGAGAGCAAGCCCGAGCAGGCGCAGCCCGAGCGCCAGGCCGAGCAGCCCACCACGCGCAGCGAGCAGCGCGAGGCCCCCAAGGCCGAGAGCAAGAAGACCGTCACCACCCCGACCGGCGAGAAGGTCCAGAAGGGCGACGGCGAGTACAAGGTCAAGGCCGGCGACACCCTGAGCAAGATCGCCGACAAGGAAGGTGTCAAGGGCGGCTGGAGCAAGCTCTTCAAGCTGAACGACGACATCGTCAAGGAAGCGGACCTGATCTTCCCGGGTCAGCAGCTCCACCTGAAGTAATCGCCGTCTCTCCTCCCCGGAGGGGAAGCGTCCGGCGGCACTTCCCCTCGCACGGCTTCCCCGGCCCGGGGGGGGGCCCCCCCCCCCCCCGCGGGGCCCCGGGGGGGGGGGGGGGGGGGGGGGGGGGGGCGGGGGCGCCGGGGGGGGGGGCGGCCGGGGGGGGGGGGGGGGGCCCGCGGAAGGGG
>NZ_JAFEUF010000082.1:7298-25999 GCF_016901035.1 Streptomyces durocortorensis
CAAACCGCCGTACCCCCCCCCCGGTGGGGATCGGCCGGGCGCCCCTTCCCCTCGCCCGGGCCCCCCCCGGGGGGCGCCCCCCCCCCCCCCCCCCCCGGGCCGGGTTCTTCGTGAGCGGCGGGCGTCGGGAGGCCGGTACGCGCGTCGGGAGGCCGGCCGGTACGGGCGTCGGGAGACCAGGATGCGTTCACCTCTTGGCGGCACGGCTTATTACCGCCGAGTAGATTTCTAGAGTTCTGTCCCGCTATGCACGCCCTTGGGTCCTTTTTCGTCCCAGGAGGCGGGCGGGCGGCCGACTGACGCGGCCGGGCCGGATAGGCTCGGGTCGCAAGGCCACAGTGACCCTGCACAACCAGTGTCAGATCCCAGAAGGAGATGCCTCGTGCCGTCCATCGACGTCGTCGTAGCCAGGGAAATCCTCGACTCCCGGGGCAACCCCACGGTCGAGGTCGAGGTTGGCCTCGACGACGGCAGCACGGGCCGTGCTGCCGTTCCGTCCGGCGCCTCCACCGGTGCGTTCGAGGCTGTAGAGCTTCGCGACGGTGACCCCAACCGCTACCAGGGCAAGGGCGTCGAGAAGGCCGTCCTCGCCGTCATCGAGCAGATCGGCCCGGAGCTCGTCGGGTACGACGCCACCGAGCAGCGCCTCATCGACCAGGCGATGTTCGACCTGGACGCCACCGAGAACAAGGCCTCGCTCGGCGCGAACGCCATCCTCGGCGTCTCGCTCGCCGTCGCGCACGCCGCCTCCGAGGCGTCCGACCTGCCGCTCTTCCGCTACCTCGGCGGCCCGAACGCGCACCTGCTGCCCGTTCCGATGATGAACATCCTGAACGGCGGCTCGCACGCCGACTCCAACGTGGACATCCAGGAGTTCATGATCGCGCCGATCGGCGCGGAGTCCTTCTCCGAGGCCCTGCGCTGGGGCGCGGAGATCTACCACACGCTGAAGAAGGTCCTGAAGACCAAGGGCCTGTCCACCGGACTCGGCGACGAGGGCGGCTTCGCCCCGAACCTGGAGTCCAACCGCGCCGCCCTGGACCTCATCGTCGAGGCCATCACCGAGGCCGGTTACGTCCCGGGCCGTGACGTGGCGCTCGCGCTCGACGTCGCCGCGTCCGAGTTCTACAAGGACGGCGTCTACGAGTTCGAGGGCAAGTCCCGCTCGGCCGCCGAGATGACCGAGTACTACGAGGAGCTCGTCTCCGCGTACCCGCTGGTCTCCATCGAGGACCCGCTGTACGAGGACGACTGGGCCGGCTGGAAGGTCATCACCGACCGCATCGGCTCCAAGGTGCAGATCGTCGGCGACGACCTCTTCGTCACCAACCCCGAGCGCCTGGCCCGCGGTATCGAGGAGGGCTCCGCCAACGCCCTGCTCGTGAAGGTCAACCAGATCGGTTCGCTGACCGAGACCCTGGACGCCGTCGAGCTGGCCCAGCGCAACGGCTTCAAGTGCATGATGTCGCACCGCTCGGGCGAGACCGAGGACGTCACCATCGCCGACCTCGCGGTCGCCGTGAACTGCGGCCAGATCAAGACCGGCGCCCCGGCCCGCTCGGACCGTGTCGCCAAGTACAACCAGCTGCTGCGCATCGAGGAGATCCTCGACGACGCCGCGGTGTACGCGGGCCGCTCCGCCTTCCCGCGCTTCAAGGGCTGACCCACAGCGTCAAGACGGTAGCCTCCGCCCGTCCCCGCACCCGGTCCCGTACCGTGTGCGGGGACGGACGTATGTGACGGGGAGGCGGGGAGACATGGCCGGGAAGGACCGCGACCGGTTCTCCACCGCGACCAGGCTGCGGCTGCTCGGCGAGCAGACCGCCGCCCGCGTGTACCGATCCCAGAACCGCCGCCAGGCCCGCCGTTCCCGGCTCACCGGCCGGGCCGCGTTCCTGGCGCTGGTGGTCTGCTCCCTGATCGTCGCGCTCGCCTACCCGATGCGGCAGTACGTCTCCCAGCGCGACGAGATCGCCGAGCAGGAGCGGCTCTCGCAGCAGGCGGAGCGGCGCACCGAGGAGCTGCGGGACGAGAAGGCGCGGCTGCAGGACGACGCGTACATCAAGCGGCTGGCCCGCCAGCACCTCCACTACGTCCTTCCCGGGGAGACCGGCTACACCGTGGCCGACCCCGACGCGGCGCAGGACCGGCGCGGCGAGCCGGGGGCGAGCGACCGTCCTTGGCACTCGAACCTGTGGGACGGCGTGGACAGCGCCGACCGCGACGACGACCGCGACTGACCGACCGACCCTCCGTACGTCCCCTTCCCCTCTTCTTCCACGAGCTTCTCTCCTTCTACGAGCTTCCGAGCAGAACCAAGGCAGGCATGGAAACGCCCCCTCCGCAGACCGAGTCCACCAAGCCCACCGACGCGGACATCGCCGCGTTCGAGCAGCAGCTCGGCCGCCCGCCGCGCGGGCTGCGCGCCATCGCGCACCGCTGCCCGTGCGGCAACCCGGACGTGGTGGAGACCCAGCCGCGTCTGGAGGACGGCACGCCGTTCCCGACGACGTACTACCTGACCTGCCCCCGGGCGGCCTCCGCGATCGGCACGCTGGAGGCCAACGGGGTCATGAAGGAGATGACGGCCCGTCTGGAGACCGACCCGGAGCTGGCGGACGCCTACCGGGCCGCGCACGAGGACTACATCACCCGCCGCGACGCCATCGAGGTCCTGGAGGGCTTCCCCAGCGCCGGCGGCATGCCAGACCGGGTGAAGTGCCTGCACGTCCTGGTCGGCCACTCACTGGCCGCCGGGCCCGGGGTGAACCCGCTGGGCGACGAGGCCATCGCGATGCTGCCGGAGTGGTGGGCCAAGGGCCCCTGCGTCACGCCGTGCGTGCCGACGGGCGAGGACGACGGCTGGACGGTGGACGCGGGCGACGAGGGCCACTTCGCCTTCCGCCCGCTCGACGGCCCCGCCGACGGGAAGGGCGCATGACCCGGGTCGCCGCGATCGACTGCGGCACCAACTCCATCCGGCTCCTCGTCGCCGACCTGGACCCGGCCACCGGCTCGTTCACCGAGCTGGACCGGCGGATGACGATCGTCCGCCTCGGCCAGGGCGTCGACCGGACCGGCCGGCTCGCCCCCGAGGCGCTGGAGCGGACGTTCGCGGCCTGCCGGGAGTACGCGGCGGCGATCGAGGAGCTGGGCGCCGAACGCATCCGCTTCGTCGCCACCTCCGCCTCCCGCGACGCCGAGAACAGCGCCGACTTCGTGGCCGGAGTCCGGGACATCCTGGGCGTCGAGCCCGAGGTCATCACCGGCGACCAGGAGGCCCAGCTCTCCTTCGACGGGGCCACCAAGGAGCTGGCGGGCAGCGACCATCTGGCGAAGCCGTATCTGGTCGTCGACATCGGCGGCGGCTCCACCGAGTTCGTCCTCGGCTCGGACGGGGTGGAGGCGGCCCGGTCCGTCGACATCGGCTGCGTACGGATGACGGAACGTCACCTCGTCGTGGACGGGGCCGTCATGGACCCGCCCAGCCACGAGCGGGCCGCCGCGATCCGCGCGGACATCGACGCCGCCCTCGACCTCGCCGAGCAGACCGTGCCGCTCACCGGGGCCGGCACGCTGGTCGGCCTCGCGGGCACCGTCACCACGGTCGCCGGGATCGCGCTGGAGCTGGCGGAGTACGACTCCGGGGCCATCCACCACTCCCGGGTATCCCGCGGCCAGGTCCGCGCGATCACCGAACACCTGCTGCGCTCGACGCACGACGAACGCGCCGCGATCCCCGTGATGCACCCCGGCCGGGTCGACGTGATCGGGGCCGGGGCGCTGGTCCTGCTCGCGGTGATGGAGCGGACGGGAGCCCACGAGGTCGTCGTCAGCGAGCACGACATCCTGGACGGGATCGCCTGGAGCGCCGCGTAGGTCCTGGACGGGATCGCCGGAGCGCCGCGTAGGCGAAGGTCCCTTCGGTGCCGGGCGGGCAGCCCTCCGGCTGCCCGCTCAATCGCACCGTCAGCTGCACTGTTGAGCCGTGATCCGGCCCTCTGGGCCGCCCGGGGGACCTCATCGGGGACACGCCCCGAGAAACTTCGTGAACTTCTTCACAAGGAATTCGGCCCTGTTGGTCGCAGTTCCGGCCCCTCAGGCCCGTGTGGGGTGCACCGGCGGTCGTGCGGAGGTGTCGCGCGCGTGTTCCGGGTGCGTTGCGTCCGTATGAAGGGGAGCGGCGGTTCGGCCCGTCCGAAGGGTCAAGGGCCAGCTCACAAGCGGTGGACAACGTCTGCCGCGGTGCCGTGGTTCCCTTTGGTGCCCATGACCTGGGTCACGTGGGCGGCGAAGTGTAGCAGAGGGTCGGTCAATCCTTGTGAAGGGGCTCACGAGCACCCCCCTGGGGAGGGGTGGATACTCGATGGCATGAGCACCACGGAGCGTCCCAGGATCCTCGTTGTAGGCGGTGGGTACGTAGGCCTGTACGCAGCTCGTCGCATTCTGAAGAAGATGCGATACGGAGAGGCGACCGTCACGGTCGTCGACCCGCGGTCGTACATGACGTACCAGCCCTTCCTCCCCGAAGCTGCCGCAGGCAGCATCTCGCCTCGGCATGTCGTCGTCCCGCTGCGACGCGTGCTGCCCAAGGCTGAGGTTCTCACCGGTCGTGTCACGACCATCGACCAGGACCGCAAGGTCGCCACGATCGCGCCGCTCGTCGGCGAGGCCTACGAGCTGCCCTTCGACTACCTGGTCATCGCGATGGGCGCGGTCTCCCGTACCTTCCCGATCCCCGGCCTCGCCGAGCAGGGCATCGGCATGAAGGGCATCGAGGAGTCCATCGGTCTGCGCAACCACGTCCTGGAGCAGCTGGACAAGGCCGACTCCACGACCGACGAGGACGTCCGCCGCAAGGCGCTGACGTTCGTCTTCGTGGGCGGCGGCTTCGCCGGCGCGGAGACCATCGGCGAGGTCGAGGACATGGCCCGCGACGCGGCGAAGTACTACACCAACGTGAAGCGCGAGGACATGCGCTTCATCCTCGTCGACGCCGCCGACAAGATCCTTCCCGAGGTCGGCCCGAAGCTGGGCGCCTACGGCAAGGAGCACCTGGAGAGCCGCGGCGTGGAGATCTACCTCTCCACCTCGATGGACTCCTGCGTCGACGGTCACGTGGTCCTGAAGAACGGCCTGGAGGTCGACTCCAGCACCATCGTGTGGACCGCCGGTGTGAAGCCGAACCCGGCGCTCGCCCGCTTCGGCCTGCCGCTCGGCCCCCGCGGCCACGTGGACACCTCGGAGAAGCTCCAGGTGCAGGGCACCGACTACATCTGGGCCGCGGGCGACAACGCCCAGGTGCCGGACATGGTCGGCCGCCGCGCCGGCAACCCGAACGCCTGGTGCCCGCCCAACGCCCAGCACGCGCTGCGTCAGGCGAAGGTCCTCGGCGACAACGTGATCTCCGGCATGCGGGGCTTCCCGCAGAAGGAGTACAGCCACGCCAACAAGGGTGCGGTCGCCGGTCTCGGCCTGCACAAGGGCGTCGCGATGATCGTCATGGGCAAGGTGAAGATCAAGCTCAAGGGCCGTCTCGCCTGGTACATGCACCGCGGCTACCACGGCATGGCCATGCCGACCTGGAACCGCAAGATCCGGATCTTCGCCGACTGGACGCTGGCGATGTTCCTCAAGCGCGAGGTCGTCTCGCTCGGCGCCATGGAGACGCCGCGCGAGGAGTTCTACGAGGCCGCCAAGCCGGCCCCGGCTCCGGCCGCCGCCAAGTCCGAGGGCGAGAAGGCCAAGGCCTCCTGACCCCTCGGTGACCCGCTCCGCGAGGAGCGCACCGTACGACGCCCGAAGGGGCCGTCCGCCATCCGTGGTGCGGACGGCCCCTTCGGCGTATCCGGGCGAGAGCCCGGGCCCTGGGCCGGTGAGCGGCGGTGACCCGTTCCCGCCGATGTGGGTGGTGCATGCACACACTTTGCCGTTTCGTTGCCAGGTAGCGGGATGACGGAGTGTGCGAGGACAGTTGACGCAGGTGTACCTCGCGACGGCACCGGGGTGTCGCGGCGGGGCCACGAGCATGTCTGTCCGCCGTGCTCGCTGTGCTTGTTGTGCTTGTCGGGGAAACACCACGGAGGTGTGCGCCATGGCAGACGCCGCGTCGCGGCTGACCGCTCTCGCCGAGGAGTTGCTCTCGGAACCCCTGCCGGTCCGGATCCGGGCCTGGGACGGCAGCGAATCGGGGCCGCCCGGGGCCCCGGTCCTGGTGATCCGCCGCCGCCGCGCCCTGCGCCGCCTCCTGTGGAAGCCGGGCGAACTGGGCCTGGCCCGCGCCTGGGTGGCCGGGGAGATCGACGTGGAGGGCGATCTGTACGAGGCGCTCGACCGGATCGCCGGGCTGCTCTGGGACCGCGGCGCCGACGCCAAGGACGCCGTCCACCCGGTCCGCGACCCCAGGGTCCGCGCCTTCGCCCGCGGCCTTCTCGGCCTCGCCGGGCCCTGGCCGCCGCCCGCCCCGCCCGCCGAGGAGGTCCGCCGCCGCACCGGCCCGCTGCACACCAGACGCCGGGACAAGGAGGCCATCAGCCACCACTACGACGTCGGCAACGACTTCTACGCCCTGGTGCTCGGCCCCTCCATGGTCTACTCCTGCGCCTACTGGCAGGACGGCTCCACCCTGGAGGACGCCCAGCGCGACAAGCTCGACCTGGTCTGCCGCAAGCTCGGCCTGAAGGAGGGCGACCGGCTCCTGGACGTCGGCTGCGGCTGGGGCTCCATGGCCATCCACGCCGCCCGCCACTACGGGGCCCGGGTCACCGGCATCACCCTCTCCCGGGAACAGGCCGCCCACGCCCGCAAGCGCATCGCCGAGGAGGGCCTGACCGACCGGATCGAGATCCGCGTCCAGGACTACCGGGACGTCCACGACGGCCCGTACGACGCGATCTCCTCGATCGGCATGGCCGAGCACGTCGGCTCGGTCCGCTACCGCGAGTACGCCGAGGACCTCTACGCCCTCCTCAGGCCCGGCGGCCGCCTCCTGAACCACCAGATCGCCCGCCGCCCCGAACGGGACGAGGACGCTTACCACATCGACGCGTTCATCGACGCGTACGTCTTCCCCGACGGCGAACTCGCCCCGGTCGGCCGCACCCTGGCCACCCTGGAGGAGGCCGGCTTCGAGGCCCGGGACGTCGAGGCGCTGCGCGAGCACTACGCGCTGACCCTGCGCCAGTGGGTGGCCAACCTGGAGCGGCACTGGGAGCAGGCCGTACGCGCCACCTCCCCGGGCCGGGCCAGGGTCTGGCGGCTGTACATGGCGGCCTCGGCGCTCTCCTTCGAGCGCAACAAGATCGGCGTCAACCAGATCCTCGCGGTGCGCCCGCTGGACGGCGGCGGCTCCCGGATGCCCCTGCGCGCCCGTGCGTGGACGGAGGACGCGCACACGGACACGGACGCCTGACCCGTACGCGTACGGGCACGGGCGAGGGGCCGGTGCTCCGCTCCCCATCGGTGCACCGGCCCCTCGTCGTCCCCTGCTTCCTTGCGTCCCGTCCCCGGGACCTGTCGCTACTCCGTCTTGATCGCCGTGAGCATGTTGAGCTTCGCGGCGCTGCGGGCGGGCCACAGCGAGGCGAGGACGCCCACCAGGCCGGCCAGGAGCAGGAAGATGCCGAGCCGGTCCCACGGGATGACCAGGGCGTAGCCGGGGATGTCGGCGGACAGGGTCCGGCCGATCGCCCAGCCGAGGAAGACCCCGAGGCCGACCCCGATCACCGCGCCGAAGACCGAGATGACGACGGCCTCCAGACGGATCATCCGCTTCACGCGGCCCCGGTCGAGACCGATCGCGCGGAGCATGCCGATCTCCTGCTGCCGCTCGAACACCGACATCGCGAGGGTGTTGACGACGCCGAGGACCGCGATCAGCAGGGCCATGGCGAGCAGCCCGTACATGATGTTCAGGGCGGTGTTGATGAAGCCGCCGAACATGTCACGGATGTCCTGCCGGTCCATGACGCTCATCGCCGGGTTGTCGCCGAGCGCGTTCACGATGGACTGCTCGTTGGCCTTGCTCGCGCCACCGTCCGCCTTGATCCAGATCTCGCGGATCTCCGGACGGGTGGAGGCGCTGTGCTGGTCGGCCAGCTCCTTCGGGATCACGAAGGGCGAGAGGAACTCGTTCTCCTTGTACGTCGCCCCGATCGTCACCTCGCCCTTCTTCTCGTCCTCGAACGTCACCGGAAGGGTGTCGCCGGCCTTCCAGCCGTTCGACTTCGCGGTCTTGGAGCCGACCGCGACCTGGCCGTCCTTGAGCGAGGCCAGCGAACCGGACTCGGTCGTCAGCGCGAAGACCTTCTCCACGTCACCCGGGGTGACGCCGGAGGCCGAGTGGTACTCACCGTCGACCTCGACCGAGGACGCCTGCTGCGGGGAGAGCGCGGAGATGCCGTCGGCCTTCGACAGGGCCGTGAGCGCGGACTCGTCGAGCGAGTCGCCGCTCGCCATCGAGATCAGGTAGTCGGCCTTGATGTTGTCCGTGGTCATCTTGTCGATGGCCTGGCCGAGCGTGACGCCGAGCACCGAGATGCCGGTGACCAGCGTGAGCCCGATGGCCAGCGCGGAGGCGGTGGCTCCGGTACGCCGCGGGTTGCGGACCGCGTTCTGCGAGGCCAGCTTCCCGGAGACGCCGAACACCTTCTTCAGCAGCGGCCGGACCAGCGCGATCACCGGGCGGGAGAGCAGCGGGATCAGGATGATGACGCCGATCAGGGCGAAGAACGCGCCCGCCGCGACCAGCTGCCGGCCGGAGGTGCCACCGGTCGCGGCACCGCCGACGATGCCGGCGGAGCCGAGCAGGGTGATGACGCCGCCGATCGAGTTCCGTACGACGAGGGACTTGACCGAGGCGGTGGCGTGGACGCTGCTCATCGCGGCGACCGGGGCGATCTTCGCGGCCCGGCGGGCGGGCAGCCAGGCGGCCAGCACGGTGATCAGGACGCCGACCGCGAAGGCGGAGATCACGGCGGTGGGCGAGACGACCAGCGGACCGGCCGGGATCTTGCCGCCCATGACGCCCATCGCGGAGCGCAGCCCGGTGGCGAGGCCCAGACCGAGGAGGAAGCCGATGACGGAGGCGAGGACGCCGACGAAGGCGGCCTCCAGCAGCACCGAGCGCTTCACCTGACGGCGGGTGGCGCCGATGGCCCGCATCAGGGCCAGCTCACGGGTCCGCTGGGCGATCAGCATCGTGAAGGTGTTGGCGATGAGGAAGATACCGACGAACAGCGCGATGCCCGCGAAGGCCAGCAGCATGGTGTTGAGGCTGGTCAGGCCGGACTCGATGTCCTTGGCCTGCTGGTCGGCCAGCGCCTTGCCGGTCTGCGCGGTGGCGTCCTTGGGCAGCAGCGGCTCGATCTCGTCCAGCAGCTTCTGGTCGGAGACCCCGCTCGCCGCGCTGACCGTGGCGTTCTGGAAGACGCCGGGCTTCAGGTAGAGCTTCTGGGCGGTCGGGGTGTCGAACAGCACGAGGCTGCCACCCGCGTTGACCGCGCCGTCCTCGGTGGTGAAGATCCCCGAGAGGGTGTACTCCTTCACCGGGCCGTTGGTCGCGACCCGCACCGGGTCGCCGACCTTGTACTCGCCCTTGCTCGCGGTGTCCTTGTCGAGCGCGACCGAGCCGTTCTTCGCCGGGCCCGAGCCCTCGACGAAGGCGTACTGGGCGTCCTTGCCGTCCTTGCCGGGGGCGAAGTTCGCACCGGTGTTGGACCAGCCGTTGCCGATCAGCTTGCCGTCGGGGTCGGCGACCCCGGCGAAGCCGTCGACGCGGCCGGTGGCGGAGGTCACGCCGTCCAGGCCCCGGATCTTCTCCAGGGTGGCCTCGTCGATGCCGGGGGTCTTCTCGTCGTCGCCGGCGTAGGTCTCGACGGAGACGGCGACGTTGTCGTAGCTCTTGGCGGACTGCTTGCTGAAGGCGTTGCCGAGGGTGTCGGTGAAGACCAGGGTGCCGGAGACGAAGGCTACGCCGAGCATGACGGCGAGCACGGTCATCAGCAGCCTGGCCTTGTGCGCGAGCACATTGCGCAGGGCGGTACGGAACATGTCTGTGTCCTGGGATGGGTTCCGGAAGGGGAGGGCGGGGGCGCGCGGGTACGGGGCCGGGTACGGCGGCCGTAGCCGTCAGCCGTGCGGCAGCCGGTCGTGGTGACCGGCCGCGGGCGTCAGCTGGTGCGGCCCTTCGCGTCGAACGCCTTCATCCGGTCGAGGACCCCGTCGGCGGTCGGGTGCATCATCTGGTCGACGACCGCGCCGTCCGCGAGGAAGATGACCCGGTCCGCGTAGGAGGCGGCCACCGGGTCGTGCGTCACCATCACCACGGTCTGGCCCAGCTCGCGCACCGAGTTGCGCAGGAAGCCCAGCACCTCGGCGCCGGAGCGGGAGTCCAGGTTTCCGGTCGGCTCGTCACCGAAGATGATCTCGGGCTGCGAGGCCAGGGCGCGGGCCACGGCGACGCGCTGCTGCTGACCGCCGGAGAGCTCGGTCGGGCGGTGCTTCAGCCGCTCCGACAGACCGACCATCTCGATCACCTTCTGGAGCCACGCGGCGTCCGGCTTACGGCCCGCGATGTCCATCGGCAGGGTGATGTTCTCCAGCGCGGTGAGCGTCGGGAGCAGGTTGAAGGCCTGGAAGATGAAGCCGATCTTGTCCCGGCGCAACTGCGTGAGCTGCTTGTCCTTGAGCGTGGACAGCTCGGTCTCGCCGATCTGCACCGAGCCGCTGCTGAAGCTGTCGAGCCCGGCGACGCAGTGCATCAGCGTCGACTTGCCGGAGCCCGAGGGGCCCATGATCGCGGTGAACTCGCCCTGCGGGAAGTCCACGGTCACCCGGTCCAGGGCGACGACCTGCGTCTCGCCCTCGCCGTAGACCTTCGACAGCTCCGTGGCGCGGGCAGCCACCGCGGTGGCGCGGTGAACGGTGGGGGTGGTGGTCACTGGGACGCTCCTGGTTCGGGTGATGCGGGTGCCTGGGTCATGCCGATGCGGGCGTTGACGCCATGCCTGGGGGACTTACTCCATCCTTACGGCCCGACTGCCCTCGGTCGTCACCCCCGATGCCCGTTCCCGGGGCCGTCTTGAGTCGCATCGAGGGCGTGGCTTCGTCCTCCTCGGGTATGACACGACCCTGACCGGTGTCGTCCCAGCCTCCGGGGCCCTTGCACCGCCGTGACGGAGCGTGAGCGCGTGGAGTCCGGCCGGGAGACCGGTCGCAGCGGCTGCCGGGCGGTCCCGGAGCGACGCCGGACCCGAGGTCGGAGCTGCGCCGGAGCCGAGGGTGGCGGACGCCCTGGCGAAGCCTGGCGCGGACCTGGCGCGTTGGGCCGTGCGAGTGCGGCGACTTTCCGTCATTCCCGCGCGGTGCGCCCACCGCCCATGATCGGCCGTGGGCGTGTGGTCAGCCCGGCCGCGTGTGCTGACGGTCCCTCAAGCGGTCAATAAAATAAGACAACATCGCGCCACTGTTCCGCTGATCGAGGGACGTCCCCGGATAGGGTCGGTAGCCAGACGCGGAGCCGCGCGGCACGCCCGGATGGTGGAACGTAGACACGGCGAGCTTAAACCTCGCTGCCCCTCGGGGGCGTGCCGGTTCGAGTCCGGCTCCGGGCACCACGCGCCGCACCGAGCGTGACCTGCCGTAACGGTCCGCATCCAGGTCCCGCAGGTCCTCGCGCGTCGCCGTGGGAACACCGTGGGAACACGCCGTGTGCCGCCGGAAAGATCCTCCCCTGGCACTAGGGTGATTCTTTTGCCTACCCATTACTCTTGTGGCAAGGCCACGCAGTGTGGCCATGGAGGAGTGAAATGAGGAGCAGCAACCCGGTCTTCTCGCGACGGGGCTTCAGCCGCGACAATGGCCACGCGGGCTTCAACGCGGCGCCGCAGGCCGGGGCCACCGCGACGGGCAACCCGTACGCACAGGGCACCGCCAACCCGTACGCCACCAACCCGTACGCGCAGACGGACCTGCACGGCGCCCCGCAGGCGCCCGCCCGTTCCGACGTGATGACCATCGACGGCGTCGTGACGCGTACGGCGATGACGCTCGGCACCGTGATCGTGGCCGCCGCGGCCGCGTGGTGGGCCATGCCGGTCGACCAGGCGAACCTGGGCACCGCCTACGGCGTGGCCATCGGCGCCGCGCTCATCGGCCTGGTGCTGTCGCTGGTCAACTCGTTCAAGCGCCGGCCCTCGCCCGCGCTGATCCTGACCTACGCGGCGTTCGAGGGTGTCTTCCTCGGCATCGTCAGCAACATCGTCGGCACGTACATCGCCCCCGGCGCCGCGATGCAGGCGGTGCTCGGCACGATGGCGGTCTTCGCCGGTGTGCTGATCGCCTACCGCACCGGCCTGATCCGGGTCACGCGCCGCTTCTACGGCTTCGTGATGGCGGCCCTCATCGGCTTCACGCTGCTGATGATGGTCAACCTCCTGTTCGCCGTGTTCGGCGGCGGTGACGGCCTCGGCTTCCGCAGTGGCGCCCTCGGCGTCGTCTTCGGCATCGTGGCCATCGTCATCGGCGCGTGCGTCCTGGCCCTGAACTTCAAGCAGGTCGAGGACGGCATCGCGTACGGCGCTCCCCGCGAGGAGGAGTGGCTGGCCGCGTTCGGCCTCACCGTGACCCTGGTGTGGATCTACTTCGAGATGCTGCGCCTGGTCGCGATCCTCAGCGGCGACGACTGACGCTCGCACGCGTGAGTGACGACCGACGGACCGGTCGCACGCGTGATGACCGGAACGGCCCGCAGGCACCGCGCCTGCGGGCCGTTCCGCGTTCCGCCCTCCGGTGCGACCGTGCGCGAGGGGCGCGTAGGGTCGGCCGGGTGCTCGATACGACGCCCCTGACCCTTGCCGTGGACCGTTTCGCCGACCGGCTGCGCTCGGCCCCGCAGAGCCGCCTCCAGCGCGGTGCGGCCGCCGAGGCGCTGGCCGCCGCCCGGGAGCTCGCCGTACGGGCGCAGCGCCTGGAGAACCCGGACGCCGAGCCGCGCGAGCTGCCCGACGCCGGGATGTTCGCGGTGGGCGACCAGCTGGCCGTCGCCGGGCGGGACCTGGCCGTGGCACTGGAAACGGCCCCGTCCCAGGAGCTGGACGAGGCCGTGCGGTATGTCGACGAAGCGGTGGCGCGGGCTTTCGCGTGAGCGGCGCGGGTGCGCGTACGAGCGGCCCGCGCCCGGCGGTCAGAACGAGGCGATGACGCGGTCGGCGAGGATGTAGACGTTGTCCTCGCCGCAGGAGAAGGTCAGCGCGTAGGCGCCCGAGACGCCCGAGCCGCCCAGCAGCACCGGCTGCCGGCCCGCCCGCAGCGCGTCGGCGAGCCGCTCGGCGGTCTCGCGGTGGCCGGGGGTCATGCAGAGCGTGGTGCCGTCGGCGAAGACGTACACATCGAGCGTGCCGAGCGGGCCGGGCCGGACGTCGGTCAGCTCGGTCGCGGTGTCGGCCAGCTCCTCAAGACGGTTCACGGTGCGCTCGTGGTCGGTGACCACCGGGGTCTGCACGGGGACGAAGTCCGGGTGCGAGGGGTGGCGGCGGCGGGCGGCGGCCAGCTCGGGGGAGTCCTCGGGGAACTCCGCGATCTCCGGAAGGTCGGCCGCGACCTCCGCCGGAAGGTCGGTCAGCTCGCCGATCTCGTGCTCCGCGAGGGTCCGCTCGCTCAGCTCCGCGAGCTCCTCCATCGCCTCGACCGCCTCCAGGTCCATCGAATCCAGACCGGCGAAGTCGGCCTGCCGGGGCAGGTAGTACGGGGCGTCGTCGCCGAGGCCCGCCAGACCGCCCAGCAGGGACGGGGCGTCGGCCGCGTCACGGGCCTCCTGGGCCGCCCAGAACGCCCGCGCCTCGGCCAGCTCGCGCTCCCGCTCCTCGGCGAGCGCGTCGGCGACGGCCGCGCGTATCTCCTCGGCGGGGGTGGCCGTACTGCGGCTCTGTGGTGGCACCGAGGCGCCGAGAGCGTGGCCGGCGGCCAGCTCCGTGCGCAGGGCCACGACCTGCTTGCGCAGCCCGTGAGCGGCGTGCAGTGCGGCGGCGCCGACAGCCGTGGCAGCGGCGGTGGTCAGCAACAGGGCAAACGACATGGCGCTCACTGACATACTCCCGGTTTCTATCGATACCCCCGACTTCCTACATCAGCTTGGCCTGTACCGGTACGTGCTGTCAGTGCATTACGTCACGAAATGGACAGGTCTTTCGGTCCGATGTTTAGCCCCATATCGGCGGTGACCTGCGCAAACGGCTCTCCCCCGGGACGCAGATCACATCCTGGGGGAGATTCGGTCACGGTCGGGGCTCGACGGGGTTGGCCGAGGCGGGCCGAGGCGGCCCGACGAGGCTAGCTGAGGCGCTCGATGACCATCGCCATGCCCTGGCCGCCGCCCACGCACATCGTCTCCAGGCCGAACTGCTTGTCGTGGAACTGGAGGCTGTTGATCAGCGTGCCGGTGATGCGGGCGCCGGTCATGCCGAAGGGGTGGCCGACCGCGATCGCGCCGCCGTTGACGTTGACCTTGTCCAGCGGCAGGCCGAGGTCCCGGTAGGAGGGGATGACCTGGGCGGCGAACGCCTCGTTGATCTCGGCGAGGTCGATGTCGTCGATGGTCAGGCCGGCCCGCTTCAGCGCCTGCTTGCTGGCCTCGACCGGGCCGTATCCCATGATCTCGGGGGAGAGGCCGGAGACGCCGGTGGAGACGATCCGGGCCAGCGGGGTCAGGCCCAGCTCGCGCGCCTTGGTGTCGGACATGATCACGAGGGCGGCCGCGCCGTCGTTGAGCGGGCAGCAGTTGCCCGCGGTGACCAGGCCGTCGGGGCGGAACACCGGCTTCAGGCCCTGCACGCCCTCCAGCGTGACGCCCGCGCGCGGGCCGTCGTCCTTGGAGACGACCGTGCCGTCGGGGGTGGTGACCGGGGTGATCTCCCGCTCCCAGAAGCCGTTCTTCAGGGCCTGCTCGGCGAGGTTCTGGGACCGTACGCCGAACTCGTCCATGTCCTGGCGGGTGACGCCCTTGGTCCGGGCCAGGTTCTCCGCCGTCTGCCCCATCGAGATGTACGCGTCCGGGACGAGGCCGTCCTCGCGCGGGTCGTGCCAGCTCGCGCCGGACTCCTCGGCGCGGGCCGCGGTGCGGGCCTCGGCCTCGGCGAACAGCGGGTTGTGCGTGTCCGGCAGGCTGTCGGAGTTGCCCTTGGCGAAGCGGGACACCATCTCGACACCGGCCGAGATGAAGACGTCGCCCTCGCCCGCCTTGATCGCGTGCAGCGCCATCCGGCTGGTCTGCAGCGAGGAGGAGCAGTAGCGGGTGACCGTACAGCCGGGAAGGTGGTCCATCCCCATCTGTACGGCGATGATGCGGCCCAGGTTGTTGCCCTGCTCGCCGCCGGGGAGCCCGCAGCCCAGCATCAGGTCGTCGATGTCCTTCGGGTCCAGCTCGGGGACCTTGGCCAGCGCGGTCTGGATGATCGTGGCGGTCAGGTCGTCCGCCCGCAGGTCCTTCAAAGACCCCTTGAAGGCGCGGCCGATCGGCGAACGGGCGGCAGAGACGATCACGGCTTCGGGCATCACGCGGCTCCAAGGGGCTGGAAGGCTGTGTGGACGGCGGAACTCCTCTGGAAGTTACCCGGACGTATCGCCGGGGTCACCCGGCAGGCCGTGTGATGCGGGACTCTTTTCTAAGCGCTTGCTCAGCACGGCCTCGCGCCGGGCGCCACCCGTCACGCGTGCCCGTGGGCCGCGTCCGGGTGGGCGTGCGGAGTGGGTTCCGTGGAGGCGGGCAGGCGCCGCCGCCTGCGGTGCTTGAGGAGGGCCCAGGGAGCCCGCGCGCCCGTGACCTCGGTACCGGCCTCCCGGGCCGCCTGGGACGCGGCCTTCGCCACCGGGAGGATGTCCTCGCGGCGCGCGCCGTCCAGCCGGTCGGTCTCCGGCCACAGGCCCAGCACCGCGCACAAGGTGGGCAGCACCGCCATGGCCGCCGTGGCGTAGCCCTCGGCGGAGGGGTGGTAGTTGTCCGGGCCGAACAGCTCGCGCGGGTTCGCCGCGAACTCGGGGCCCAGCAGGTCGCCCAGCGACACCGTGCGCCCGCCCTGCTCGACCACGCCGATCGTCTGCGCGGCCGCCAGCTGCCGGCTCACCCGCCGGGCCAGCCAGCGCAGCGGCTGGTAGACCGGCTCGATGGTGCCGAGATCCGGGCAGGTCCCGACGACCACCTCCGCCCCCGCCGTCCGCAGCCTGCGCACCGCCGTCGTCAGACAGCGCACCGACTGGGTCGCGGGCATCCGGTGGGTGACGTCGTTCGCCCCGATCATGATCACGCAGACGTCCGGGGTCCGCGCCGGATCCGCGAGCAGCAGCGACACCTGCCGCTCCAGATCGTCCGACCGGGCCCCGGGCAGGGCCACGTTCCGCAGGTCCACCGGCCGCTCGGCCACCGCCGCGAGCCCCGAGGCCAGCAGCGCCCCCGGGGTCTGCCCGGGCCGCCGCACTCCCTGCCCGGCGGCCGTCGAGTCCCCGAGCATCCCGAGCCGCATCGCGTCGTTCGGCCCGGCGAACGCCACTCCGTACCGCCCGTCCGCACTCGGCGGAACCGGAGCCGTACCCCCGCCGACCTGCCTCTTCGCGAGCTGGACCTCCGCCAGGAACACGCCCACGGCCGCCGCACCGATCAACCCGATGCTGCCACCGCCATAGGCCGCGCCCGCCGCGATCCGCCGTGCCACCCTTGCCCTCGACACAGTCCGGTCCACCTCCTTCTCGCCGTACAGCCGTACACGTACCTACTTGCCCCGCTCGGGGCTCGGTGTACTCCTTCCCGTACGCACAGTGCGTCCCGTACGCATACTCTGGGCCGGACCATCTCGGAGATCCCGGAGTACACGGTGCAATTCCACGATTCGATGATCAGTCTTGTCGGCAACACCCCGCTGGTGAGGCTGCGCAACGTCACGGCAGGTATCCAGGCGACCGTCCTGGCCAAGGTCGAGTACTTCAACCCCGGCGGGTCGGTGAAGGACCGCATCGCGCTGCGCATGATCGAGGCGGCCGAGCAGAGCGGGGAGCTGAAGCCCGGCGGCACGATCGTCGAGCCGACCAGCGGCAACACCGGTGTCGGCCTCGCCATCGTCGCCCAGCAGAAGGGCTACAAGTGCATCTTCGTCTGCCCGGACAAGGTGTCCACGGACAAGATCAACGTGCTGCGCGCGTACGGCGCGGAGGTCGTCGTCTGCCCCACCGCCGTTGACCCCGAGCACCCGGACTCGTACTACAACGTCTCCGACCGGCTGGTCACCGAGACGCCGGGCGCCTGGAAGCCCGACCAGTACTCGAACCCGAACAACCCGCGCTCGCACTACGAGACCACCGGTCCCGAGCTGTGGGAGCAGACCGAGGGGAAGATCACCCACTTCGTCGCGGGCGTCGGTACCGGCGGCACCATCAGCGGCACCGGCCGCTACCTCAAGGAGATCAGCGACGGCGCGGTCCAGGTCATCGGCGCGGACCCGGAGGGCTCGGTCTACTCCGGCGGCTCCGGGCGGCCGTATCTGGTCGAGGGCGTCGGCGAGGACTTCTGGCCGAGCGCCTACGACCGCAAGGTGACGGACGAGATCGTCGCGGTGTCCGACAAGGACTCGTTCCAGATGACCCGCCGCCTCGCCAAGGAGGAGGGCCTCCTCGTCGGCGGCTCCTGCGGCATGGCGGTCGTCGGCGCTCTGGAGGTCGCCAAGCGGCTCGGCCCCGACGACGTCGTCGTGGTGCTGCTCCCCGACAGCGGGCGCGGCTACCTCAGCAAGATCTTCAACGACGAGTGGATGGCCGACTACGGCTTCCTGGAGGACACCGGCACCTCCGCCCGGGTCGGCGCGGTCCTGGACTTCAAGGAGGGCCCGATGCCCTCCCTCGTCCACATGCACCCGGAGGAGACGGTCGGCGAGGCCATCGAGGTGCTGCGCGAGTACGGCGTCTCCCAGATGCCGATCGTGAAGCCGGGCGCCGGCCACCCCGACGTGATGGCCGCCGAGGTCATCGGCTCCGTCGTGGAACGGCAGCTGCTGGACGCGCTGTTCACCCAGCGCGCCTCGCTGGGCGACCCGCTGGAGAAGCACATGTCGGCCCCGCTGCCGCAGGTCGGCTCCGGCGAACCGGTCGAGGACCTGATGGCCGTGCTCAGTGGTGCGGACGGGGCGGACGCGGCCATTGTGCTCGTCGAGGGCAAGCCGAAGGGCGTCGTGAGCAGGCAGGACCTGCTGGCGTTCCTCGCCAAGGACGCGGGCACGGCGAAGGTCTGACGGGGCGTTCCCCCAGCCGGGCCGGGGCCGGCAGCGGGGCCTCGCGAAGCCGGCTGCCGCGCTTCGCGAAAACGGTACGAGCGCGTCACGTCCGCGCAGCACCCGCTTAACACGGCTCCGGCACATTGGTGGGTGTCGGCAGGGAGACCCGCCGGCACCCAGAACGGCGACACCGGACTACGGAGCGGCTCCCGGACCTCCACCGTCGCCCGGACGCGGGCATCCGGCCCTGACCCGGACCGCGTCCCTCGCGGGGACCGCCGTCGTCCCGCCCCCCGGGCGACCGGGGGTGCGGCGGTCCCCGCGACATACTTCCGCGTACGACAGGGGGGGGCGGCCCCCCCCCGGGGGGGGGGGCCCCCCGCGGGCGGGCGGCCGCCCCCCCCCCCCGGGGGGGCGGGGGGGGGGGGCGGGGGGCGCCCCCCCCCGCCG
>NZ_JAFEUF010000082.1:26009-28283 GCF_016901035.1 Streptomyces durocortorensis
CCCGCGCGGGCCGCGGGGGGGGGGGGGGCGGGCGCCGGCCGCATCGCTCTGTCCCGCGGGGGGCGGGCCCCCCCCCCGCGGGGGGCCCCCCCCCCCCCCCGCCCCCCCCCCAGGGCTCCCGCATAGCCGGGGCTTCCGTCGGGCCCGGGCATCGGCCGCCCGGGCCCGGTCGTCCGCAGGTCCCGGTCGCGCCGGGTGGTCTCAGTCCTTCCAGCCGGACAGCGCCCGCTCCTCCCGGCGGCGGAACAGCCCCCCGCCCCGCGCCGCCTGGAACGCGTTGACGCCGACGATGCCGAGCCAGGCCACCACCAGCCCCTCGATCCCGGCGTTCACGACGCCGATCGCGGACAGCGGGACCGCCAGGATCAACGAGACGATCCCCAGCGCGTGCCGCTCCCCGAAGGTCTCCGGATCCGCCGGGCGCGGACCCCGGGCGGTGGTCGTCTGCTGCTCGGCGAGCTGGCGGCGGACCCGGCGGTCGAGTGTGGTGTCGAGACGCTGCTCGACCTTCTCCAGGAACGACTCGATGAGCACGGACTCGTACTCCGCGCCCAGCTCGCCGCGGGCCTGGAGGGTGGCGGCGAGCTCCTTCTTGAGCTCGTGGTCACGGGCTTCCATGTGCATGGACGTTACGGAGCCGGCGGGCCGCCCGCAGTGGGGCTAGCCCCCGGATTCCGTGGGGCTAACCCCCCTTACGGGGCCCCTGCATATGGACATACAGCGACCTTCCTGGCTGAATAGAACGGTCGGCGCCGGTCGGGCGCGACGGATCCAGCAAGGGGACAGCATGAGTGGCAGCAGCCCCGCCGCACGGTTGCAGCGGCTCTTCGAGGGCCACCGGCTCACGCCCACCCAGCGGCGCATCGCGCACTGCATGGTCCGCCGGGCCGCCGACGCTCCGTTCCTCTCCAGCGTGGAGCTGGCCGAACTGGCCGGGGTCAGCCAGCCCTCCGTCACCCGCTTCGCCGTCGCCCTAGGCTTCGACGGCTACCCGGCGCTGCGCCGGCACCTGCGCGAGGTCGCGCCCGCCGACCCGGAGCAGGAGGACGCGGGGGAGCGGTACAACGAGTACCAGCAGGCCGTCCGCGCCGAGATCGAGAACCTCCAGCACCTCTCCGACGTACTCGCCGACCCCGCCCCCGTCGAGCGCGCCGGGCGGCTGCTCGCCGGCTCCCGGCCGCTGCCGGTGCTCGGGCTGCGCGCCGCCTCCTCGCAGGCCCGCGGCTTCGGCTACTTCGCCGCCAAGGTGCACCCCGACGTACGCGTGCTCGACGAGGGCGGCAGCATGCTGCCCGACCGGATCGACTCCGCCCGCCGGGCCGGGGCGACCGCCCTGATGTGCTTCGCGCTGCCGCGCCACCCCAAGGAGAGCGTGGACGCGCTGGCGTACGCCCAGGACCAGGGGCTGACCGTCGTGACGGTCGCCGACTCCGCCTTCGCCCCCGTCGCCAAGCACAGCGATCTGCTGCTCCCGGCGGCCATCGGCTCCGGGCTCTCCTTCGACACCGTATGCGCGCCGATGCTGCTCGGCCGGGTGCTGCTGGAGGCGATGTGCGACGGACTCCCCGACGCCCAGGCGCGGTTGGAGGAGTTCGACGTACGGGCGGCGGCGCGCGGCCTGTTCGTGGAGTGAGAGCCCCCGGCCCCGCGCCGCCCCGGACGCGTCAGACCTCCAGCTCGGCCTCGATCTTCTTCAGCTGGTGGCGGGCCATGGCCAGGTTCGCCCGGCTGGCGTCCAGCACCAGGTAGAGGAACAGGCCGTTGCCGCCACGGGTCTTGAGCAGCCGGATCAGGTGGTACTGGGTGTTCAGGGTGATGAGGATGTCCTCGATCTCCTCCTTGAGCCCCAGGTGCTCCATGGTGCGGAGCTTGGCGCGGATCACGTCGGTGTTGCCCGCGGCGGCGACCTCCAGGTTGAAGTCCTTCCCGCCGCCGAGCGTGCCCAGGGCCATCCCGCTCGTGTAGTCGACGAGGGCGACACCCGTGGTGCCCTCGATCGAGCTCATCGCATCCTTCAGTGCCGCTTCGGTGTTCGCCATGGGGGCTCGTTTCCTTTCCCTGGCCGGTCGCGGTGACCGGGTCCGTTTCGGTGCCGGCCGCTGGGCCGGTTTCTGTGCGGGCTGGTGCTCGGGCTTCTGCGTGATGGCTGAGTCCCGGTGGTTGTGGCGGTACGGGTGGGGGGATCGGGGCCGCTGCGCGAAGGTGCGTTACGTGGGGCGTTGCGGCAGGGCGCGGTCGGGTGCGGTGGCGGGGCGCGGAGGCGCGGCGCGGGGC
>NZ_JAFEUF010000083.1:0-467 GCF_016901035.1 Streptomyces durocortorensis
CCGCCGGCCCCCGGGCCGCCCCTCCTCGTGGGGGGGGGGGGGGCGGCCCGCCCCCCGTCGCGCCCCCGCGGGGCCGCGGGCCCGGGGGCCGGTCCTGCTGTTCCGGGCGACGGTCGGCGGCAAGGAGATCCACGGCATCGACCTCCTGCACCTGGACGAGGACGGACGCATCAAGGAGTTCACCGTGATGGTCCGCCCGGCCTCCGCCGTCCAGGCGCTGGGCGAGGCGGTGCTCGCCGGGCTGGTCGCCGACGGGCTCGCCCCCGCCCCGTAGACCCCGGTCCTCAGCAGACCCGGGACTCAGCTGGCCCGCGCCGCCTCCAGGGCGTGGGGCCCCCCGGCCCCGGGGGCGGGGGGGGGGGGGGGGGGGGGGGGGGGGGGGGGGGGGGGCGGGGGGGGGGCGGCCGGCGGGGCGGGCGCCGCGCCCCGCCGCGGGGGGGGGGGCCCCGAAGGGGGCGGGCGGCCCC
>NZ_JAFEUF010000083.1:475-22837 GCF_016901035.1 Streptomyces durocortorensis
CCCCCCCCCCCCGCCCCCCCCCGGCCCCCCCCCCCCCCGCGGCGCCCCCCCCCCCGCCCCCGCCGGGGGGGGGGGCCCCGGGGCCCGTAGAGGGGCTCGGGGTTCCACGGGACGACGGGCGTCGGCACGCCCTCGCTTCCCCGCAGTTCTTCCAGCGGGGCGGCGTGGGCGCGGATGTCGGTCAGGATCACCTCGGGGCGCAGACCGAAGGTGTCGGCGCGGCTCTGCGTGGACCAGTTGGCCCCGGGGCCTTCGGCGGGCTCCACCAGCCGGACGCCCAGTTCGGTGAGCACCCGCAGCTCGGGCCACATCTTGGGGCGTGCCACATGCGCCTGGTCCGGACCGGCCGGGGAGAGGGCGAGCACCCGGGGCGCGTCGGCGGACGTGGCGGCGACGACGGCCCGCAGCCTTTCCCGGGCGGCGTCAAGGTCGCGGTCCGCGCCCGGCCGTTCCGCGGCGCCGAGCGAGCGGGCCAGTTCGGCGAAGCGGTCGCCGATCTCACCGAACGTACGGGCCTGGCTGACGTCGAGGACGACCACCGGAACCCTCTCCTCCAGGGGCTTGGCCGTCTCGGGGGCCAGCCCGTAGACATGGCCGCCGCCGTAGCTGACGGCCACCACGAGGTCCGGCGCGGCGCTCAGCAGCCGTTCGACGTCCAGGGCGCCGCCCGCACCGAGGTACGCGACCTCGTCCAGCGGCAGGGTTCCGGTCTTCGCCGTGTCGGGGTCGGGCCCGTCGTGGTCGGAGCCGAAGATCGCCACCGGCCGGATTCCGAGATCCCACAGGGTGGCCCCGGCCTGGACATAGGCCAGCACCCGCCCGGGCGGGCGGGGCGCCGTCGACTGCTGACCCCGGTCGTCGGAGAACCGCCATTCGCTCTGTTCCGTCACGTCACACACGCCCCTCTGCCGCCGACTGCCGTTCCATTCGTGCGAGTTCGTACACGTGTACCTGCCCACCTCCTCACCGCCACACCCCTCTGGCCAGGGAACAAACGCCCGCCGACCGGTTTCGGGCACGACGGGCGCGCCACGCCACCCAGTGTTATGAATGAGTAACTTTCAGTGATCGGGCGGCGCCCCGGGCCGGCCCCTTCCGGACGGAGTCGACTACGTGCGCGCGACCCTCGTGAAGGCGGCCCTGGCCGTGGGCATCGGTGTGTCGCTCTGGGCCGCCCCGGCGGAGGCACCGGCCACGGCCGCGGCACGTCCGGCGGCGGGGGTGACGAGAGCGGTGCAGTGCCCCGTGGTCGACGTGCTGGTCGTCCACACACCGAAGGCGGCGCGGCAGGTCGGCGGCGAGCACCGGGTGCCCGCGTCGGCCCAGCGGATCGCGACGCGGATGAACCGGTCCCTGGCCGGGGGCGGGCTCTGCGGCGTCATCCGCGTCGTCCACCCGTACACGGCGACCGGTTACGCGGGGTCGGAGGAGTTCCGTGCCGCGTACGCCCTCCTCAAGGACCACAGGTCGGCGGGGCTCGGACGCCAGGTGCACGAACAGCGGGCGCGGTACGGCGCCGATCTGGTCACGCTGGTCGTGGACCGGCAGGAGCGCGGCGGCGGCACGGCGGACTACACGCCCGCCCTCGACAGCTCGACGGACGAGTACGCCTACGCGGTCGTCGACGTCGACGGGATCGACCTGGATTCGGCGAGCCACGAGATCGGTCACAACCTCGGCCTCGCCCACGACCGCACGACGCTGGCGGCGGGGGCGGACGGTTCGATGAGCGTGAGCCGTGACCGCCCGTACAACACCGGCTGGATCACGGAGGACGGCACGCGCTACACGATCATGGCGTACCGCTCCGCGTGCGGGGAGCACTGCCGGCGGATCAGCCGGTTCTCCAGCGCGACGGGGACGTGGGAGGGCCACCGGCTGGGCGACGCGGACAACGACGGCGTACGGGTGCTGCGCGAGACCATGCCGATTGTCGCCGGGTACCGCACCAAGGGCTGAGCCGGGGGAGGACCCGCCTCCCCGGGCCCCACGGGCCCGGTTCAGCCGGCGGCCGTGACGGGCCCTCCCGCGTCCGTGCCGGACTCGCCCACGGGCGCGTCGGCCACCGCTGCGTCCGTGCCGGGTTCCCGCCCGGGTTCGCGCCGCCGCAACTCGACGTTGAACTGGGCGCCTGCCAGCAGCGACAGGTTGGCGAACCACACCCAGATGAGGAAGACGACGAGCCCGGCGAGCGACCCGTAGAGCCTGCTGTAGCTGCCGACCTGGGTCGCGTACAGGGCGAACAGCGCCGATGCGGTGAGCCAGCAGAACGCGGCGAGTATCCCGCCGGGCAGGCCCCGGCGGATACCGCGCGCGGAGCGGGGGCCGGTGCTGAAGAGGACCATGATCAGGCAGGCGACGAGGCAGACCAGCAGCGGCCACTTCAGCGCCGCCCACAAGGTCTCCCCCTCGTGCGGCAGGCCGACGCGGCGGCCGAGCCAGCGGGCCAGCGGGCCGGTCATGACAAGAGCGAAGGCGCTGGTCATCAGGAGGAGGAGCAGGCCGATCGCCGAGACGACGATGATGTGCGCCTGCCGCAGAGGCGGGCGCGTCTCCCGGACGCCGTACATCGCGTGCAGTGCCCGGCGGAAGACCGCGAGGTAGCTGCATGCGGACCACACGGCGCTGACGGATCCGGTCGCGACGAGCAGCCAGACGGCGGAGCGCTGCTCGGTCGCCGCCTCCAAGGGCCTGCGCAGCGCCTCCCCGGACTCGGCGGGCGCGAACGCCGTGATGTCGGAGATCAGGGCGCTGGTCGCGTCGGGGTTGGCGAGGCCGATCACGGACACGGTGACCAGGAGCGCCGGGAGCAGGGCGAGGATGGCGTAGTACGTCAGGGCGGCGGCCCAGTCGGTGATGTCGTCGTTCCACAGCGAGACCGGGGTGCGGCGCAGAGCGGTGCGCCAGCGGTGGGGCGGTGCGGTGCGTCCGTCGGCGGGGGCGGTACTGTCCGCGGCGGACGCGGTCTGGGTGGGCAAGCTGATACTCCGGGGACGTGAGTGGCGGCGGTGGGCGGGGTGACCTGCCCGTTCCCGGACGTGCCGACCCCGCTCGATCCTCTCCTGCCACGTCGCGGCCGCGGCACACCTGGGGGTGTCCCGGCGATCGGTGGCGGGTCAGTCGTTGACGGCGGTGAGCAGGACCACGGCGTCGCTGAGCGCCAGCAGCCCGTGCCGTTCCTGCGGGATCGGGTGGAGGGCTCCGGCGGGGAGTTCCGCGTCGCCGGACGCGGCGGTGAGGCGGACGCTCCCGCGCAGGACGAGGAGCGAGGCGGCGGGCGGCGCGTTGTGCTCGTCGAGCGCGGTCCCCGCGGTGAGGGCAATCACCGTCTGCCGCAGGGGTGGCTGCTGGAGCACGAGGTGGGCGCTGCGGCCGTGCGCGGAGGCGCGGGCCGCGGTCAGGTGTTCCTCGGCAGTTACGTTGAGGTCGTCCATGTGCCCCACTGTGCCGCAGCCGCCCGTGCCCCGCGATCCTGGCGTGCCCGGTCGGCAGGGGCTGTGCCGGTGGTCCGGGCTCAGCGGGGCGCCTTGGCGGTGGAGCCCCGGACCACCAGCTCCGGCTCGAACAGCAGCTCGTCCGGCGGGAGCGTGCCGCCCTGGATGCCCGCGCAGAGCAGTTCGACGGCGGCCCGGCCCATGGCCTCGATGGGCTGGCGGATGGTGGTGAGCGGGGGTTCGGTGCAGTTCATGAACGCCGAGTCGTCGTAGCCGACGACCGAGATGTCGGACGGCACTCCGAGGCCGCGCCTGCGGGCCGCGCGGACGGCTCCGAGCGCCAGGGGGTCGCTGGCGCAGATGACGCCGGTGACGCCGCGCTCCAGCAGCCGGGAGGCCGCCGCCTGGCCGCCCTCCAGGGAGAACATCGAGCGCTCGACGTGCGCCTCGGTCAGCTCCCCGCCGGTGGCCGCCGCGACGGCGCGGGCCGCGGCGAGCTTGCGGCGGGAGGGCACGTGGTCGGAGGGGCCCATCACCACGCCGATGCGCTCGTGGCCGAGGGAGGCCAGATGGCGCCAGGCACGCTCGATGGCGACCGCGTCGTCGCAGGAGACGCAGGGGAAGTCGAGCCCTTCTATGGGGGCGTTGATCAGCACGACGGGGATGCGGCGCTCGGCAAGTCGGTGGTAGTGCTCGTGGGCCTCGTCCGCCTGGGCGAACAGCCCGCCCGCGAAGACCACGCCGGAGACCTGCTGCTGGAGGAGGAGGTCCACGTAGTCCGCCTCGGAGACCCCGCCCTTGGTCTGGGTGCACAGGACGGGGGTGAGGCCCTGCTGGGCGAGGGCGCCGCCGATGACCTCGGCGAAGGCGGGGAAGATCGGGTTCTGCAGTTCGGGCAGGACGAGGCCGACGAGCCGGGCGCGCTCGCCCCGCAGTTGGGTGGGCCGCTCGTAGCCGAGGACGTCCAGGGCCGTCAGCACGGACTGCCGGGTGGTCCGGGACACCCCGGGCTTGCCGTTCAGCACCCGGCTCACCGTGGCCTCGCTGACCCCAACCTTCTTGGCAACCTGAGCAAGTCGTCGCGTCATGCCGCAAGACTAACGTAAGCAGTGCAAGCAATTGACTTATCAACGCAAGGAATGCACGCAACGGGGGGCGCTTCCCGGCCATCGGGAAGCGCCCCTTTGCGAGCCTTTCAGCCTCCCCCGGGGCTACGGGTTGATGTTGATCTTGAAGCCGGGTGTGGTGTTCCTGATGTCCTGCGCGTTGTCGCTGAGCTTCAGACCGTTGAAGGTGACTTCACCGACCGCCGGGCCCTGCCCGGCCTCCGGCATCTCGTTGGCCCACAGCCCGAACCCGGACTTGGCGTCGAACGCGTCACCGCTCTTGCGCGCCCCCGAGATGGAGATGTCGCTGAGCACGGTGTCCAGGATCGGGAACTGCGGCTGTCCTCCGACGTAGTTCGTCTGGAACATGATCCCGCTGTAGGTGGGATCGACGATGTCCACATGGTTGATGCGGATGCCCTGGAACACCTTCGACGCCGAGAACAGCCAGATCCCGGGGAAGGTCTGCGACCCCCAGAAGTGACCGCCCGCGCGCACGATCGAGACGTTCTCGATCGTCGTCGGTTCGGTCCCGAAGCCGTTCATCGGGTAGCCGAAGTCCAGCGAGCTGACCGTGATCCCGGAGTACACCAGGGTGTCGGCAATGTGGATGTTGCGGAAGGTGTTGTCGTACCCGCCGTAGACGGCGATGCCCGCCGCGCGCCAGGTGAGGATCGAGGTCAGGTTCTCGTAGACGTTGTTCTTCATGTCCGCTCCCCCGGCGTCGATCGCCGAGAAGAGCGCGAAGCTGTCGTCACCGGTGGCCCGCGCCTCGTTGTTGGTCACGAGGTTGTCGGTGGACCCGTTGGTCATGTTGACGCCGTCGGCGAACATGTTGCGGATACGGGAGTTTTTGATGGTGACGTTGTCGGTGTTGGCGCCCCAGTAGAGGCACACCATGTGCTCGTTCCAGATGTTGTCGATGACGATGTCCGACACGTTGGAGAAGTCGAAGACCTTGCCGGGCCCGTCGATCCGGGAGGTGTAGTTGCCGAAGTACGCGAAGTTCGCGAACGACGACCCCTTGGCACTGGCCTCGGCCCGGAAGCCGACGTCCGTGTTGTCCTGCGTGGCCGGGGCGTTGAAGCGGGTGTACCAGGGTCCGGCCCCGACGACCTTCACGGCCTTGCCGTAGACCTGGAATTTACTGGCCGTGCTGTACTCCCCCGCCGGGAGGTAGACGCCCACCAGGGTGCCGGTGGTGTCCATGCGGACCTTGTCCAGGGCGTTCTGGACGTCCTGGTGGGTGAAGCCGGCCGGCACGGTGTACGTCGCCGGGTTCGGGTTGGCGACCGGGGCGACCTGCTCCAGGTTGATGAAGTCGATCGCGTACGTGGAGGTGTTGGCGCTGTCCTTCTGGAGCCGGATCTTGGACCCGGCCGGGACGGTCTTGCCCAGCATCACGTTCGCCTCGTCGTAGATGTGACGGGGCGCCCCGGAGCCCGGGGAGTTGCCGGGAGCGGTCTCGTTCCCGTACAGCCAGGCGTACTTCGAGGTGAGGTCGATCTTCTTCAGGAAGACGCCGTCGACGTAGACGTTCAGCGTGGAGTCGATGCCGCCGCCGCCCGGGGCGTCGGGGACGGAGAACCGGGTGACCAGGGTGTTGGTGGAGGCCCTGGTGGTGAACTCGACGTAGTTCCCGGTGTTGTTGAGCGTGACGGCCTTGCGTCCTGAGGCCTCGCCCGCGATGTCTCCCACGGTCCGGTTCGGGCCGACGACCTGGGCGCCGCCGCCGGTCGTGCCGTCCTCCGCCTCGTACATGGCGTACGGCATGTTGGCGCCGCGTCCCACGAACAGGGCCTGGGTGGAGGTGTTGTTCTCGCGCTTGACCGGGAGTTCGTTGGCGTCGGCCGCGATCACGGTCCGCACGGAGTACGAGCCGTTGGCGGCGGTCCAGGTGCCCAGCGGGACCGGTGCGGTGGTGGCTCCCGCCGCGATGGCCCCGTTGTGGGCGCCGGTGAGGGTCTTCACCGTGGCGCCCTTGCTGTCGACGAGGGTCAGCGTGATGCCGTGGGCGCCGGCCGCCGAGGCCACCGTGCCCTGGTTCTTGAGGGCGACGGAGAAGGTGACCGTGTCGCCGGCGGAGGCGGCCGAGGGTGAGCTGGTGACCGCCGAGGCCACCAGGTCGGAGCTGGAGACCGGCTTCACGACCAGCGGGGAGGCGCTGGTGTGGGTGTTGTTGGTCTCGTTCTGCTCGATGACCTCGTCCGCCGGGTCGGCGACCGCGCTCAGCTCGTAACTGCCCGCGTTCCGCGCCCCGATGGAAGCGCTGACCTGAGTGGAGGCTCCGGACGCCAGGGCGCCGACCGAGGCGGTGGCGACCTTGGTGGAGCCGAGCCGCAGCTCGACCTTGCTCGCCGGGGCGGCGAGCGCTCCGGCGTTGCGGACGGTCGCGGTCAGGGTGATCTCGTCCGTCTCGACCGGGGCGGCGGGCACGGCGGTGATGCCGGTGACCTGGAGGTCGGGGTTGGCCGCCGGAGCGCCCAGGACCTGGAACTCGGCGACCTGCCCGGCGCCGGAGCCGCTGTTGGCGGTGAACTTCAGCTGGACGTCCGCGACGCGGGCGGAGACCGGGATGGTCACCGTGTTGCCGGACGCGGGGCTGAAGGCGTAGTCCTTCGCGGCAGCCAGGGAGTTGAAGGACGAGGAGCTCTGCTCCCGGCCGAGGACCTCGATGCGCTGGGTGCGCGGTCCCCAGCTGCTGTCGGGGTTGAGCTTGACGACGACGTTCTGGGTGTCGGCGTTGGAGCCGAGCTTCACGGTGAGGGTGTTCGGGTAACTGCCGCCCGCGCCCTCCCAGTAGGTGGTGGCGCTGTTGTCGTTGGCGTTCTCGGCGACGTAGGTGTGGACCACGGAGGAGGCGGTGATCGGCTTGTTCACGGCGAGGTTGGAGGCCGAGCCGCTCTGCCCGTTGCGGGTGACGGTGTTGCTGTCGCCGGAGACGTTGCCCGCCGCGTCCTTGGCCCGCACCACGTAGCTGACGGTGGTGGACGCGGACTGGGTGTCGGTGTACGTCAGCACGTTGCCCGCGACGCTGCCGCGCAGCACGTTGTTGGCGTAGACGTCGTAGCCGGTCACGCCCTTGTTGTCGGTGGACGCCTGCCAGGTCAGCTTGACCGAACCACTGGACGGCTCGGTGAACGCCAGCGCGGAGGGGGCGGTGGGGGCCTGGGTGTCGCCGGTGTCGCCGCTACGGGTGACGGTGTTGCTGTTGGCGGACACGTTGCCTGCCGCGTCCTTGGCGCGGACGAAGTAGCTGACGCTCTGCCCGGCCGGGCGGGTGTCGGTGTACGTGGTGACGTCGCCGGCCACGCTGGTGAGCAGGGTGTTGTTCGCGTAGACGTCGTAGCCGGTGACGCCCTTGTCGTCCGTCGCGGCCTTCCAGGTCAGCCGGATCTGGCCGGTGGCGGGCTCGGTGAACGCGAGGTTCGCCGGCGCGGTCGGGGCCTGCGTGTCGCCCGTGGCGGGCCCGTACACCTCCAGCTCGGCCAACTGAGCTCCCTGCGCACCGGTGTTGGCGGTGACCAGGACACGGATGTACCGGGTGGTCGTGGCGTCGAAGCTGATCGTCGCCGACTGTCCGCCCGCCGCGTCGAAGCGATAGGCCTTGGAGGCGGTGAGGTCGGTGAAGTCCGTCCCGTTGGCGCTGCTTTGGAGCTTCAGGGTCTGGCTGCGCGCGGCCCAGCCGTCGGGCAGCCGCAGGACCACCCGGTCCACGCCCAGCGACGCGCCCAGGTCCGCCTGGATCCACTGCGGGAACTGGTCGTTCCGGCTGGCCCAGTAGCTGTCCCGGTTGCCGTCGTTGGCGTTGGCCGGAGTCTGGGATCCGTTGCTGCTGCTGGCGGTGAGGGTCTTGCCCGCCGCCAGGTCGGAAGAGGAGTCACCGGCGCCCCGGACCTCCAGCTCGGAGAGCTGGGCGGCCCGCCAGCCGGTGTTGGCGGTGATGTTGACACGGACGAAGCGGGTCAGGGTGGCCGGGAACGCGATGGTGACCTCGTTCGCGGCCCCCGGGGCGAAGGTGTACGTCGCGGAGTTCTTCAGGGTCGCGAAGCTGGTGCCGTCCGCGCTGCCCTGGAGGGACAGGGTCTGGGTGCGGGTCTCCCAGCCCGCCGGGAGGGTCAGCTTCACCTCGTCGACGCGGGTGCCCGCGCCCAGGTCGGTCTGGACCCACTGGGGCAGTCCGCCTCCGGCGCTCTCCCAGTACGTCGACCGGTTGCCGTCGGTGATGTTGGACGCGCCGTACTCGGCGTGGGCGCTGCTCGCGGCCGCGGCCCGGCCCGCGGCGAGGTTGGGGCCGTCGGCCGCCGCTGCGGCGAGCGACGGTACGCCGATCATTAGAAGACTGGTCGTGACGAGGGCGGATATCGCCCGCCATCTCCAGCGTTGGGCTCTGATAGCTCCCCGATCTTCGGTCTCGACGCACGGCGCGTCGAGGGCGCGGCTCTGCGACCGCAGCCAGGGAACACGGAATTCTGCGTATGCTGCGGCCCGCTTTTGCGTTGTGCCGTCAGAGAGTTGCAGAGAAATGAGAGACCGTCCACCGTTCCGACAACAGCCGGACGGGGTGTCCGGCCCCATGCGGCGGGGCCGGACTGGCCGTCGGACGGAACGTCAGAGGCCGCCGGTGTACAGCAGCCGATCGGGCGAGCCCTGGCCGAGGCCGGAGAGCACGTCGGGGGTGGCCGTGCCGTTGAGCCAGCGCGCGACGGCGGCGGGAGAGGCCGAGGGGTTCTCCTGCTTGTAGAGCGCGGCGACGCCCGCGACGTGCGGGCTGGCCATGGAGGTGCCGTTCAGCGAGACGGTGCCGCCGCCGAGCCGGGCGGAGACGATGTCGGCCCCGGGGGCGTACAGCGCGAGGCAGGAGCCCCAGTTGCTGAAGGAGGTCTCCCGGTCCTGCCGGTCGCTCGCGCCGACCGTGACCACGCCGTCGGCGGCGGCCGGGGAGACGTCGCAGGCGTCCCGGTCGTCGTTCCCGGCGGCCACGACGGGCAGCACACCCGCGTCGGCGACGGACTCGACCGCCGCGTCGACCGCGCTGGAACGGGCGCCGCCGAGCGAGGCGTTGAGCACGGCGGGGGCCTTGGTGCGGGCGGCGTCCTTGGCGACCCAGTCGAACCCGGCGAGGATGCCGGCCCAGGTGCCCCGGCCCTCGCAGTTCAGGACGCGTACGTTGACCAGCGAGGCGTCCTCGGCCACTCCGGACGTCGCCCCGCCCGCGGTGCCCGCGACATGGGTGCCGTGGCCGTTGCAGTCCATGCCGTCGCGGCCGTCCCCGACCGCGTCGTACCCGTTCACGACCCGGCCGCCGAACTCGCTGTGCGCGGCGTCGATCCCGGTGTCGACGACGTACACCTTCACGCCCTCGCCGGTGGCCGTGGTGGTGAAGGTGTCGTCCAGCGGCAGGGTGCGCTGGTCGATGCGGTCGGTGCCCCAGCCGGCCGCGGGGGCGCGGAAGAGGCTTCCCGCCCTGGGCGCGTCCACGGCGACCTCGGCGTTCTCCTCGACGGCGAGGACGCCGGGGACGGTCCGTACCGCTTCGAGTTCGGCGGCGGTGAGCGTGGCGGCGAAGCCGTGCAGGACGTTTCCGTACCGGAACAACGGGTCGAGCCCGAGCTCCCGCAGGACGGTGTCCGGCGAGAGTTCGGGCTCCAGGGTGACGATGTACTGCCCGGGTACGGCCCGGGTGGACTGCTCCACCGCGACGCCTTCCGGTTTGCTGTCGGCCGAGGCCGGGGCGGGGGTGGCGATCACCGGGGCGACCAGCAGCAGTGCGGCCGAGGCCCATCGGGCGGGCAGGCGCATGCATTCTCCTCGGGGTGGGGATCCGTTCGCGGAGCGAGTGCATCCGCGAAGCGCGAACACCCGTTCCTTCGTCCCCGCCCGTAGGTCGCCTTAGCCGGTTCAGCCGGACAGCGCAACGCCGGCGGTCAGCTCCAGTTCCTCGAGGTCGTGCTCGACGGACGGGCGGAGGTCGTCGTTGGTCCAGCTGCCCACGGCCGTCTCGGCGGTGATGCCGGGTCCGAAGCCGGCGATGAGGCCCTGGGCGGACTCGGCGGCTCCGCCGTCGTCGAAGAGCCTGGCCAGCGCGTCGAAGACGACGGAGCTGGCGATGTTGCCGCGTTCGGTGAGGGTGGCCCTGCTGTAGCGGAACATCTCCGGCGGCAGCTTCAGGTAGTGGCAGAGGTCGTCCAGGATGCGCGGCCCGCCCGCGTGGACGATGAAGAAGTCCATGTCGGGGACGGACCAGCCGTGCAGGTCGACCAGGTCCTGGAGGACCGGGGCGAGCATCTCCATGGTGCCGGGAACCCGCTTGTCCAGCAGGAAGTGGAAGCCGGTGTCGCGGACCGCGTAGGAGATCCAGTCCTCGGTGTCGGGCACCAGGTGCGAGCCGTTGCGCTCCAGCCGCATGCCGGTGCCGCCCTGTCCCCGGACGACGGCGGCGGAGAGGGCGTCCCCGAACAGCCCGTTGGAGAGCAGCGAGCCGACCCCGATGTCGGTGGGCTGGTAGCAGAGCGAGCAGAACTCGCAGGAGACGATGAGGACGTTGGCCTCGGGGTAGGCCACGCAGAAGTCGTGCGCGCGGTTGATGGCCGCGCCGCCCGCCGCGCAGCCGAGCTGGGCGATGGGCAGTTGGCGGGTCTCGGGCCGGAAGCCCATGGTGTTGATGAGCCACGCGGTCAGCGAGGGCATCATGAAGCCCGTGCAGGAGACGTAGACGATCAGGTCGATCTCTGCCGGGTCGGTCCCGGCGTTGGCGAGGGCCTGCCGGACGACGTCGGGCACCCGCCTCTTGGCCTCGGCTTCGTACACCCGGTTGCGGAGCTCGAATCCGGGGTGCTTCAGGGTCTCCTCGATGGGCTGCACGAGGTGCCGGGTCTGGACGCCGGTGTTCTGGATGAGCCGCAGGACGAGATCGCGCTGCGGGTGCCCGGCGTGGGTCTCGCGGGCCAGGTCCAGGGTCTGCTGCATCGTGATGACGTGCTCGGGCACAGCGATGGCGGGTCTGCACAGGGTCGCCATGGGTTCTCCTCGTATCTCGGAGCGGAGGCTCTCGTCACCACGTGACGGGCAGGGCGAGCGGGTAGCGCCAGATGGACGTCGTGTTCCACTCGATGTCCTCGGGCGGCACGTCCAGACGCAGGGCCGGGAAGCGGGTCAGCAACGTGGAGAAGGCGACTTCCAGCTCCATGGTGGCGAGCGGCGCGCCCAGGCAGTGGTGGGCACCCCAGCCGAACGTCATATGGGGGATGGACGGGCGGTCGGGGTCCAGCTCGTCGGGGCGGTCGAACTTGGCGGCGTCCCGGTTGGCCGTCAGGTAGGACACGTGGACCACGTCCCCGGCCTTGATGAGGACACCGCTGAGCTCCACGTCCTGAAGGGCGATGCGCGGGATGCCGACGCCCTTGCGGAAGGGGATGTGGCGCAGCAGCTCCTCCAGGGTGCGGGGCAGCCGCGCCGGTTCGGCCTGGAGGGAGTGGAGGAGTTCGGGACGGGTGAGCAGGGTGTAGGCGATGTTGCCGAGCTGGTAGGTGGTGGTGTCCTGGCCGGTGATGAGCAGGACCATCGCCATGACGGCCAGCTCGTCGTCGTCCAGGAGTTCGGCGCCGTCCCGGGCGGTGGCCAGGGTGCTGATGAGGTCCTCGCCCGGGGAGCGGCGGCGCTCGGCGGTCAGCTCCTGGAAGTAGCCGCGCAGCTCCGCCTTGGCGCGTACGGCGTCCTCCTTGCCTGCGGCACCGACGTTCATCATGGTCATGGCGTGGGCGCGGAGCCAGGGGCGGTCGGCCTCGGGGATGTCGAGCGCCTCGCAGATGGTGATCAGCGGCAGCGGTGAGGAGACCCGGGCGACGAAGTCGGCCGGTGAGCCTTCGTCCGCCATCTCGTCCAGCAGCCGGTCGACGACACGCTGGGTTCCGCCACGCATCTGCTCGACGCGGCGGGGGGTGAAGCTCTTGGCGACCAGGGAGCGGAGCCGGCTGCTGGCGGGCGGGTCCATGAGGTTGATGGACTCGGCCTGGACGATCGGCTCCGGGGTCATCCGGGGGAAGTCACGACCGAGGACGGCGCTGCGGCTGAACCGCCGGTCGGTGGTGACCGTCCGGACGTCCTCGTAGCGGGTGACGAGCCAGGCCTCGCCCTCGCCGTACGCCATCCGGATGCGGGAGACCGGCTCCTCGGTCAGCAATTGCCTGAGCTGGGGGTCGAACTCCAGCTGCTGCGCGTAGTCGAACGGGCAGGTCCGTACGGATTCCTTGTGCTGCACCGAGGTGTTCTCCACCGAGGTTCTCCCCATGGCCGGTTCGGGGTGTTCAGGACATCCCGGAGCCGGGCCCGGGAACAGACCTCCCCTGTGTCCCCCGCCGTACCGCGAAACATGTCACTCACTGTTCGTAGTCAGCCGATCAGGGGGGCGCACGCCCCGGCGCTCGGCCTCCCGGCCCAGACGAACCGCACCGCACGGAGGAAGCGGCGCTGAGATGGTGCTCGGCGCGGTAGAGGTGAGGGGGACAGAGCAGCCCGTCCGCCTCGCGAAAAGGGAACGACCATGACGGAAAGTGACCAATACCGGGACGCGCGTCTCGGCCGACGAACCTTCGTACGGGGTGCCGCGGGTGTCGTGGGAGGCGCGGGGCTGATCGGCGCGGTGTCGGCGGGCACCGCTGCCGGCGCCCCGGCAGCGGACCCGGACGACGGCCGGGTGCCGTTCCACGGCGCGCACCAGGCGGGGATCCTCACCCCGCAGCAGCGGTTCGGCGGTTTCGTCGCCTTCGACGTGCTCGCGCGGGACCGGACGGAGCTGGCGGCGCTCTTGCGGAAGCTGACCGTGCGGTCCCGCGTTCTGACCGCCGGAGTCACCCCGAAGGATCCGGACGTCGCGGCGGTGGGGGGCGGCCCCGAGGACCGGCTGACGATCACCGTGGGAGTCGGCGCCTCACTGTTCGACGGGCGTTTCGGGCTGGCGGGGGCGCGGCCGCCCGGCCTCACCCGGATGCCGCGCTTCCCCGGGGACCGGCTCGAACCGGCAGGCTGCCACGGGGATCTCTCGGTACAGGTCTGCGCCCAGCACCCGGACGCCGTCCTCCATGTCGTACGGGATCTGGCGCGGGAGACCACCGGGCTGCTGCGGGCACGGTGGCGGGTCGACGGGTTCGTGAACCCGCCGCGCCCCGAGGGCAGCCCCCGGTCGTTCGCCGGCTTCAAGGACGGCACGGCGCACCCGGACACGGCGTCGGCGCGGGAGATGGACCGGCTGGTCTGGGTCGGTCCGGAGGGGCCCGGCTGGGCGCGTGGCGGAAGCTACCAGGTCCTGCGCACCATCCGGTTGCGGGCCGAGGCGTGGGACCGGGTTCCGCCGGCCGAGCAGGAGCGGATCTTCGGCCGGCGCAAGTCGACCGGCGCGCCGCTCGACGGGAAGAAGGAGAGCGATCCGCTCGACTACGGGCGCGACCCGCAGGGCCGGGTGACCCCGCTGGACTCCCATGTCCGCCGGGCCAATCCCCGTACCCCCGGGAGCGAGGACTCGGTCCTGCTGCGCCGGAGCTACAACGTCGACCAGGGCCTCGCGCCCGACGGGACGCTCGACGTGGGGCTGGTGTTCTGCTGCTACCAGCAGGACATCGCCCGGCAGTTCGCCACGGTGCAGAAGCGGCTGGAGGGCGAGCGGTTCGCGGACTTCAGCACCACGACGGGCGGCGGCTACTTCCTCGCGCTGCCGGGAGTGACCGACACCTCGGACTGGTACGGCTCGGCACTGCTCGATTCCTGAGGGACCGGCGTCGCTCCGTCGAGCACGTGGTGGCGGCCGATCGGGAGCATCAGGGGCCGCCCCGAGACGGGATCCTCGATGATGCGGCTGTCGAGGTCGAACACCGCCCGGACGGTCTCCTCGGTCAGCACTTCGGCCGGGGTGCCGGAGGCGTGGAGGCCGCCGTCGGCGAGGGCGATCAGGTGGTCGGCGTACCGGGCGGCGAGGTTGAGGTCGTGCAGGACCATGACGATGGTGGTGCCGCGCGAGCGGTTCAGGTCGGTGAGGAGGTCGAGGACCTCGATCTGGTGGCTGGCGTCGAGGAAGGTGGTCGGCTCGTCGAGCAGCAGCAGGTCGGTCTGCTGGGCGAGCGCCATGGCGATCCAGACGCGCTGGCGCTGGCCGCCGGAGAGTTCGTCCACGGCGCGTTCGGCGAGCGGTTCGGTGTGGGTGGCCTCCAGGGCGGCGGCCACGGCGGCGTCGTCCTGCTCGTTCCAGCGGGAGAAGATCCCCTGGTGCGGGTGGCGGCCGCGGCCGACGAGGTCGGAGACGGTGATGCCCTCGGGTGCGATCGGCGACTGCGGCAGCAGTCCGAGGGTGCGGGCCAGCTCCTTGGCGGGCAGCCGGTGCACCTCCTTGCCGTCCAGGACGACGCGGCCGGCGCGCGGGGCGAGCAGCCGGGACATGGAGCGCAGCAGCGTCGACTTGCCGCAGGCGTTGGCGCCGACGATGACGGTGATCCGCCCGGGCGGTACGGCCAGGTCGAGGGAGTCGACGACGGTGCGGTCGCCGTAGCCGAGGGTGAGTCCTTCGGCGGTCAGTCGGTGGTGCGTGGTCATAGCGAGCCTCCCGCCCGGTTGGTGCGGATGATCAGGTAGACGAGGTAGGGGGCTCCGAGGACGCCGGTGACGACGCCGACCGGGTAGCGCTCGCCGAAGGCGAACTGGCCGGTGAAGTCGGCGACGAGGACGAGCAGCGAGCCGACGAGTCCGGCGGGCACGAGCAGCGAGCCGCCCGCTCCGACGATCCGGGCGGCGATGGGCCCGGAGAGGAACGCCACGAACGCGATGGGTCCGGCCGCCGCCGTGGCGAAGGCGATGAGCCCCACCGCGGCCACGATCACGGTGATCCGGGTGCGTTCGACGCGTACGCCCAGGGCGGAGGCGGTGTCGTCGCCGAGCTGGAGCGCGGAGAGGTTACGGGCCTGGCCCAGCAGCAGCGGGGTGAGGACGGCCGCTGCGACGAGGGCGGGGACGACCTCGTCCCAGGTGGCGCCGTTGAGGCTGCCGGTCAGCCAGCGCATCGCCTCCTGGAGGTCCCATTCGGCGGCCTGGGAAAGGACGTAGGAGGTGATGCTGTCGAGCATCGCGGAGATCCCGATGCCGATGAGGATGAGCCGGGTGCCGACGACGCCGCCCTTGAACGCCAGTGAGTACACCAGCAGGGCGACGCCGAGTCCGGCGGCGATGGCGAGGGCGGAGACCTGCACCTCGCCGAGGGACAGGGTGACGATGGCGATGGCCGCGGCGGCGCTCGCGCCGGAGCTGATGCCGATGATGTCGGGGCTGGCGAGGGGGTTGCGGAGCATCGTCTGGAAGGTGACGCCGGCGAGGCCGAAGCTGAATCCGGCGACCAGGGCGAGGACCGCGCGGGGCAGCCGCAGCCGGCCCACGGTGAACGACGCGCCGGGCACCTGTTCGCCGAGGATCACCCGGAACACGTCGCCGGGCGGGTAGTAGGTGCGGCCCGCCATCAGGGTCACGGCGAACGCGGCGACCACGAGGAGGACCAGCACCAGGACGACGCGGCGGCGGCGCGAGGCGCCCCGCACGCGGCGGCGGGTGGCGGCCGCGACGGAGGCGGGCGCGGCCTCCTGGGGGGCCGGCCGGGTGAGGGCGGGGGCGCTCACAGGGCACGCACCTTCTGTCGGCGGACGATGTAGATGAAGAAGGGGGCCCCGATCAGGGCCGTGACGATGCCGACGTCGATCTCGGAGGGGCGGGCCACGATCCGGCCGACGATGTCGGCGGCGGTGAGCAGGACCGCGCCGAGCACCGCCGAGAGCGGCAGGAGCCAGCGGTGGTCGACGCCCACGAGGAGGCGGCAGGTGTGCGGGACGACGAGGCCGACGAAGCCGATGGGCCCGGCGACGGCGGTGGCGGCTCCGCACAGCAGGACGGCGCCGAGCGCGGCCACGGCCCGTGCCACGGCGACGCGTTCGCCGAGACCGGCTGCCAACTCATCGCCCAGGGCGAGGGAGTTCAGGGCACGCGCGGAGAGCAGGCAGACGGCGAAGCCGACGACGAGGAACGGCGCGACCTGGCCGATGCGTTCGAAGGACGCGCCGCCGACGCCGCCGATCTGCCAGAGCTTGAAGCTTCCGGCGATGTCGTTGCGCGGCAGGATGACCGCGCTGACGAGCGAGGCGAAGGCGGCGGACGTGGCGGCCCCGGCGAGCGCCAGCTTGAGCGGGGTGGCCCCTCCCCTGCCGAGCGTCCCGACGGTGTAGACGAACAGGGCGGAGAGGGCGGCGCCCACGATGGCGACCCAGATGTAGCCGGTCGGCGAGGTGAGCCCGAAGAACGCGACCGCCGTGACGACGGCGAGGGAGGCCCCCATGTTGACGCCGAGGATGCCCGGGTCGGCCAGCGGGTTACGGGTCACGCCCTGCATCACGCCGCCCGCGAGGCCGAGCGCCGCGCCGATGACGACGGCGAGGACCGTACGGGGCATGCGCTTGGTCGCGGCCGCCTGCCCCAGGGTGTCGTCGGAGCCGCCGAGCGCAGCGACGACGTCGGACCACGGCACGTCGCGGGAGCCGAAGGCCACGGAGGCGACCATGACGGCGGCCAGGGTGAGCAGGGAGAGCAGGAACCACAGCAGGCGCACGCCCGCCGGACGCCTGCTGGTGACGGCGTCCGGCGGGGTACGGATGTCGAGCGAGGTCACTTGACCTTGTCCGCGGCCTCGGCGAGGGCGGCGGCGTAGTCGTCGAGCACGTAACCGATCGACAGCGGCGTCGGGTTGGCGGCGGTGGCCAGCGGCGAGCTGCCGGGCAGGAGGTACGTCGAACCGCGCTCGACGGCCGGGATCTTCGAGAGCAGCGGGTCCTTGGTGATGGTCTTCAGCAGCTCACCGGTGTCGTCGCCGTAGCCGGTGATGATGTCGACGTCGTCGAACGCGTCGATCTGCTCGGCGCTCTTGGTGAGGGCGAACTTGTCCGTGCCCTCGGAGGCCTTCGCGATGGACCCGGGGATCTTCATGCCGAGGTCCTGGAAGAACTGGGTGCGGGTGTCGTGGGCGGTGTAGAAGCCGACCTCGCTGACGTCGTTGGGGTCGACGTGCGTCATGAACATCGCCGACTTGCCCTTGAGCTGCGGGTACTTGGCGGCGGTCTTGGCTATGTCCCCGTCGAGCTTCTTGATCAGCTTCTCGCCCTCGTCGGCCAGCCCGATCGCCTTGCTGTTCGTCCGGATGATCTCGCGCCACGGCGTCGCCCAGGCGGCATCCGGGTAGGCGACGACGGGGGCGATCTCGCTGAGGGTCTCGTAGTCCTTCTTGGTCAGACCCGAGTACGCGGCGAGGATGACGTCCGGCTTCGTGTCCGCGACGGCCTCGAAGTCGATGCCGTCCGTCTCGTCGAAGAGTACCGGCGTCTTGGCCTTCAGGTCGTCGAGCTTCTCCTCGACCCAGGGCAGCACGCCGTCGTTGTTGTCGTCGCCGAAGTTCGCCGCGGCCATGCCCACGGGCACGACGCCGAGCGCCAGGGGCACTTCGTGGTTGGCCCAGTTGACGGTCGCGACGCGCTTCGGCTTGGCCGGGATGGTGGTCGTACCGAGGGCGTGCTCGACGGTCAGGGGGAAGGCGCCGGATCCACCCCCCTCCTTCTTCGTGTTCTCGGCGTCGCCGCTTCCGTTCCCGCCGCAGGCGGCGACGGAGACGAGGGCGGCTGCTACGGCGAGCAGGCGGAGGCGGTGTGAGGACATGGGTGAGTACCCGGCTTTCCGGAGGGTCGGGGTGCCGCTTCCCGCACGTCCGGGCGTGGGCTGCCGTCGTGGTGGGGTGCGATGCGGAGGACGCAGCGGCTTAGGTAAGGCTTGCCTTTGCACTTTATGAGAGGAGGCACAGATGTCGCAATCAACTGTTTGAGACAGGCGTTGTAGCGATGAGGACATTCGTGGCGGCGGCGCATGACGCTCTTGACCCTCACGTGACGTCAGGCCGCATAGTCGGTGCCGTGGAAGATCACTGGACCGTGGGGCGCGTCGCCGAGCTGGCCGGCGTGAGCGTCCGCACGCTGCATCACTACGACGGGGTCGGACTGGTCAGGCCGTCGGCACGGACCGCGGCCGGGTACCGGGCCTACGCGGCCGCCGACGTGGAGCGGCTGCGGGAGGTGCTGGCCTACCGGCGGCTGGGCTTCGGGCTGCGGGAGATCGCGGAACTGGTCGACGATCCCTCGGCCGACGCGGTGGCACACCTGCGCCGGCAGCGGAGCCTGCTGCTGGAGCGGCGCGCTCGCACCGACACGATGGTGGCGGCCATCGACAGGGAACTGGCGGCACGGGCGAAGGGGGTCAGGGTGACACCGGAGGAGCAGCTGGAGATGCTCGGCGCGCGGCTGTACGACACGATCGGCGGCGCCTACACCGCGACGCGGCGTACCGATCCCCGGATCGCCGCGCAGATCTGGGAGGCTCTCGGAGAGGCGCGGACGGTGCTGAACGTCGGGGCCGGTACGGGGTCCTACGAGCCCGCGGACCGCCAGGTGACCGCGGTGGAGCCGTCCGCGGTCATGCGGGCGCAGCGGCCGCCGGGCTCGGCGCCGTGCGTGGCCGCCGCCGCGGAGAACCTGCCGTTCGCAGACCGCTCCTTCGATGTCGCGATGGCCGTCTCCACCGTTCACCACTGGGGCGATCCGCTCGCGGGGCTGCGCGAGATGCGGCGCGTGGCCCGCCGGGTGGTGGTGCTCACCTTCGACACCGATGAGCCCGGGTGGCCGGACCGGTTCTGGCTGACCCGCGACTACCTGCCCGAGTTCACCTGCGTCCTCGCGGAGTTCCCCTCGCTCGCCAAAATGGCCGATGCGATCGGCGGCCGCGCCGAGCCGGTGCCCGTGCCGTGGGACTGCGTCGACAGCCTGTTCGAGGCGTACTGGCGCCGGCCGGAGGCGTACCTGGAGGAGCGTGTCCGCCGCGCGATGTCGGTGTGGACGAGGGTCGGGCCCGAGGCGGAGGGGCGGGCGGTGCGCAGCCTCGGCGACGACCTCGCCTCGGGCCGGTGGGCCGAGCGGAACGGGGATCTGGCCGGACTCGACGCGGCGGATCTGGGCCTGCGCCTGCTCACGGCGTGAACCCAGGAGCGCACGCAGGACCCGGAAGCGGCTCACCCCGGCCGGAAGGCCCCCGGTGTCAGCCCGGTGGTCCGGCGGAAGGCGACGCCGAAGGCGCTGGCCGAGCGGTAGCCGGCCTGTTCGGCCACCGACTCGACGTCCCAGCCCCGGGCCAGCAGGTCGATCGCGTGCTGGGCGCGGACGGCCGCGACCCACCGTACGAAGCTCGTGCCCGTCTCGGCGCTGAACGCCCGCGTGACCGTACGCGTGCTCACGCCCAGCTCGGACGCCCAGTCCGCCAACGTCCGCTGGTCGGCCGGATCCTCGCGGACCGCGTCCGCGACGGGGCGCAGGAGGTCGGAGGTGGGGATCTGCACGAGCAGTTCGCGGGGCGACGGGGCGAGGACGTCGAGGACCAGCGCCTCGGTCGCGGCCCGGGAGGAGGGGGCGAGGCCGGGTTCGCCGAGCCGTTCCAGGAGGAGGCGGAGCAGAGGGGTGATCTCGACGGCGACCGGGGTGTCGGAGATCGACGACGTCGTACGGAAGCCGAAGAAGCTCGCCCGGAACCAGGTTCCCGCAGTCGCCGAGCCGGAGTGCAGCGTTCCGGCCGGCATCCACAGACCGAGGGCGGGGGTGATCGTCCAGATGCGTTCGCCGACCACCGCGGAGGAGGCGCCCCGCTCGTTCCAGAGCAGTTCGTGGAAGGGATGGGAGTGGGCGTCCCAGAGCGTGTCGTGGGAGACGACCTCGTCGTAGGCCTGGATGACGAAGGGCGTCTCGACCGATCCGGGCGCGTGCGTGGGCAGCGACCGGGTCTCCCGGGTCGGGGCAGGCCCGGCTTCCGCGGTCATGCGGCACGGGCCCCGTTCGCACGGCGGCCGGTCACGGCGGGTGTCTCTCGCATCCGCCCAGCCTAGAAGGTGGGCCCGGCGGCCGGTCGCGCTGCTCCTGTCTGCCGTTGTGCCCGCTTCTCCGGTACGGCGCGGGTTCCGGGGTGGACGAGATGGACCCGTACGACCATGTTGCGCAACGGCCGCGGCCAGGAACCGAACTGCTGCAGCGCACGTCTCCCGCACCATGATCTCAAGCGAGCGCCAGGAGCACGCGATTTCCAGCAGGCTGGTCTCGCCGTCCGCGGTGAGTGTGGATTCGTCGAAGGCCAACGACTACAACGGCTTCGCCGAGGCGTACACGGCGGCGAACGAGACCAACCTGGTCAATGCCTACTACGAGCGGCCCGCGATGCTGGCCCTCGCTGGAGACGTGGCCGCCCGGCGGATCCTCGACGTCGGCTGCGGCTCGGGGGCCCTGTTCGCCGCGCTGCGCGACCGTGGCGCCATGGTGAGTGGCTTCGACGTGAGTGCCGAGATGCTGCAGCTGGCCCGGCAGCGGCTCGGCGACGGTGCGGACCTGCAGGTCACGGACCTGGGCAGTCGGCTTCCGTACCCTGATGACACGTTCGACGATGTCGTCGCGTCCCTGGTGCTGCACTACCTGGAGGACTGGGGGCCGGCGCTGGCCGAGCTTCGACGCACGCTCAAGCCCGGCGGTCGGCTGATCGCTTCTGTCGACCATCCCTTCGCTGTCAACCTCATACACCGCGAGGCCGGCCGCGAGGCCGAGTGCAACTACTTCGACACCACCAAATGGACCGTGGAGTGGACCGTGGGAGGTCATACCGCCCTGGTGAGTCGCTGGAACAGGCCGCTGCACGCGATGGTCGAGGCTTTCACCGGGGCCGGTTTCCGGATCACTGCCATCAGCGAGCCGGAGCCTGATCCCGCCGCCCGCGAGATGTTCCCCGAGGCCATGGCCGCCGAGCCGCGCTTCCTGTGCTTCCTGTTCTTCGTACTGCAGGCCGAGTAGCAACCGGAACGCCAGGGCCTCCACGGCTCGTACCGGGGCGTGCGGGGGCACTGGGCTCAACCGTCTGCCTCAACTCGACGTTTACGCGGGGGTGGTTACGTGCTTCAGGTGAAAGGGCTGCGGCTTTCGTCGTGCCCGCCGCCCCTCGGCCGGACAGTGGGTGGGCCGACCGGGCTGCCGGTCGGCGGGACCGTACGGCGAAAGGTGACGGATTCATGACCACTGAGGCCAACCGGCGGGTCGCGCTCGTCTTCTCCCTGTTCGATGCCAACGCCAACGGAGTCCTGGAGGCCGACGACTTCGAGCTCATGGCCGGCCGCGTCGTCAGCGAGGCACACGCCTCGGACCAGGCGGCGAAGGACGCGATGCGCGGGGCGTTCCGGCGGTACTGGACGACTCTGCTCACCGAGCTGGACGAGAACGGCGACGGCGAGATCAGCTTCGAGGAGTTCACGGCGTGCGTACTGTCGCCGGAGCGGTTCGACGCGACCATCGCCGTGTTCGCCGAGGCGCTGGCCGCGCTGGGCGACCCGGACGGCGACGGCCTGATCGAGCGGCCGCTGTTCATGGCGCTGATGAGGGCGATCGGGTTCGAGCCGGCGAACATCGACGCGCTCTTCGACGCGTTCGAGCCGACCGACGGGGACCGGATCCGGGTGGAGACGTGGGTCGCCGGGATCAAGGACTACTACGCACCCGGCAAGGCCGGTATCCCCGGGGACCACTTGGTCGTCGGCACCCCTGTCTGACCGGAGGACCCCTGATGAACCGTGGGGGGCCCCCCCGGGAGGGAAGGGGGGGGCACCACCCACCCCGGGGGCAGCCCGGAGCCAGGGCGGGGGGGGGCCCCCGGCCGGCCGGCGGCCCGGCGGGGGGCGGGAG
>NZ_JAFEUF010000083.1:22847-27982 GCF_016901035.1 Streptomyces durocortorensis
ACCCACCACCCCCCCGTCCCCGGGGGTCCCCGCCCGGCCCTGCGGGGGCGCCCCCCCCCCGCCGCCGCCCCCCCCCCCCCGCGCCCGCCCCCCCCCCCCCGCCCGGGCCGGCCGGGCCCCCCCCACACCCCTCGGCGGCTCAGCCCGTCAGCAGGTCCGGGTTGCCCGCCAGGGCAGCCAGGCGGCCCTGCGGGTCCGGAACGAGGCGGCGTTCGGCGAGATCGAGGACGCCGGCCACTCCGGTGATCTCCGCGGCCACCGTGCCGTCCTCCGTGATGATCTGCTGCGCCAGCGTGAACGTCTTCCCCGTGCCGTAGTCGAACCGGCAGGTGACCCGTACGCGCTCGCCGCCCCGCAGCTCGCGGCGGTACTTGACGGTGACCTCCAACTGGACCGGGCCGATGCCGCCGGCGAGCAGCTTCTCCTGGGGGAGCCCGGCGGCGCGCAGCAGCTCCCAGCGGGCGTGCTCCGCGTACTGGAGGTAGACGGCCTGGTTCAGGTGGCCCTGGGTGTCGAGCTCGTAGCCGCGCACGGTCACATCGACGGAGAAGGTCATGACCGTGCGAACAACCGGGCCCGGCCGACCATTCCGGGCGGACCGTGGGTGCCGGATCCCTTTACGCACCTGTCATGCACCGGTAACTTCCACCCCGCAAGGAATTGCAGCAACATTCCGGCAGGGCTTTCCGCCGGACCGTGTTCACCCACCGAACCCCGAGGCGCGTCAGGGTTCTCCCCTCCCTGGAGACACGTATGAGACGCACTCCTCACCGGCTGCTGCGCCGACCGCTCGCGGCGGCCGTGGCAGCGGCCGGGCTGCTGGGACTCCTGACCGTCGTACCGCAAGCGCGTCCCGCCCCGGCGAGCGAACCCGTCGCCTCCTCCGCCGCCGCCGAGAGCTCGGCGACCGTCTTCTACTCGACGAAGACCCGCGACTGGTCGGCGTACTACCTGCATTACTCCCCCGACGGAGGCTCCTGGACCGCCGTCCCCGGCACCCGGATGCAGGCCGCCTGCGCGGACTGGGTCAAGCTGACGGTCCCGCTCGGGGACGCGGGCGGACTCAAGGCGACGTTCACCGACGGGTCGGGCACCTGGGACAACAACGCGAGTAAGAACTACGACCTGGGCACCGGGAGAATCACCGTCAAGGACGGGGTCGTGGCGCACAGCGACCCCTGTGCGGGCACGAACCCCGAGGAGCCGGACCCCACCGGACCCGACACCGCCTCGGTCTACTACGCGACGTCCACCGTCGGCTGGTCCACCGTCAACCTGCACTACCGCCCGCACGGCGGAGCCTGGACCACGGTCCCGGGTGTCGGTATGGAGGCGGCGTGCACCGGCTGGGTGCGGCGGACCGTGGACCTGGGCAGCGCAACCGGCCTCCAGGTCACGTTCAACAACGGCAGCGGGGTCTGGGACAACAACAACGGCAGCGACTACACCCTCCCCGCCGGACTCACCACCGTGAAGGACCGCAAGGTGACCGCCACGGCGAAGGACCCCTGCGCTGCCGAGGAGCCGGACACCGAGGCACCCTCCGCACCCACCGCGGTGAAGGCCGCGGCCGACGGGGTGTCCGTCCTGGTGAGCTGGGAACCCTCGACCGACAACCGGGGGGTGACGAAGTATCAGGTCACGCGGACGGGCGGAACGAAGGGCACCTTCGTCACCGATGTCGGCTCCACCGTATTTGCCGACACCGGACTTGAGGCGAAAACCGCCTACCGCTACACCGTGCGGGCCGTCGACGCCGCCGGGAACCTGTCGGGCGGGTCCGCGGCGGCCACCGCCACCACCGGTGAGAAGCCGACCGCTCCGGCCACGGGCACACCGCTGGGCACCGATCCCCGCAAGGACCCGATCTACTTCGTGCTGACCGCCCGCTTCAACGACGGCGACCCCACGAACAACCGGGGCGGCAGCCAGCACGACAAGTCCGGCAACGCCACCAACAACGACCCCATGTTCCGGGGGGACTTCAAGGGTCTGGTGCAGAAGCTCGACTACATCAAAGGGCTCGGGTTCTCGGCGATCTGGGTGACACCGGTCGTCCTCAACCGGTCGGACTACGACTACCACGGCTACCACGGCTACGACTTCTACAAGGTCGACCCACGCCTGGAGTCCGCCGGCGCCTCGTACCAGGACCTCATCAACGCCGCCCACGCCAAGGGCATGAAGATCTACCAGGACGTCGTCCACAACCACTCCTCGCGGTGGGGCGCCAAGGGCCTGTTCACCCCGAAGGCGTACGGCGTCCGCGACAGTCAGTGGAGCTGGTACTACGACGAGAGGAACGACGGCTTCGCGTACGACGGTCTCACCGTCGAGCCCAAGTCGGGGAAGTCGTACTACAACGGCGATCTGTGGTCCACGGCCGAGCCGACCGGCAACACCTGCGTGGGCTGGGGCACACCGACCGGGCACACCTCACCGGAGGGCTACCGCATATACAACTGCCAGTGGCCGAGCCCCACTTCGGGCATGTTCCCGAAGGCGCTCTACCACAACTGCTGGATCGGCAACTGGGAGGGCGAGGACTCCCGCTCCTGCTGGCTGCACGACGACCTCGCCGATTTCAACACCGAGAACGCCCAGGTCCAGAACTATCTGATCGGCGCGTACAACAAGTACATCGACATGGGCGTCGACGGCTTCCGGCTCGACACGGCGGTGCACATCCCCCGCACCACCTGGAACCGCCGCTTCCTGCCCGCGATCCAGGAGCGTGTCACGCAGCGGTTCGGCGCGGAGGCGGCGAAGAACTTCTTCGTCTTCGGCGAGGTCGCGGCCTTCGTCAACGACAAGTGGAACCGAGGCTCGGTCAACCACTCGGCGCAGTTCTTCACCTGGAAGGAGCGGGGGGAGTACAGCGCGGACGACGAGAAGGCCGCGCTGGAGATGTACGACTACGAGCAGCAGAAGGGCACAGCGTCCCAGCCCGTCTCGGACAACGCGTTCCTCAAGGGCAACGCCTACCACGCGCCCGACCGCAGCCGGTTCTCCGGGATGAACATCATCGACATGCGGATGCACATGAACTTCGGTGACGCGGACAACGCGTTCCACAACGGCAAGGACTCCGACGACTCGGTCAACGACCCCACGTACAACGTCGTCTACGTCGACAGCCACGACTACGGCCCCAACAAGAGCAGCGAGCGCTACACCGGCGGTACGGACGCCTGGGCCGAGAACATGTCGCTGATGTGGACCTTCCGGGGCATCCCGACGCTCTACTACGGCTCCGAGATCGAGTTCCAGAAGGGGAAGAAGATCGACTGCGGGCCGACGTGTCCCCTGGCGACGACCGGACGGGCCTACTTCGGGGACCACCTGTCCGGTGAGGTGACGGCCTCGGACTTCGGAAAGGTCTCCTCGGCCACCGGCAAGGTCGCCGACACCCTGGCCGCCCCGCTGGCCAAGCACCTCCAGCGGCTGAACGAGATCCGACGGGCCGTGCCGGCACTGCAGATGGGCCAGTACTCCACGGAGGGCATCAGCGGCTCGATGGCGTACAAGCGCCGCTACACGGACGCGGCGAGCGGCACGGACAGCTTCGCGCTGGTGACGGTCTCCGGGAACGCCACGTACACCGGCATCCCGAACGGCACGTACAAGGACGCCGTCACGGGCGACACCCAGCAGGTAACCGGCGGCAGCCTCGCGGTCCCGGCCCCCGGGAAGGGCAACCTGCGTGTGTACGTCCTTGACCTCGGCGGAAAGAACGCCGCGCCGGGGAAGATCGGCGCGGCGGGGCCGTATCTGAAGTAGCGGAACCGGCCTCCCGTCACGCCCCGTCGCACCGTGCGCAGCAGATACTTCTCACGGTGCGGCGGGTCGTCACAGCCCTCAGGCGCCCTGGGCGTCGGTGACGTTCTCGACGAGTCTGGCGATGACCGCTTCGTCGGGGCCCGGCTCGGGCTTGAACGTGGCGAGCTTCTGGGGAGACAGGGGCCCGGTGATCTCCTGGACGTCCATCGTCGCGATGACGCCTCCGACGCGTACCGCCGTCACCAGCTTCCAGGCGAAGCCCGTCTCGTCCATCCGCGACAGCGTGCGGAACCGCAGGGCTTCGTCCCCGAGGTCCGGAGCCTTCAGCACCTCGCTCGTGAGGGAGGACTTGCCGAACGCGTTGCTCACGCGGAAACGGTCGCATGACCCGAGGGCCACACGCAGTCGCGTCATGCGGGTCCGGGCGGCCTCCTCCGGGTAGCTCAGCAGGTTGGTACTCCTGGGCGCCAGGGCGCTCTTGCCCCGGTACATGGTCGACTGGGCCGCGGCGGTCTCCTGGTCGTCGCCCCTGGTGGCGTCGCGCACCGGCCGACATGCCTCGGGGGAGACGGTCTCCTCGGCGTCGTAGGAGGGTTCCTCGGCGGCGCCGTCCCGCGCGCTGCTTCCCGTGATCTCGAATCCGACGACCTGCTCCGCGGTGAGCAGCGCGGGCTTCAGCTCGGCGGCGGTCAGTGGTTCCGTGCGTTGCACCGGTTTCCCGGCCGCGGTGCTGGTCGCGTTCCCGGGTTCTCCCGCCGCGTCGGCCGGTTCGGTGCCGTCCCCGCATGCCGAGGTCAGTCCGACCGCCGCCAGCAGTGTCGCCACCGCCACCAGTCTTCGTCCGCTCTTGAACACCATCAGGTCCCCACCCTCGAAATCTCCCTGTTCACCTGTGTAAGGGCGAACAATACGCACGGCCCGGCCGCCCGGATGCGTGCCTACTCCGCCAGATGCGGGAAGCGCCATTCGGTACGGCTGCGCAGCACGGATCCGGGACGCAGCACCGTGCTCGGGTGGCCGGGGCGGTTGGGTGAGTCCGGGAGGTGCTGGGTTTCCAGGCAGAGGGAGCCGTGGCGCTGGTGGCGGCGGCCGGTGCCGTCGGTGAACGCGCCGTCGAGCTGGTTGGCGGTGTAGATCTGGAGGCCCGGTTCGGTGGTCCACAGCTCCAGGGTGCGCCGGTCGCCGGGGGCGGTGAGGCGGGCGGCGCGGCGCAGGGTGCCGGGTGCGGCGGGGCGCAGGACCCAGCAGTGGTCGTAGCCGCCGGCCCGCTCCAGTTGGGCGTCGGGGTGGGCGAGGCGTTCGCCGATGCGGTGCGGGGTGGTGAGGTCCCCCGACGACCCCCAAACCCGGGACAC
>NZ_JAFEUF010000084.1:0-26244 GCF_016901035.1 Streptomyces durocortorensis
CCCCCGCCTCCCCCGCCTCTCCTCCTCCCTCTCCTTCCTCCGTGCCGACGCGCCTGTGGCGGGACGGCGACTTCCGCCGGCTCTGGGCCGGGCAGACGGCCTCCCAGCTCGGCGAACACACGACGCTCGTCGTGCTGCCGCTCCTCGCCGTCCTGACGCTCGACGCGGGCGCGGGGCAGTTGGGCGCTCTCCGCGCGGTGGGGCAGGCGCCGATCCTGCTGCTCGCGCTCCTCGCCGGTGCGTGGGTGGACCGGTGGCGTGCCCGCACGGTGATGGTGCTCACCGACGCCGCCCGTGCCGTCGCCCTGGGCGCGGCCGCCGTGGCCGGACTTTTCGGGCTGCTCGGCCTGCCGGCGCTGTTCGTGGTCGCGTTCACCGTCGGAGCCCTGTCCGTCCTCTTCGACGTGGCGTATCAGGCCTCCCTCGTACGGATGGTGCGGCGCGACCAGCTCGTCCAGGGCAACAGCGCGCTGGAAGGCAGCCGGTCCGCGGCGCAGATCGGCGGTCCCGCGCTCGGCGGAGCGCTGGTGTCGCTGCTGTCGGCGCCGGTCGCCACCGCCTCCGGCGCGCTGTTCTTCGCGGTGTCGTTCATGTCCCTGCGGCGGATCCGCCGGTCCGAGGCCGCACCCGAGCGCGTGGCACGTGCCGGGGAGCACCCGGAACGAGCCGCCGGGGTCCGGCACCGGATCCACGAGGGCCTTCGCTTCGTGGCCGGAAACCCCTGGCTGCGGGCCGTGTGCCTCGCCTCGGCCGCCTTCCAGCTCTTCTTCGCGGCCACGATGACCGTCTACCTGCTCTTCCTCCCGCGCGAACTGCATCTGACGGGCGCCACCATCGGCCTCGCCCTCGCGGCGACCGGGCCGGGCGCACTGCTGGGCTCCGTCCTGGCCGCACGGCTGCCGGGCCGGTTCGGCCACGGCCGGGTGCTCCTCTCGGCGGCGGCGCTCGGCAACGGGGCGCTGCTGTGCGTGCCGGCCCTGCACGGCTCCTCGGCCGCGACGGTCCTCGTGCTCCTCGCCGTCAACTTCGTCTTCGGGACCTTCAGCCAGTTGGTGAACGTCACGCTCATGTCGGTGCGGCAGGCCGTCACACCGGACGGGATGCAGGGACGTGCGGCCGCGACGATCACCTTCGTCGGGATGGGTCTCACCCCGCTCGGCTCGCTGCTCGGCGGCCTCCTCGCGCAGGAGTGGGCTCTGCGCGCCGCCCTCCTGGTGACGGCCGCGGGCATGATGCTGTCCCCCGCCGTCATGGCCGCCTCCCCGCTCGCCCGCCTGGGACGCTCGCCCGCCTGGGACGGTGGCCCGCGACATGACGTGCGCCACAGGGCCGCGCGCGAACCGGACCGCCGTGAGCACCCCCGTACGGACAACCGCCCGTCCTCGCCCGCCTGTCAGAGGACGCAGCCCCGGGACGGCGAGGCCGAAGCCCCACCGGGCGACTCAGGTCACCCTTCCCCGGCGTCACAGAGGGCCGGTACGGATGGTGAGGTTTCACGCCCCGCACCGGAAGAGCGGCCATGAACCAGGGCAGGGCAACCGAGCTCACCCCCTTCACCATCGACCTGACCTTCGAGGAAGCCCGGCGACGGGCCGAGGTCGTCGCCGGGCTGGGGCCCGCGCAGCGGGATCACCCTCCAGCGGTACGCCCCGGCCTGAGCTCGACCGGCGTACGCCCTGGCCGGGCGTCGAGCGACCAGGTGTGCGTGCAGCCGGGGCACTGGAGGTGCAGGACCGGACCGTTGCTGGAGATCAGATAGCGCCAGTGCGCGCCGCATGTGCGGCGGTCCGCGCAGGTCGCGCAGTGGCGGGGGGCGTCGCAGGCGGGGCAGGCCACCCAGGCCAGGCGGGCGATGCCCGCCTGCGGATCAACGGGCAGCCGCACGGCCCCGGTCCTCGTCCGGCAGGACACCGGCGGCCACCAGCCGGTCGTAGGTGCGCTGCTGATCGGCGTCCAGCCCCGAGCAGAGCAGGGCGTAGGCCTCGTTCTCGCTGCGGAGGGCGGCCACCGGATCCCAGTCGACGGGATCGCCGTTCAGCACCGTCGAGTTCTGCCACCCGGGGTCGGTGAGGGTGCCGGAAACCACGTACTTGGCCACCCGGTCGAGGTAGGCGGTGATACCCGTGGGGTCATCGGTCTGCAGCGGCCAGTAGCCGCGGAAGTCCTCGAACGTCCGCCGCCCGAGGAGCAGCGCGTCGGCACGCTCGTCCTGGCGATGGCTCTCCTCCAGCACGTCGCTCATGTCCTCGCCCGCCTGGCCCTGGGGATCGAACCAGTCCGTGATCATTTCGACCGAGCCGTCGACGGTGATGTTCTGGGTGATCGCAAGGGTGCGCATGCCACTCCCTCCTGCTCCGGGGTGCGTACGCCCTCCGATGGCGAGTGCGTACGTTCTCTCCTCCTGGTGACGCTCCCGGGCCCGGGGAGTCATCGGTGAGCGACGGATCCCCGCGGGCGCGGGCGGGCGGGCAGGGGCCAGACACCCGGAATTGGCCTTGGCCCGTCTCCGCGCGGGCGCTCTACGGTCGCGGCATGAGGATTCGTATCGTCGACGCGTTCACCGACCGCCCCTTCTCCGGAAACCCCGCCGGCGTGCTCCTCCTGGAGGGCGACGCGTTCCCGGCCGCCGAACGCCTCTCGGAGATCGCCGCCGAGGTCAATCTCTCCGAGACGGCCTTCGCGCACCCGCTGCCGCCGGGCGGCACGGCCGACTGGGCGCTGCGCTGGTTCACCCCGGCCACCGAGGTGGACATGTGCGGGCACGCGACGCTCGCCACCGCCCACGTCCTGCACACCACGGGGCGGGCCACCGGCACCGTACGCTTCACCGCGCGCTGCGGGATCCTCACCTCCACCGCCCACCCGGACGGCTCCCTCACCCTCGACTTCCCCACCGCCCCGCTGGCCGAGGAGCCGGTGCCGTACGGTCTCGCCGACGCCCTCGGGGCGGACCCCGTATCGGTGCACGACACCGGCGAGCACATCGGCGACCTGCTCGTCGAACTCCGCGACGAGGCGACCGTACGGGCACTGGCCCCGGACTTCGCCGCGCTGGTGGCCCACTCCCGGCGCGGCGTCATCGCCACCGCCGCGGCCGAGGACCCCGCCCGGGGGTACGACTACGTCTCGCGCGGCTTCTTCCCGGGCGTCGGCATCGACGAGGACCCGGTCACCGGCAGCGCCCATACCGCGCTGGCCCCCTTCTGGTCGGCCCGCCTCGGCCGCGACGACCTGACCGGCCTCCAGGCGTCCGCCCGCTCCGGCCTGGTGCGCACCGCGCTGCGCGGCGGGCGCACCCTGCTGACCGGCAGCGCGGTGACGGTGATCGACGGCGAACTGCTCACCACCTTGTGAACCCCGGAGCAGGCTCCTAGGTGTATTGACCCGCAGGGTTGTTGACGCGGGTCAATACACCTAAGGCGTCGGCAGCCAGTCCACCCGCCCCGCGAGCAGGGCGTATCCGACGAACGCCCCGATGTCCAGGAGCGCGTGCGCGACGACCAGCGGGCCCACCCGGCCCCAGCGCCGGTAGAGCAGCACGAAGACGACGCCCATGACCAGGTTGCCGATGAAGCCGCCGATCCCCTGGTAGAGGTGGTACGACCCGCGCAGTACGGAGCTGGCCACCAGGGCGGCCATCGGCGTCCAGCCCAACTGCCCGAGCCTGCGCAGCAGATACCCGACGACGATGACCTCCTCCACCACGGAGTTCTGGATCGCCGAGAGGATCAGTACGGGGAACTTCCACCAGACCTCGGGCAGGGATTCGGGCACGACCGTCAGGTTGAACCCGGTGGCTCGCGCCACGAGGTAGAAGGCGAGGCCGGCGCTGCCGATGCCGGCCGCGACCAGGGTTCCCCGGCCGAGGTCGAACCCGGGCTTCGTCCGGTCGAAGCCGATGGCCCGCAGGCCCGCTCCCTCCCGGATCAGCAGATGCGCGACCAGCGCGACCGGCACCAGAGCCGTTGCGATCCCGAACATTTGCCAGGCCAGATCAAGCCATGGACGGCCGGGAGCGTACGAGCCGTTGAGTGTCGCCGCCTGGTCCTTCAATCCTCCCGGTTTGGTCAGGGATCCAACAAAACTGATGAGGGCCGACACCGCGCTGGCGCCCAGGGAGAGCGCCAGGACCAGCACCACCTCGGACCGCAAGATCCTTCGTGACACGGCCTCTTGAGGAAAAGAATCAGCCACGCGCCCGGCCTCCACCTGTACACCTGCCTTTTGTTCTGCAATCGCGTCTCATCCCACCGACCATCCCGCTAGGGTCTCGAATACAGGTACGAAGATCATGCGTGACAGGCCGGGGGACGACCACCATCGCTGATGGTCGGGGCCCCCTTTTCCTTGTTTCTTTTCCTTGCTTCATCCTCAAGGAGGGGTACCACCGACATGGGACGTCATAGCTTGCCCGACGGCCACGCGGCGGGGGGACGCCGGGACCACCCGAGCGCCCGGCGCCGGCGTCGTACGGTCGTCATCGCCACCCTGCTCGTCCTCGCCGTGGCGACGGGGACGGCGGTAGCGGCCAAGGGCGGCCTGTTGTCGTTCTCCGAGTCCTGCGAGGACTCCGCCGTGCACCTGTCCGTCGTCGCGTCCCCGGACATCGCCCCCGCCGTACGCTCCGTGGCCGAGCAGGCACGCGCGGCCGAGGTGAAGGCCGACGGCCACTGCCTCGCGGTGGAGGTGCTGGCCCGCGACTCGCACAAGGTCGCCGCGGCCCTCGCGGCGAACGACGCGGAACCCGGCTTCCAGGTCTGGCTGCCGGACTCCGACCTGTGGCTGGAGCGGGCCAAGGGGCTGGGCGAGGGCGTTCCCGTCTCCCCGTCCGATTCGGTGGCGTCCTCCCCGGTGGCCCTGGCGATGGTGCCGTCCGCCTCACGGTCGCTGGGCTGGCCCAAGAAGACGTACACCTGGGCCGAGCTGGTCGCCGGAACCCTAGGTTCGGACCGGGTGCGGCTCGGCGCGGCGGACCCGGCGCGCAGCGCCACCGGGCTGCTGGCGCTCTCCGGCATCGGCGCCTCGTCCGCGCGGCAGGGCGGGGACAGCGACACCCGGGTCGCCCAGACCGCGAAGGTGCTCGCCGAGCGGATGTCGGACGGCGACGCCCAGGTGCTGGAGACCCTGGCGCGGAGCACGTCCGGGGCCGAGGAGGGCAATCCGAAGCGCAACCAGGCGGTCCTGATCTCCGAGCAGGCCGCTTTCGCGCACAACGCGGAGGCGACCGGCGCCGGCAAGCTGGACCTCTTCTACCCCGAGGACGGCACCCCGCTGCTGGACTACCCGTACACCCTGGTGAACGAGGCGCGGCTGAGCACCGCGGAGTCCCGCGCGGCCCTGCGCTTCATGAACCTGCTGGGCGACCGGGAGGCTCAGGCCACGTTCGCCGAGCACGGCTTCCGGGCCGGCGACGGCAGCGCGAAGGACTCCCTCGTCGCGGCAGCCGGCGGCAGAAAGCCCCAGCCGTACGCCGGACCGGCCGCGGAGGCTCCCTCGGCGGAGGCGTTGCGGGAGACGCTCGGGATGTGGACGATCACCGTGCAGAGCGCCCGGCTGACCACGGTGGTCGACGCCTCCGGCTCCATGGCGACCCTCGTGCCGGGCCGGAACCAGTCCCGGATGGACGTCACCAAGGAGTCGCTGATCCAGGCGCTGGGCCAGTTCACCCCGGACGACGAGATCGGGCTGTGGGAGTTCGCCACCACGCTGGACGGCGAGAAGGACTACCGGCGGCTCATGGAGACGAAGCGGCTCGGCGATCAGGCCGAGGGCGGCGGCACCCACCGGGAGAAGCTCACGGCGGCCTTCGCGGCACTCCAGCCGGTACCGGGTGGTGCGACGGGGCTGTACGACACGACGCTGGCCTCGTACAGGGAGGCCCGGTCGACGTTTGTGAAGGGGAAGTTCAACGCCCTGGTGATCCTCACCGACGGCTCCAACCAGGACACGGACGGCATCTCGCGCAGCGGGCTCGTCGCGGAGCTGAAGGAGCTCGTCGACCCGGAGCGCCCCGTCCCGGTCATCGCGGTCGCGGTGGGCCCGGACGCGGACCGCGACGAGGTCGCCGAGATCGCCCGGGTCACCGGCGGCGACGGCTACGAGGTGAGCGACCCGGCGGAGATCCAGGCGGTGATCCTCCAGGCCATCATGGCGGCGGGCCAGAACGGCCGCGCCGCCCAGGAGTGACGGGCCGGACCGACGTACCCCACGGCACCGCACGGTGCCGCACCGCACCGCACGGCGCGGCACCGGGGTGACGGGCCCGCGACCCGGTCCCGTCACTCCCCCCGTACGTGCGCGCCTCAGGGCGCCGGGAAGCCCACCGGCCAGGTGTGCACCGGCTCCCCGGCGTGCATCAGCTCGGCGTAGCGCCGCGTCATCGCCGCGAGCGCCGCCTCCCGTCCGAGCCCGGCCTCCAGGGCCCGGTCGTACGTGGCCACCTGCCAGGAGGCCCCGTTGACGCGCCGCTTGCAGCGCTCCTCGATCACGCCGAGATAGTGGTCCCGGTCCGCGGGCTCGATGTGCCAGGCGTCCAGCCCGGCGGCGGCCAGCGGCAGCAGTTCCTCCAGCACCAGCTGTACGGCGGGGATCCTGGCCAGTCCACCGGAGCGGCCGGACCGGGGCCAGAGCATCTCGGCCTCGATGCCGTGCCGGCAGGCCTCGGTGAAATTCTCCTCGGCGGCCTCGAACGGCAGCCGGCTCCACACCGGCCGGGACTCCTCGGCGAGCGCCCGCACGAGCCCGTAGTAGAAGGCGGCGTTGGCGATCACATCGGTGACCGTCGGCCCGGCGGGCAGGACGCGGTTCTCCACCCGCAGATGGGGAACGCCGTCGGCGATCCCGTACACCGGGCGGTTCCAGCGGTAGACGGTGCCGTTGTGCAGGACCAGTTCGCCCAGCTCGGGCACCCCGCCCTCGTCCAGCACCTCCAGCGGGTCCTCGTCGTCGCAGATCGGCAGCAGCGGCGGGAAGTAGCGCAGGTTCTCCTCGAACAGCTCGTGCGCGGAGCCGATCCAGCGCTCCCCGAACCAGGTCCTGGGACGCACCCCCTGGTTCACCAGCTCCGGCGGCCGTACGTCGGTGGCCTGCTGGAACAGCGGCGGCCGGGATTCGCGCCACAGCTCCTTGCCGAACAGGAAGGGGGCGTTGGCGCCCAGCGCGATCTGGACGCCGGTGATCGCCTGGGCGGCGTTCCAGACGTCGGCGAACCGCCCCGGCGTCACCTGGAGATGAAGCTGCACCGAGGTGCAGGCCGATTCCGGGGCGATCGAGGGCGAGGTGCAGACCAACCGCTCGACGCCTTCGATATCCAGGGTGAAATCCTCCCCCCGGGCGGCCGCCATTTGGTCGTTGAGCAGGGTGTAGCGGTCCACGTCCGAGAGATTCGCGGACACTACGTCGTGCTCCCCCAGGGTGGGCAGGATTCCGATCATCACGATCCCCGCGTCCACCTCCCCCGCCTTGCGGTGCGCATAGGCGAGGCCGGTCCGCAACTCCTCCGAGAGCTGATCGAATACGCGTCCGCCGAGGCGGTGCGGAACGATATTGACTTCGAGATTGAACATCCCCAGTTCGGTCTGGAAATCCCGGCTCGCGATGCGCTGGAGCACTTGCTGATTCATCATCCGGGGCATCCCGTCGGAGCCCGCGAGATTCAGCTCTATCTCCAGCCCCATCAGGTTCCGCGGCCGGTCGAACCTCCGCTCCTCCAGCAGTCTGCCCAACCCCTCCAGACACCGGTTGAGCTTCGTGCGGTACGCCTGTCGATCGGACAGGTCAAAGGCTCCCGCCACGACCTTCTCCCCCATCGAGGGGTCCTTCCTCCAGTGGGCGGCCCGCGGCCCAGGCCGCTCGCATCACGTTCGATAGTGCCCAGTGGAAGTGATCCGTAACGCCCCCACGGGCCTCCGATACCCGATAGTCTGGTTGAAGGAGACCGGAGGCACATTCGCACGGCATGCGGCACGGGGCATTTTCGGCCGGTGCATGCGTGGTGGAAACGCCGACGAGTTTCGGCCGTCCGTGCCACCGGAAGGGTGCCAGGTCGACACCGACCGGGGCAGATCAAATCAGCAGGAATACCGCGATTCGAAGGCCGGATGGCGCCTTGTGCGACATATCCCCGCCTGCTAGCGGAAACACTGTGTGAACACGCGTCATATAAACTCCGCTCAACGAGGCAGAGAGTTGATACGACTCGCCCGTCACCGGCCTCCTCTGGCCCGCACGCCGACAGCGCCGTCTGCACCCGCCCAAGCTCCACCGTGTCTCCGAAGTGAGAGGCGACCCACCATGCCGCTGCATGTCCCCTCGGCTCCCGCGCCCGCCCTGCGCAGCGTTCTCGCGGCGATCGGTTCTCCCACCGCCGTCCGCGAAGCCCGAACCTCCGCCCTCCGGTCCGTCCAGGGACCGCTGAGCCCCGAACTGCCGCTTCCCGTGCATGTGCTGGACCGGATCGCTCCCACCGGGGAAGCGCCGCTGACACGCCTCGCGGCCTGGCGTTTCCTGATCCGGAGCGAGGGCCGCGCGGTCGCCGCGGCGGACACCGTGCTCACCCCGGACGGCTGGACGTTCTCGCACTTCTTCGAGGGGCCCTACCTCGCCTCGACGGAGCTGGCCGTCCGGCAGGCGGAGGCGTCGGCCACCGTCTGCCAGGCGCGGCTTCTGTCCATCCCGGAGCTGTACATGCTCACCCTCTGGCTGCACGGCGACACCGAGGCCGATCCCGCCGACGGGGTGCTCGCGCCGACGGACGTCCTGGTGCCCCTGGCGCCGGCCCCGCCGGGCATCGCCGCCCATAGACCCCACCGGGTCGCCGATCTGCTGCCCGTCATCTCGCTGCGCGTGGCCCCCGGGCCGCTCCTCAGCTCGGCCTGACCGCCGCCGCCCCGGCACAGCGCCCCCGTGGCGACCCCGAACCGCCCGCGCACCGGGCCGGCGCGAGGGGTTGCCGCGGGGGCGCTGTGACGCCCACTCGGACTAGCCCCATCCGGCCACCCCGAACCACCCAAAGGGACAGTGCAGTTGCGGTGAACCGTCCGCGCGGGTGATGCGTCATGGGAGGAGTACGGGTGCTGCAGCGAAATCCCTGCGGAATCTTCCCCGTAGGGCAACACTGGGACCGGACCGACTGATACGGGGGCGGCCATGAACACCTCATCCAGCCGCACGACATTCGACTCGACGCAGCGAAAGAACCCATCCATGTGCCAGCACCAGCCAACCTGCCCCACCGCCGATTCACCCGACCGGGAGGCCGCCCGCCTGAGCGCCCACCACCCCGAACAGGGTTGGAGCCTCCTGTGCAACGGCGTCCTGCTCTTCGAGGACACCGGCGAACTGCTGCCCGACGGGCAGATCATCGCCCCGCACCGGCCGCTGGCAGCCGGACGCGTGGTGAAGGCCGCCTGAGAGCGGCCGCACGGAAGAAGCCGTACGGGAGAAGTCGTACGGGAGAAGTCGTACGAAAAAGGGGCCGGCCCGGAGAGATCTCCGCACCGGCCCCGACGCATGTCCGGCGCACGCCGCTCACGGCACACGCACTGCGACAGGCTGTCTCAGTCGTCGTACGCGTCCAGCGGCGGGCAGGAGCAGACCAGGTTCCGGTCGCCGAATGCCCCGTCGATCCGGCGGACCGGCGGCCAGTACTTGTCCGCGGCGGACACTCCGGCCGGGAAGACGGCCTCCTCGCGGCTGTAGCCGTGGTTCCAGTCGCCACCGAGCGCGGCGGCGGTGTGCGGGGCGTTGGCGAGCGGGTTGTCGTCCTTGCTCCACTCCCCCGACGCGACCTTCTCGATCTCGGCGCGGATCGCGATCATGGTGTCGCAGAACCGGTCGAGCTCCGCGAGATCCTCGCTCTCGGTCGGCTCGATCATCAGCGTGCCGGCCACCGGGAACGACATGGTCGGCGAGTGGAAGCCGTAGTCGATCAGGCGCTTGGCCACGTCGTCGATGGAGACGCCGGTCGCCTTGGAGATCGGGCGCAGGTCCACGATGCACTCGTGGGCGACCAGTCCGGCCGGGCCGTTGTAGAGGATCGGGAAGTGCGGCTCCAGCCGCTTGGCGATGTAGTTCGCGGCCAGCACGGCGACCTGCGTGGCCCGCTTGAGGCCCTCGCCGCCCATCAGGCGGACGTACGCCCACGAGATCGGCAGAATCCCCGCGGAGCCCCACGGGGCGGCCGAGATCGGGCCCACACCGGTCTCCGGGCCCGCGGCGGGCTGGAGGGGGTGGTTGGGGAGGTACGGGGCGAGGTGCGCGCGGACACCGACCGGGCCGACGCCGGGGCCGCCGCCGCCGTGCGGGATGCAGAAGGTCTTGTGCAGGTTGAGGTGCGAGACGTCTCCGCCGAACTTGCCGGGCTTGGCGAGCCCGACCAGCGCGTTGAGGTTGGCGCCGTCGACGTAGACCTGGCCGCCCGCGTCGTGCACCTCGCCGCAGATGTCGGCGACGTGCTCCTCGAACACCCCGTGCGTGGACGGGTAGGTGATCATGAGCACGGCCAGCTCGTCGCGGTGCTGCTCGATCTTGGCTCGCAGGTCCGCGATGTCGACCTCGCCGTCGTCGGCGGTCTTCACCACGACGACCTTCATGCCCGCCATGACGGCGCTGGCGGCGTTGGTGCCGTGCGCGGAGGACGGGATGAGGCAGACGGTGCGCTGCTCGTCGCCGTTGGCCCGGTGGTACGCGCGGACGGCCAGCAGACCCGCGAACTCGCCCTGGGAGCCGGCGTTCGGCTGGATGGACACCGCGTCGTAGCCGGTGACCTCGGCGAGGCGCTCCTCCAGCTCGCGGATGAGGGTGAGGAAGCCCTGCGCCTGCTCGGCCGGGGCGAAGGGGTGCAGCGCGCCGAACTCGGGCCAGGTGATCGACTCCATCTCGGCCGTCGCGTTCAGCTTCATGGTGCAGGAGCCGAGCGGGATCATGCCGCGGTCCAGCGCGTAGTCGCGGTCGGCGAGCTTGCGCAGGTAGCGCAGCATCGCGGTCTCGGAGCGGTGCTGGTGGAAGACCGGGTGGGTCAGGATGTCGTCGGAGCGCAGCAGCGCCTCGGGCAGCGCGTCGGCGACCGTGCCGTCCAGCGCCTCGATGTCGCCCTCTGCGCCGAAGGCCGCCCAGACGGCGGAGATCTGGGAGCGGGTGGTGGTCTCGTCGCAGGCGACGGAGACGTGGTCGGCGTCGACGAGGCGGAGGTTGACCCCGCGCTCGCGGGCGTCCGCGACGATGTCCACGGCCTTGCCGGGCACGCGCACGGTCAGGGTGTCGAAGAACGCGCCGTGCACGACGTCGGCCCCGGCGTTACGGAGACCGTCGGCGAGGATCGCGGCGTAGCGGTGGGTGCGGCGGGCGATCGTCCGCAGCCCCTCGGGGCCGTGGTAGACCGCGTACATCCCGGCCATGACGGCGAGGAGGACCTGCGCGGTACAGATGTTGCTGGTGGCCTTCTCGCGGCGGATGTGCTGCTCGCGGGTCTGGAGGGCCAGGCGGTAGGCCTTGTTGCCGTCCGCGTCGACGGAGACGCCGACGAGGCGGCCGGGCAGGGAGCGGGCGAACTTCTCGCGGACCGCCATGAAGCCGGCGTGCGGGCCGCCGAAGCCCATCGGGACACCGAAGCGCTGGGTCGTGCCGACCGCGATGTCGGCGCCGAGCGCGCCGGGCGAGGTGAGCAGCGTGAGGGCCAGCAGGTCGGCGGCGACGGTGACGATCGCGCCCAGCTCGTGGGCCTGCTCGATGACGGGCTCGATGGCGCGCACGGCACCGGAGGCGCCCGGGTACTGGAGCAGGACGCCGAAGACGCCGCGCTCGGCGATCTCGGCGGGGATGCCCTCGCTCAGGTCGGCGACGACGACCTCGACGCCGGTCGGCTCGGCGCGGGTCTCGATGACCGCGACGGTCTGGGGCAGGGTGTCGGCGTCGACCAGGAAGACGCCCTTCTTCACCTTGCCGACGCGCCGGGCGAGGGCCATCGCCTCGGCGGCCGCGGTGCCCTCGTCGAGCAGGGAGGCGCCGGAGGTGGGCAGCCCGGTCAGCTCGGCGACCATCGTCTGGAAGTTCAGGAGGGCTTCGAGCCGGCCCTGGGAGATCTCCGGCTGGTACGGCGTGTAGGCCGTGTACCACGCGGGGTTCTCCATGACGTTGCGCAGGATGACGGGCGGCGTGAAGGTGCCGTAGTAGCCGAGGCCGATCATCGGAGCCAGCACCTGGTTGCGGTCGGCCAGCGAGCGAAGCTCGGCCAGGACCTCGGCCTCGGTGCGCGCCGAAGGAAGATTCAGGGCCTCCGCGCTCTTGATCACATCGGGCACCGCGGCGGCGGTCAGCTCGTCGAGGGAGCCGTAGCCGACCTGGGCGAGCATCTTCGCCTGGGCCCCGGCGTCGGGCCCTATGTGGCGCTGCTCGAACGGAATGCCCTGCTCCAGCTGGGAGAGCGGAGTGCGACGGGGGGTCATGGTGGAGGCCTCCTGGTCTGTCACGACCTGCGAGGGGCACCACGGCGCGGGTGCCCGAACGGCCTCCCCCTCTGTCATCTCAACCTGAGAGCTTCACCGGCGCGCCCGGGGGCGTGCCGACTTTCACCGTCGGTGAGGGTCAGGGTCCATCCGGGCCTGCGCCCGCACGGATCCGCCCTGCTTTCCAGAGTGACCTCGTCCGTGCGGTACGGGGGCCTGAGAGATTCCGGGGAGGAGTTGCTCCTTCGGCGCCTCCGGATTCTGCACCGGAGGACTCTCCCGCACGGGGTCAGCAGCCACTGCCAGCCTACCAGCGGCCACCGCGCCGGAGCTCTCGAGTGGCCGACACCACGGATCTGCACTTCTGTGGTGCTGGTGGGGCGACGGGAACCACCCTGAGCAGCCGCGACCAGTGGGAGGCACCGTGCAGACGGATATCGATCCGCGCCGCCTGATCGGCCGCAAGGCCTTCGATCGCAAGGGCGCCAAGATCGGAACGGTGGATGAGGTCTATCTCGACGACGCGACGGGTGTGCCCGAGTGGGCGGCCGTACGCACCGGCCTGTTCAGCAGGGACGCCTTCGTCCCGCTGGAGCCCAGCGAGTTCGTCGAGGACACGCTGCGCGTCCCCTTCGACCGGGCGTTGATCAAGGGCGCACCGGACTTCGGCGTCGGCCGGCACCTCTCGCCCGAGCAGGAGCTGCAGCTGTACCGGCATTACGGGCTGGACGCCCCGCCTCCGGAGGACTCCGCGTCCGACCGGGACTTCGGCAGGCTGGCGGGCCAGGAGGAGTAGTCGGGCGCCTCGCGGACGAGCGGCAGCGGCTCGGCGGGGAGCAGCAGCGGATCGTCGATCCGGAACGTGAGGACCCGGCCGGGCGCGCTCCACGGTTCCTCGAACCGGACGGTGACCCGGCCGATGCCGCTCCCCTGCACCCAGCCGTGCCCGTGCTCCTCGTGGCGCACATCGTGACCGGCGGGCCAGCGCCGCGCGGCGAGCAGCTCAGCGGTGGCCGCGTCGGGCTCCGGGGCGGCTTCCTCCCCGCCGTCCTCCTCCACCGGCGCCCGGTGCTCCTGGGCGCGCTGTGCCAGCTCCCGGGCGTCGGCGGCCTGGGCGAACAGGTCCTCCTGCGTGTAGTCGGCGAGACCCGTGACGCCGACCCCGAGCAGCCGTACGCCGCCCGTGGTGTCGACGGACTCCAGCAGCCGCCCTGCCGCCTCGCGGACCACGGTGGGGTCGTCCGTGGGGCCTCTGAGCGTCTCGGAGCGGGTCAGCGTGGAGAAGTCGTAGCGGCGCACCTTCAGCACCACCGTGCGGCCCGACCGGTCGGCGCCGCGCAGCCGCTCCACGCACCGCACGGCCAGCCGCTCGACCTCGGCGCGCACCCGCACCCGGTCGTGCAGGTCCACGTCGAAGGTGTCCTCCACAGATACGGACTTGGCGTCCCGCTCTGCGACCACCGGCCGGTCGTCGAGCCCCAGCGCCATCCGGTAGAGCCCGTGGCCGTGGGCCTTGCCGACCAGCCGTACGAGCTCCGCCTCGCCCGCCTCGGCCAGGTCGTGGACGGTGGTCATCCCGGCACGTCTGAGGTGGTCGCCGGTGGCGGGACCGACCCCCGGCAGGATGCGGACGGACATGGGGGCGAGCAGCTCGCGTTCGGTGCCCGGCTCGATGACGAACAGCCCGTCGGGCTTGGCCTCCTCGGAGGCGATCTTGGCGAGCATCTTGGAACCGGCCAGTCCGACGGATCCGCTGAGGCCGGTCACCGCCCGGATGGCCGCCCGCAGCCCTTCGCCCGTCGCGCGGGCCGAGGCCGAGTCGTCCGCCGTCCCGCCGGCCTCCAGGTCCACGAAGGCCTCGTCCAGGCTGAGCGGCTCCACCAGCGGAGACAGCCGCCCCAGCAGCTCCATCACCTGGTCGCTCACCGTCCGGTAGAGCGAGAAGCGGGGAACCAGGTAGGCCGCGTTCGGTGCGAGCCGCCGGGCCTGCGCGGTGGGCATCGCCGAGTGCACGCCCAGCTTCCGGGCCTCGTACGAGGCGGTGGCGACCACTCCACGCGGGCCGAGGCCGCCCACCACGACCGCCTTGCCGCGCAGACTCGGCTTGGACGCCTGCTCCGCCGACGCGTAGAAGGCGTCCATGTCCAGGTGAAGGATGGTGGGCGCGGGTCTCACACCGTCGATGCTGCCCTACGGCACTGACAACGGGACGGTCCGGCACCCCGTGGGGCACCGGACCGTCCCGTGTCCGTCGTACTGTCGCGTCGGGCCGCTCGCCCGGGGTGCTCAGCCCGCGCGGTTACGCCGCCGGGCCAGCTCGTCGGCGGGGTTGTGGCCGACGAGCGTCTCGCCGGTGTCGACCCGCTCGCCGTGCAACTGCGAGAGCGCCGCGTCCACATCCCGCCAGACGACGCCGACCGCGATCCCGAAGACGCCCTGCCCGCCCTGGAGCAGACTGACGACCTCGTCGGGCGAGGAGCACTCGTAGACCGAGGCCCCGTCGCTCATCAGCGTCATGCGTTCGAGGTCCTGGAAACCGCGGTCCCGCAGATGCTGGACCGTGGTGCGGATGTTCTGGAGCGCGACCCCGGTGTCCAGGAACCGCTTGACGATCTTGAGGAGGACCACGTCCCGGAAACTGTAGAGGCGCTGGGTTCCCGACCCGTAGGCCGGGCGCACGCTGGGCTCGACCAGTCCCGTCCGTGCCCAGTAGTCCAACTGGCGGTAGGTGATCCCCGCCGCCGCGCACGCTGTCGGTCCGCGATAGCCGATGTCCCCTGCATCGCTCGCCGCTGCCATGCCGCCCCCTGCCATAGCTGCCGGTTGAACCGGCTGCCTGACGGCGTGGTCGGCTCCACTGCCGTGCTGCGGATACGGCCCACCCGCCGCCGCTCCGTCGCCGCTGCTTCTCACGCCGACCTCCGTCCTTGACCTGCCCACTCGAAGGTAGGCAGTCACTCGGGGTGCGTCAACGATCGCCACACTCGGCACGCCGAGTGATAATCACCCTGAGGGTGGTTTCCCGTGTCTCGTTTCCGGGAAAGGCTTGTCGGATGCGCTGACGGCACCCCCTTGCGGGACGGTCACTGGCTGTTCGTACCGAAGTCCTCCGGAGAGATCTGGTCGAGGAATTCGCGGAACTTCTCCACCTCGTCCTCCTGCTCGTCGGGGATCGCGATGCCCGCGTCGTCCAGCACGCCGTCACTGCCGTAGATCGGCGTGCCGGTCCGCAGGGCGAGCGCTATGGCGTCGGAGGGCCGGGCGCTCACCTCGACTCCGCTGGCGAAGACGAGCTCCGCGTAGAAGACCCCTTCGCGCAGGTCCGTGATGCGGACCTCGGTGAGCTCCTGGCCCACGGCCTCGAGCACATCCTTGAACAGGTCATGGGTCAGCGGCCTGGCGGGAGCCATGCCCTGCTGGGCGAAGGCAATCGCGGTCGCCTCGCCAGGACCGATCCAAATGGGGAGGTACCGGTCGCCTCCCACTTCACGCAGGAGAACGATCGGTTGGTTGGAGGGCATTTCCACCCGGACACCGACAACGTCGAGCTCGTTCACACAGCAACCCTAGGACGTGCTCGCCATGTTTGGGTAGTCGGGCTCCGCCGAGGTCAGTGCAGACGGCTGCGCAGAGCGCTCTGCACGAGGGCCGCGTGCAGCCGTACGGACAGCTCGGCGAGCTCGTTCGCGGTGGCCTCGGCATGCGCTCTGGTCTGCGGATTACGGTGCCGGCGCAGGGGTGCGACCAGCTGCTCCACCAGGCCCGCCTCCCGGTCCGCCGATGCCCGCATGGCCCGAAGGTGACGTGGTTCCAGACCGAAACGCCCCAGATCCGCCACCAGCTTGGCGACGGTCACCATCTCGGCGTCGTAGCCGCCGTCCGGGGAGGGGACGATGAGCCCGTAGGACTCCCACTCGGTCAGCCGCTCCTCGTCGACCTCGGCGGCCGCGAGCAGCTCGGCCCGCCCGATCCGGGCGGCGGTCGCCGCGCCGGGGCCGGTCTCCCACACCCCGTCGGCGAGGTCCCGCCGCTCACCGGGCGAGGGCAGGACGGGCTGCTCCCCCCGGGCCAGCGCGTCCAGGTGCTCCCGGATGACCTTCAGCGGCAGGTAGTGGTCCCGCTGCATGCGGAGCACCTGCGCCAGGCGCTCCACATCACGCGGGGCGAACTTCCGGTATCCGGAAGGAGTGCGCTGCGGCTCGATGAGCCCCTCGGCCTCCAGGAACCGGATCTTGGAGATGGTGACTTCGGGAAACTCCTCGCGCAGCTGGATGAGCACCGTTCCGATGCTCATCGGGCGCGCTTCCGCGGTGGCGGTGCCGTGTCCGGCACCGCCTGTCGGTGTTCGCAGCATGGGCCTTCCTGGGGATCCCCCCGGACGAGGTCCGGGGCTGGTCACACGCCCCGCGGGCTCGCGTAGAAGACCAGGCGGTACTTTCCGATCTGGACTTCGTCGCCGTTGGACAGCGGGACCGAATCGATGCGCTCACGGTTGACGTAGGTGCCGTTGAGGCTGCCGACATCACCCACGGTGAAGCTACCGTCCGGGCTCCTGCGGAACTCCACATGACGCCGCGACACGGTCACGTCATCGAGAAAGATGTCGCTCTGCGGGTGACGGCCGGCCGTGGTCAGGTCGCTGTCGAGCAGGAAGCGGCTGCCGGAATTCGGACCGCGCCGCACGACCAGCAACGCCGAGCCCCCGGGCAGGGCGTCGACCGCGGCCTGGGCCTCGGGGGAGAGCGAGGGCAGAGCGGTCTGGCCCGTCGCCTCCGCCTCGTACGCCTCGAGACCGGAGATGGAGATCGTCGACGTCGTCTCCGAGGGGCGCTCGGGAACGCCGCCCCGCAGCGGCGCGCCGCAGTTGGAGCAGAACTTGCTGGCCTCCGCGTTGCGGTGACCGCACCTCGTACAGACCGGCATCGACGAGCCCTCCGGGGCGAACCCTCCACCCGTACTCGAGGCTGATGGTGCGCCGAAACCTATTGCCCCGGCACCGGCAGGGTCAACAGACGACACGCCGTCACCCCCCGGGGCGCCGGACACCTCGTCGCGGAAGAGCGGACGCTCCGCCTCCTGCTCCTCGCCCTGACCGTGGCGCGGCGCGCGGTGGCGGGCAGCATTGTTGCTGTCCTCGCGTGCACTCTTCCCGAACAACTTCGCAAACAACTTCACGGGCGATTCCCCTTGACCGACATAGACCCGCCCGTGGGGCAGGACGAACCCTGAATGAACACACCTGCCGACCCGGACATCTTCACAACGTCCGTATCCACCCGACAGTTTCCACCACGCACCACCAATCCGGTGCGGCGACCCCCCGCAACCGTCCGACCCGGTCGGCCGGCCCTCCCGCTCGCCCCGATCACGGGGACGACGACCGAGCGTAGTCAGGCCGCTGCGCCGGTCGCAAGGCGTCCACGACGATGTCGTCGGACCGCTCCACGAGCACCGTGGCCTGCTCCTTCTCCAGCGTCTGGACCACACCGCCGGGGATGTTGAGGGCGGGCTCCAGATCCTGCGGCTTGCCGATCACCGTGAACTCGTACGGCGCTTCGATCTTCTTGCCGTCGACCTGGACGTCCCCGGCGTCCCCGGAGAAGTAGGTGTTGGCCACCACCCGGACGCCGTTCACCTCGATCGCCTCGGCCCCCGCCGCCCTCAGCTCCTGAATGGCGTCGAGCAGCATGTCGGGCGCGACGGCACGGGCGGGGTCGGTGATCGTCAGGGTGATGCCGGGGCCCTGTGCCGCCACGGTGCCCGCGAGGATGCCGAGCTGGCGTTCCTTCTCCAGCGTCTGTTTCCGCGCCTCCTCGGCCTGGTCGGAGCTGTTCTCCAGCTCGGTGCGCTGATCGTCCAGGCGCTGCTTCTCGTCCTCCAGGCGCTGGGTCCGGTCGTCGACCTCGTCGAGGATGCGGACCAGGTCCTCCTGCCGGGCCCCGCGCAGCGCACTGTCGTCGCTGGTGGACCGCACCTGGATGGCGAGCCCCAGACCCAACCCGAACAGCAGCACGGCGACGATGAGTTGGGCCCGGCTCAGCCGCGGCGGCCACAGGCCCGCCTTGAGCCGCTGCCGGCCGGATACTTCCTGGGCGGGCGGCGTCGCGGACGCGTCCGGGGCGGCGGACGCGCCACCCTCCGGCTGTTCGCCGCGGGGGTTCTCGTCGTTGTTCATCGGCTCGGTATTCATCGGCCTCACGCCCGGAAGACGTGCCGGCGGATCGCGGCGGCGTTGGAGAAGATCCGGATGCCGAGCACGACCACCACACCCGTGGAGAGCTGAGCGCCGACACCCAGTTTGTCGCCGAGGAAGACGATCAGCGCGGCCACCACGACGTTGGAGAGGAAGGAGACCACGAAGACCTTGTCGACGAAGATGCCGTCGAGCATGGCCCGCAGACCGCCGAACACGGCGTCGAGCGCGGCGACCACCGCGATCGGCAGGTAGGGCTCGACCACCGCCGGTACCTCGGGCCGGACCAACAGTCCGACCACGACTCCCACGACGAGGCCCAGTACGGCGATCACGATGTGCCCTTCTCTGTCTCTGCCGCACCACTGCCGGCGGCCTTCGGCTCTGCTGTACGGACGATCAGGCTCGGCGCTGCCGGAAGCTGCACCTTCGCCTGCTCGGAGATGCTGGTGCGGATGTCGAAGCTGTCCTTGAGCGCCTGCAGGTACAGGCCGTCGGCGCTGTCCTGGAACGCGGTCGCGAGATTCTTCCCGTCCCCCACCGCGAGCACCGTGTACGGCGGTACGAGCGGTCTGTTGTCGACCAGTATGGCGTCGCCGGCGGCCCGGATGGCCGACAGCGCCGTCAACCTTTGCCCATTGATGGCGATGGCCTCGGCGCCGGATTCCCACAGGCCGTTGACGACCCGCTGCATGTCCCGGTCGCGTACCCGTCCGGTGTCGGCGAAGCCCGAGGACTCACGGGGTCCGTCCCCGCCCTGGGCGGTGTCCTTCGCGTCGTCGACGATCAGCTTCACACCGGGGCCCTCGACCGGAGTCGCACCGGCCAGGAGGGCCACCAGCTGCCCCTGGTCCCCGCCGTGCTGCTCAAGGGCCTTGCGCTGACGTTCGCTCACATCGAAGCGGAGCTTGTCGACATCCGACTCCAGCGTGTCCGCGGCCTCTGTCTCGGCGTTGATGCGGTCGATCAGCTCTTCGCGCTCCTTGGCGACGACCGGCGCGGAGATACGCGCCTCGGCGGCACCGAGGGTGACCACGAGGGCGGCCACCACCAGTCCGGCGGCCAGGCCGAGCTTCGACTTGAGCGTACGGGGCAGCCCCGCGCTCCCGTCGGCCTTGCGCCGCGCCGAGGCCTCCGCGTACCCGTCGTCGAGGCTGTGGTCCATCACGTTGTTCAGCAGCGACATGGAGGCGTCGGGGCGTGCGGACGGCGGGGCGGTGCTCCGATCGGGGGACTGCTGCGACATGCCGCACATCGTCGCACGTCATCACGGCTGCCGCCGAATGGCCCCACCGGTGCGCCGAGACCCCCTGCCCAGGGCGTCGCGGCGCACCGTCCAGCGCGTCAGTCTCCCGCGCTGTCCACGACGGCGGCCCACTCGTCGAGCAGCGCCTGAGCCGAGGCGTCGTCCGGGCCTTCCGCCCACAGATGGGTGACGGCTTCCGCCCGGTCGGGCAGGACCATGATCCACCGCCCGTCCGCCTCGACCACGCGGACCCCGTCCGTGGTGTCCACCCGGCGGTCGCCGGCCGCTTCGACGACCCGCCGCATGACGAGCCCCTTGACGGCCCACGGCGTCGCCAGGTCCCGGCGCAGGACGTGCGCCCGGGGAATGCGGGCGTCGATCTGGCTCAGGGTGAGCTGGGTGCGCGCGACGAGCCCGATGAGGCGGACGAAGGCGGCGGTCCCGTCGAAGACGCTGCTGAATTCGGGAACGATGAACCCGCCGCGCCCGTCTCCTCCGAAGATGGTGTCCTCTTCACGGCCCACCCGGGTCAGGTCGTCGGGCGAGGTGGTCGTCCACTCCACCTGGGTGCCGTGGTAGGCCGCCACCTGCTCGGCGACGCGCGTGGTCGTCACGGGCAGGGCGACCCGGCCGCTGCGCCGCTCGGCGGCGACGAGATCGAGGAGGACCAGCAGAGCCCGGTCGTCCTCGATGATCCGGCCCAGTTCGTCGACGAGGGAGAGCCGCTCCCCCACCGGGTCGAACCGCACTCCGAAGGCCGCCCGGGCGGAGGACACGATCTCCCCGAGCCGCACCAGGCCGGCCCGCCGGGTGTCGGCTGACTCGGTGGGCCGCGCCTCGTCGAGCCCGGGGTTGATGGTCAGCGCGTCCACGCCGAGCCGCCCGAGCAGGCTGGGCAGGACGAGCCCGGCGCTGCCGTTGGACGCGTCGACGACGACCTTGAGCCCGGACTCGGCGATGCCGTCGACGTCGACGTTCCGCAGGAGGGATCCGGTGTACGAGTCGAACACGCTGGACGGGAAGTGCAGGTCCCCGATCTCGCCGGGGAAGGCACGGCGGTACTCCTGGCGTGCGTAGACCCGGTCGAGCTTGCGCTGCTGCGCCTGCGAGAGGTCCGCGCCCCGCTCGTCGATGAACATGATGTCCACGGAGTCGGGCACGCCGGGCGACGTACGGATCATGATGCCGCCGGCGCTGCCCCGGGCGGTCTGCTGGCGTGCCACGGGCAGGGGGACGTTCTCCAGGTCGCGTACGTCGATGGCGCTGGCCTGGAGCGCCGAGATGACGGCCCGCTTCAGGGCGCGGGCACCTCGGGAGTGGTCACGTGCTGTGGTGACCGTCGAGCCCTTCTTGAGGGTCGTGGCGTAGGCGCCCGCCAGCCGTACGGCCAGTTCGGGGGTGATCTCGACGTTCAGGATTCCGGAGACTCCGCGCGCTCCGAAGAGATGCGCCTGTCCTCGGGACTCCCAGATCACCGAGGTGTTGACGAACGCGCCCGCCTCGATGGTCTTGAACGGGTACACGCGCACGTTGCCCTGGATGATCGACTCCTCGCCGACCAGGCATTCGTCACCGATGACGGCGCCGTCCTCGATCCGGGCCGCACGCATGATGTCGGTGTTCTTGCCGACCACGCAGCCCCGGAGGTTGCTGTGCTGCCCGATGTAGACGTTGTCGTGCACCACGGCCTTGTGGAGGAAGGCGCCGGTCTTCACGACCACGTTCGACCCGACGACCGTGTGTTCCCGGATCTCGACGTCCGCCTCGACCTTGGCGTAGTCGCCGATGTACAGCGGTCCGCGCAGCACGGCGTCGGGGTGGACCTCCGCCCCTTCGGCGACCCACACACCCGGGGAGATCTCGAAGCCGTCGAGCTCCACGTCGACCTTGCGCTCCAGAACGTCCGCCTGGGCTTTCACATAGCTCTCGTGGGTGCCGACATCCTCCCAGTAGCCCTCGGCGATATAGCCGTAGATGGGCTTGCCCTCCTTCATGAGCTGAGGGAAGACGTCACCGGACCAGTCGACCGAGGTGTCGGCCTGGACGTAGTCGAAGACCTCGGGTTCCATGACGTAGATGCCCGTGTTCACGGTGTCCGAGAAGACCTGTCCCCAGGTCGGCTTCTCCAGGAACCGTTCGACTTGGCCCTCTTCGTCCACGATGGTGATGCCGAATTCCAGCGGATTGGGAACCCGGGTGAGGCAGACCGTGACGAGGCCGCCCTTTTCCTTGTGGAACGCGATGAGGTCGGTGAGGTCGAAGTCGGTGAGCGCGTCACCGGAAATGACGAGGAACGTGTCGTCCTTCAACGCCTCTTCGGCGTTCTTCACGCTGCCCGCGGTGCCGAGTGGCTTCTCCTCGTTGGCATAGGTGAGCTCCATCCCGAGCTCTTCGCCGTCCCCGAAGTAGTTCTTGACGAGGGAGGCGAGGAACTGGACGGTCACTACGGTTTCACTGAGCCCATGCCGCTTGAGCAGCCGCAGGACATGCTCCATGATCGGCCTGTTGGCCACGGGGAGGAGCGGCTTGGGCATGCTCGAGGTCATGGGGCGAAGGCGTGTGCCTTCGCCGCCAGCCATCACGACGGCCTTCATGTCGGAAACGTCCTCCTACAAGAGACGACGGTCAGCCGACTTCGCCCGTCGGGGCATCATTCGCATCTGCCGCGGGCCGGCCACATTGCGCGGCACCGCATCAACGAGCTCAATCGGCTACTGCGTCCGCCTTCACGAGCCGGCGGACCTGAACCACGTACAAGATTCCTGCCCACCAATAGAGGGTTGTACCCCAACCTGCGAACGCCCATCCGAAAACAGCGGCCAGTGTGGCCAGCCAACCACTCCCGTCGCCGAGCAGCAACAAGGGGAACGCGTACATCAGGTTGAAGGTTGCAGCTTTCCCGAGGAAGTTGACCTGCGGGGGCGGATAGCCGTGGCGGCGCAGGATGGCCACCATCACGAGAAGCATCAGTTCCCGGGCGAGAAGTGCCGCGGTGACCCAGAGGGGCAGAATCTCACGCCAGGTGAGGCCAACCAGGGTGGAAAGGATGTAGAGGCGGTCCGCCGCCGGGTCCAGGAGCCGGCCGAGGCTGCTGATCTGGTTCCACTTGCGGGCGAGCTTCCCGTCGAGGTAGTCACTGATGCCGCTGAACATCAGGATGAGCAGCGCCCAGCTGTCGCTGTTGGGCCCTCCGAACACGGGGCGGAGAATCAGCCACAGGAAGAGCGGTACCCCGACAAGGCGAGCCATGCTGAGGATGTTGGGGATGGTGAGGACCCGGTCCGTCTGAACCCGAGTCTCCTGGACCTCCACCCGGGGGCCTCCTGTGAAGAACGTGCCAATGATGCCCCCTGACCCTACCCTCAGCTTCCACCGACGGGTGCACGGGGGTGGGGAGACAGGTGAACGACGCGCAAAAGGTCTGGAACGCAGGAAAGCCCCGCACCACAAGGGTACGGGGCTTTCCCACAAAGGTTGTTCGGCGGCGTCCTACTCTCCCACAGGGTCCCCCCTGCAGTACCATCGGCGCTGAAAGGCTTAGCTTCCGGGTTCGGAATGTAACCGGGCGTTTCCCTAACGCAATGACCACCGAAACACTATGAAACTATGAACACCGGATGTTTACACGGCTGTTCGTTATTTCAGAACTAACACAGTGGACGCGAGCAACTGAGGACAAGCCCTCGGCCTATTAGTACCAGTCAGCTCCACCCGTTACCGGGCTTCCACATCTGGCCTATCAACCCAGTCGTCTACTGGGAGCCTTAACCAATCAAGTTGGTGGGAATACTCATCTCGAAGCAGGCTTCCCGCTTAGATGCTTTCAGCGGTTATCCTTTCCGAACGTAGCCAACCAGCCATGCCCTTGGCAGGACAACTGGCACACCAGAGGTTCGTCCGTCCCGGTCCTCTCGTACTAGGGACAGCCCTTCTCAATATTCCTACGCGCACAGCGGATAGGGACCGAACTGTCTCACGACGTTCTAAACCCAGCTCGCGTACCGCTTTAATGGGCGAACAGCCCAACCCTTGGGACCGACTCCAGCCCCAGGATGCGACGAGCCGACATCGAGGTGCCAAACCATCCCGTCGATATGGACTCTTGGGGAAGATCAGCCTGTTATCCCCGGGGTACCTTTTATCCGTTGAGCGACAGCGCTTCCACAAGCCACTGCCGGATCACTAGTCCCGACTTTCGTCCCTGCTCGACCCGTCGGTCTCACAGTCAAGCTCCCTTGTGCACTTACACTCAACACCTGATTGCCAACCAGGCTGAGGGAACCTTTGGGCGCCTCCGTTACTCTTTAGGAGGCAACCGCCCCAGTTAAACTACCCATCAGACACTGTCCCTGATCCGGATCACGGACCCAGGTTAGACATCCAGCACGACCAGAGTGGTATTTCAACGACGACTCCACAACCACTGGCGTGGCCGCTTCACAGTCTCCCACCTATCCTACACAAGCCGAACCGAACACCAATATCAAACTATAGTAAAGGTCCCGGGGTCTTTCCGTCCTGCTGCGCGAAACGAGCATCTTTACTCGTAGTGCAATTTCACCGGGCCTATGGTTGAGACAGTCGAGAAGTCGTTACGCCATTCGTGCAGGTCGGAACTTACCCGACAAGGAATTTCGCTACCTTAGGATGGTTATAGTTACCACCGCCGTTTACTGGCGCTTAAGTTCTCAGCTTCGCCGACCCGAAAGTCAGCTAACCGGTCCCCTTAACGTTCCAGCACCGGGCAGGCGTCAGTCCGTATACATCGCCTTACGGCTTCGCACGGACCTGTGTTTTTAGTAAACAGTCGCTTCTCGCTGGTCTCTGCGGCCACCCCCAGCTCAAGCAGCAAGTGCTATCACCGGTGATGGCCCCCCTTCTCCCGAAGTTACGGGGGCATTTTGCCGAGTTCCTTAACCATAGTTCACCCGAACGCCTCGGTATTCTCTACCTGACCACCTGAGTCGGTTTAGGGTACGGGCCGCCATGAAACTCGCTAGAGGCTTTTCTCGACAGCATAGGATCATCCACTTCACCACAATCGGCTCGGCATCAGGTCTCAGACTATGTGTTGCACGGATTTACCTGCACAACGTCCTACACCCTTACCCCGGGACAACCACCGCCCGGGCTGGACTACCTTCCTGCGTCACCCCATCGCTTACCTACTACAAGTCTGGTTCATCGGCTCCACCACTACCCTCAACTCCGAAGAGATCGGGCCGGCTTCACGGACTTAGCATCGCCTGATTCAGTACTGGGCGTTTCAAAGCGGGTACCGGAATATCAACCGGTTGTCCATCGACTACGCCTGTCGGCCTCGCCTTAGGTCCCGACTTACCCTGGGCAGATCAGCTTGACCCAGGAACCCTTAGTCAATCGGCGCACACGTTTCTCACGTGTGTATCGCTACTCATGCCTGCATTCTCACTCGTGAACCGTCCACAACTCGCTTCCGCGGCTGCTTCACCCGGCACACGACGCTCCCCTACCCATCCATACTCCCGTTGGGGATATGTGTATGAATGACACGACTTCGGCGGTACGCTTGAGCCCCGCTACATTGTCGGCGCGGAATCACTTGACCAGTGAGCTATTACGCACTCTTTCAAGGGTGGCTGCTTCTAAGCCAACCTCCTGGTTGTCTCTGCGACTCCACATCCTTTCCCACTTAGCGTACGCTTAGGGGCCTTAGTCGATGCTCTGGGCTGTTTCCCTCTCGACCATGGAGCTTATCCCCCACAGTCTCACTGCCGCGCTCTCACTTACCGGCATTCGGAGTTTGGCTAAGGTCAGTAACCCGGTAGGGCCCATCGCCTATCCAGTGCTCTACCTCCGGCAAGAAACACACGACGCTGCACCTAAATGCATTTCGGGGAGAACCAGCTATCACGGAGTTTGATTGGCCTTTCACCCCTAACCACAGGTCATCCCCCAGGTTTTCAACCCTGGTGGGTTCGGTCCTCCACGAAGTCTTACCTCCGCTTCAACCTGCCCATGGCTAGATCACTCCGCTTCGGGTCTAGAGCGTGCAACTCAAACGCCCTGTTCGGACTCGCTTTCGCTACGGCTTCCCCACACGGGTTAACCTCGCTACACACCGCTAACTCGCAGGCTCATTCTTCAAAAGGCACGCAGTCACGACACAAGGAACAAGTTCCCTGTGCGACGCTCCCACGGCTTGTAGGCACACGGTTTCAGGTACTATTTCACTCCGCTCCCGCGGTACTTTTCACCATTCCCTCACGGTACTATCCGCTATCGGTCACCAGGGAATATTTAGGCTTAGCGGGTGGTCCCGCCAGATTCACACGGGATTTCTCGGGCCCCGTGCTACTTGGGTGTCTCTCAAACGAGCCGTT
>NZ_JAFEUF010000606.1 GCF_016901035.1 Streptomyces durocortorensis
CCTTCGACGCGCCGCCGCAGTCCCGGTCGGGTATCGCGTACGGCACGAGCACCGGGGTCCGGCCCGCCGCGGCCGCGCCCCGGGTGACCGCGCGGACCTGCCCGGCTATCTCGCCGGGGTTGTGGGCGGCGAACCAGACGGCGGCGGGCTGCGTGGCGATCCGGGACTCGATGACCGGGCGGCGCGGGTCGTCGGGGTGGGCCCGCACCCAGGTGAGGACCTGGGACTGCGGGTGCCGGAAGAGGCGGGT
>NZ_JAFEUF010000607.1 GCF_016901035.1 Streptomyces durocortorensis
GCGTTCTTCCTTGTGGGGATTCCGGGGTCAGGTGGTCGGCCCGGCGGTGGTCCGACGGTGCGGGGAGCGTGTCGCGGCTGACAGCGCGTCGGCGAGACGGTCGACGACGGCAGTCGCCTGCTCGTCGGTGAGGGTGAGGGGCGGCAGGAGGCGGACGACGGCGCCGTGGCGGCCGCCGAGTTCGACGATGAGGCCGCGGCGCAGGCATTCCTGCTGGACGGCGAGGGCGAGGGCCGGGTCGGGCCGCGGG
>NZ_JAFEUF010000085.1:0-25123 GCF_016901035.1 Streptomyces durocortorensis
CGTCATACCGGGAAGCTTATGCGGTGAGGCGGGCTGTCCCCTCGACCGGTGGGACTGCGAGGCCGCAGGTGGGGTGGGGGGGTACCGGTCGGCGGGCGCGATCTTCATACTGACGCGATGAAGAGAGCGGACCTCGAACGCCTCGACGGTCTGGCGCGCAATCCGGCCGCCCCGGAATCGATGCTCCTGCGGATCCTGACCGGCGCCGAGGGGCCGGTGCGCCGTTCCGTGTTCGAGCGGGACGAGGTCCCGGAGTCGCTGTGCGATGTCGCCGTGTCCCACCCCGACCGGGAGGTCCGTAGCTGTCTGGCGGTGGGCCGGGGCGCCTCCGGTGCGCAGCGGGCCCGGCTCGCCGCGGACCCGGATCCATGGGTACGCAGCCGGGTGGCGGCGGGCCCTGAGGTGCACGGCCGCTGGCGCAAGGCCGATCCCCTGCCGGACGAGGTGTGCGCCGCTCTCGCCCGGGACGAGGACCGGCAGGTACGGGCTTGGCTCGGCATGTTCGTCCCGGTTCCGGACGAGGTGTGGGCGCTGCTGCTCGCGGATCCGGAGGCGAAGGTGCGGGAGTCCGCCCTGTACCACTGGCGGCGTGCCCCGATCGAGGCGGTGCGGCCACTCCTCGACGACCCGACCCGGCGGTGCGGCGGGCGGCCGCCCATGTCGCGGACGTCGTCCTCGGTTCCCCCGCCGAGATCCTGGAACAGGTCGCCGCCGCGGATTCCGGCCGGGGGCGAGGCCGGACCGTCGCAGGCGCGGTGCTCACCGGTGAACTCGCGGACCGGCTGTACGCCACCGGCGACGAGAACGTACGCGCGGGGCTCACCGCCAACCGAGGGCTTCCCGACCGGCTGGTCACCGCCCTCGCCTCGGACGAATCCCCGGCGGTCCGGCTCGCGGTGTCCCTGCGGGCGGAGTTGACCGAGGAACGGCGGGCGGCGATCGACTGGCACGTCGGCCCGGAGGACCGCATCTTCCCCCCGGCGTGGGTGATGCAGTCGCTCACCGATCCCGTGCTCATGCGGGTCTGCGCCGAGTCCGCGCACCCGGGAATGCGGCGCTTCGCCGCGTACAGCCCGCATCTGCCCGGCGATCTGGTGGACCGGCTCGCCGCCGACGAGGACTTCGTGGTGCGGATGCTGCTCTGCGAGAACCACCCGGCGGCTTCCCGCGCTCCGGGCTGGCACGGTTCGCGGAGAGCGAGGATCCGGGGGCACGGTTGCTGGTCGCGCGGGATCCGGAGGCCCCCGCGGAGCTGATCGAGCGGCTGAGCCATGACCCGTCGGCCGGTGTCCGCTGCGTCATGGCCGGGGACGCCCGGCTGCCGGTGGGCCGGCTGCTCGAACTGCTCGACGAGCCGGAGACCATAGGGGCGGCGGCGGAGGGGCCCGCCCTTCCGCTCACAGCCATGGAGGCCATCCTCGCGGCGGCCGGGATCCCGTAGCCTGACGATCATGTTCGTACTCGAATTGACCTACACGGCCCCGGTCGAGCGCGTCGACGCGCTGATGGCGGAGCACATCACCTGGCTCGACGAGCAGTACGCGACAGGCGTCTTCATCGCCTCGGGCCGCAAGAACCCCCGGGACGGCGGCGTGATCCTGGCCGTCGGGGAGGACCGGGCGGCGATCGAGAAGATCGCGGCGGCCGATCCCTTCGCCGCGCACGGCGTGTGCACGTACCGGATCACCGAGTTCATCGCGACCAAGACCGCGCCCGGACTCGCCCCGTACCAGCAGCGGTTGCCGTAACGGAAGGGCGCCCCGCCACCGATGATTTTGCGTGGCGGGGCCGGTCTGTACGGGTATGGAGACCTACACACTGACCACAGCCGGCGCCGACCTCGTGTACGACGTCCGCGGACCGCTGCCCACCGCTGACGGCCGCCCGCCGTTGTTCCTGATCGGCCACCCCATGGACGCGAGCGGTTTCGTCGCGTTGGCGGGCCGCTTCCAGGACCGGACCGTCGTCACCTACGACCCCCGGGGGCTCGGCCGCTCCACCCGTGCGGACGCGCGGGTCGACTACACGCCCGAGACCCTGGCCGACGATGTGCACGCCGTCATCACGAAGCTCGGGGCCGGGCCGGTCGAGATGTTCGCCAGCAGCGGCGGGGCGGTCACCGCCCTCGCCCTCGTGGCCCGTCACCCCGGCGATGTGACCACCCTCGTCGCGCAGGAGCCGCAGCTCATCACCCTCACCCCGGACGGCCCGGCGGCCGTCCGGGCCCGGGCCGGGGTCCGGGACGCGTACGAGAAGCGGGGGTGGGGCGCCGGGATGGCCGCGTTCGTGGCCATGACCTCATGGGAGGGCGAGTTCACCGACGCCTACTTCGCCCAGCCCGCACCCGACCCCGCCGCGCTCGGGATGCCCACCGAGGACGACGGTTCCCGCGACGACCCGCTGCTGTCCGACCGGTCCTGGGCGGTTAGCGATCACCGGCCGGACGTCGATGCCATCGCCGCCGCACCCACCCGCGTGGTGATCGCCGTGGGCGAGGAGTCCCGGGCGGTGCAGACCGGGCGGACGTCCGATGCGGCCGCCGAACTGCTCGGGCAGCGGGCGACCGTCTTCCCGAGCCATCACGGCGGCTTTCTCGACGGGGAGTTCGGCTATCCCGGGAAGCCCGACGAGTTCGCGGCACGGCTGCGAGAGGTGCTGGACGCCTCGTAGGGCCGCGCTCTAGAACCCCAGGCGGGCCACCCGTCCCTTCTCGCCCGCCGCCCAGCAGCCCAGGTCGGGCGTGCAGTCGACGGTGTCGTACGAGCCGGTGTCGACCGTCCGCCAGGTGCGCCCGCCGTCCAGGGTGAGGTCGGTGCCGGTCGGGCCGACTGCCAGGGCGGCGGTGCGGCTGTACGGGAGCCAGGCGACGCCGGAGCGGTAGGCGGGCGGCGGGGTGGCGGACTGCCGCCAGCTCCGGCCGCCGTCGCCGGTGACGGCGGCCGCCTCGGGGGATGCCTGGTCGGCGCGGTAGTCGCCGCCTACGGCGACGCCGTGGGCCCGGTCCCGGAAGGCGACCGCGAAGACGCCCCGGGCCGGGTCGCCGGCCGGGAGGGTCGAGGCGCTCGCCGTCCAGGTCAGGCCCCGGTCCCGGGAGTGCAGGACCCGGGCGGTCTCGGCTCCCCCGGTGGTCAGCCAGACGTCCTTGACGCCGGAGCTGACCAGGCACTGGCCGCTCGCCGCGAACCCTGCCTCGCCGGGCAGGGCGGCGGGCATCCCCGCGTCGGGCAGGACCCGCCAGGAGCGGCCGCCGTCCGCCGTGGACAGGACCCGGAACTTCCCGTCGACCGGGTCGCCGGCCGCGAGGCCGTGCCGACTGTCGAAGAACGTCAGGCAGTTGAAGAAGGCGCGCGGATCGGTGTTGCGGAAGGACTCGGTCCAGGTCGCTCCGCCGTCCTCCGTACGCAGGACCCGGGAGGCCTCTCCCTCGCCGATGGCCAGGGCGACGGCCCGGCGGCCGTCGAACGCCTCGATGTCCCGCAGTTCCAGTTCGGCGGCGCCCGGAGGTGACACGTCCCGCCAGGTGCGGCCGCCGTCCGAGGTGCGCAGGACCGTGCCCTTGGACCCGGCGACCCAGGCGGTGGTGCGGCTGACCGCCGCGAGACCCCGGAAGCGGGATTCGGTGCCGGTGTCGGTGAGCTTCCAGCCGGGCAGGAGCCCGCGGACGGCGGCCTCCTGGGAGGCCGTCTTCGCCTCCGTGCCCTGCGCGCCCTCCGCCGCGTGCGCGCCCGGTGCGACCAGTGCGGCCGCCAGGGCCGCCCCTCCGGTCGCCAGTGCCATCAGCCGTCTCGTCTTCCCCATGGCCTTCATGGCGCTGGAAGCTAGCCCACGGGCCCGGACCCGTCCAGGGTGCGTCGCCGCCGAACGGGCAGGAGAGCGGGGGTACGCGGAGATCAGGAAGGGGTCGGCCGCGGCCGGTGACGCAGCTCACGCCGCGCGCCGGTGCACGAAACGAGGAGTTCCGTCGTCTACTCCAGTGCCGGGAACCGTTCACCCAGCCGCGAGAGGGAGCAGGTCTTGTCCAGCGTTATCGAGCAGTCCGTGCAGGCTCGCATGGTCGCGTCCGCACCGCGGATGGAGACCCTGCCCGCCACCTTGAGTTACGACCGCCAGTACCCCTTCGCCGTACGCATGGCGTTCCCGGCCCCGGCGACCCTGGAAGGCACCGAGGTCTCCTGGGAGTTCTCCCGCGAGCTGCTGACCACCGGGGTGGACTCCCCCGCAGGCCAGGGCGACGTACGCGTACGACCGTTCGGGTACGAGCGGACCGTGCTGGAGTTCCACGCCCCCGAGGGCATCGCCATGGTCCATGTGCGCACCGAGGAGCTGCGGCGCTTCCTCCAGCGGGCGCAGGAGCTGGTCCCGGTGGGAGACGAGCACCGGTATCTGGACCTGGACCGGGGCCTGACGGACCTGCTCGGCGGTTCCCGCTGACCCCTCGGCCGTAAATCCGGTTGCCGGGCCCGCGCCCCGGCCCTACCTTCGTGTGTGCCCCTGTTGTCGTCGATCGGAGTAGGACGTTGCTGATCTGAGGTCCTGTGCACACCGTGCAGCGCCCGCCGCGCCCTGTCGTGGCCCGGAGCGCCCGTGTGCGATCTCGGATTCCGCCGGCCGTCCTCGTCGTTCCCGACGTACAACGGGAGTTTTCGCATGTCTGCCACCGACACCCATATCAGCTGTACCTCCCTCTCCTTCTCCTGGCCCGACGGCAGCGAGGTCTTCACCGACTTCGATCTGACCGTGGGCCCCGGCCGCACCGGTCTCATCGGCCTCAACGGCTGCGGAAAATCCACCCTGTTGCGGCTGATCGCCGGTGAACTCGCCCCGCGGTCCGGGGTGATCACCACCCGTGGCGAGATCGGCCATCTGCCCCAGACCCTGGTCCTGGACACCGCGCTGCGGGTCGACGAGGTGCTGGGGATCGCGGACCGGCGCGCGGCGCTCGAAGCGGTCGAGTCGGGCGACGTCCGCGCCGAGCACTTCACGGTGATCGGCGACGACTGGGACATCGAGGAGAGGTCCCTGGCCGCCCTGGACGGGCTCGGCCTCGGGCGCATCGGGCTCGACCGCACCATCGGCGAGATGTCCGGCGGCGAGTGCGTCCTGCTGCGGCTGGCCGCCCTGCTGCTGGACCGGCCCGGGGTGCTGCTGCTGGACGAGCCGACGAACAACCTGGACGCGTACGCCCGTCGGCGGCTGTACGACGCGGTGGACGCCTGGACGGGGGCACTGCTCGTCGTCAGCCACGACCGGGAGCTGCTGGAGCGGGTGGACCGGATCGCGGATCTGCGCGAGGGTGCGGTCACCTGGTACGGCGGGAACCTGTCGGCGTACGAGGAGGCGCTCGCCGTCGAGCAGGAGGCGGCGCAGCGCATGGTGCGGGCCGCCGAGTCGGACGTACAGCGGCAGAAGCGTGAACTGTCCTCCGCGCACGTGACGTTGGCCCGGCGCACGCGGTACGGGCAGAAGAAGTGGGACACCAAGCGGGAGCCCAAGGTCATCATGGGGCAGCGCAAGCGCGAGGCCCAGGTGTCGGCCGGCAAGTACCGCATCCTGCACACCGAGCGGCTGGCCGCGGCCAGGGAACGCCTGGACGAGGCGGAGTCGGCGGTGCGGGAGGACGAGGAGATCCGCGTCGAGCTGCCGGAAACCCGGGTCCACCCGGGCAGCGAGGTGCTGCTGCTGCGCGACCCGGTGCCGCCTTACGGGCCGCCGCTGCGCGGTGAGTTGATGGTGCGGGGCCCGGAGCGGATCGCGCTGACAGGGCGCAACGGGGCGGGCAAGACGGCGCTGCTCCGGACGATCGCCGGTGAGCTCTCACCCCTCTCCGGCGAGGCGAGCCCTCTGGTTGCGACGGGGTATCTGCCGCAGCGGCTGGACGTGCTGGACGACGCGTCGTCGGTGGCGCGGAACGTGGCGCGGTCGGCCCCCGACCGTACGGACAACGCGGTCCGGGCGCGGCTGGCCCGCTTCCTGTTCAAGGGGGCCGCGGCGGACCGCCCGGCGGGAACCCTGTCGGGCGGGGAGAGGTTCCGGGCGACGCTGGCGATGCTGCTGCTGGCCGACCCGCCGCCCCGGCTGCTGCTGCTCGACGAGCCGACGAACAGCCTCGATCTGGCGAGCGTACGGCGGCTGACCGAGGCCCTGGAGGCGTACCAGGGGGCGTTGATCGTGGCGAGCCACGACGTGCCGTTCCTGGACTCGATCGGGATCACCCGGTGGCTCCGGCTGGACGGCGAACTGCGGGACACGACGGCGGAGGCGGTGCGCGAGGGCCGCTGAGAGGGCCCGGGGAAGGCCGCTGAGAGAGGCGCGGTGGGCCGGCCGTCCGGAGCTCACGCGGAGGGGGAGCCCGTCCGGCCGTGTCTCTCATCGGGGATCGGGGTGTGCCCCGGGCCTCTCGTTCGGATCAGGCCCGGAACCCGGCGGACCGGAGGCGTCGGCAGGGTCGGGGCCGGGGCCATCGACGGCCACGCGAGGCCGTCGATGGCGAGCCACGGCGCGGCGGCCACGACGGAGGGGGTCGCTCCGGTGAAGGCCCTGACCTCGCGGTGGAGATGGGCCTGATCGGCGTACCCGCTCGCGGCCGCCACCCGGGCGGCCGCGGTGCCCGCCGCGAGGAGGTGGGCGGCGTGGTCGAAGCGGACCAGCCGGGCGGCATGCTTGGGGGCGAGGCCGATCTGGGACCGGAAGCGGGACCACAGGCGTTTGCGGCTCCACCCCACCGTGTCGGCCAGGCTGTCGACGCCCGTCCGCCCCTTGCTGCTGACCATCAGCCGCCAGGCGGCAGCCACCTCCGGATCGGGCGACGGCCGGGCGTCCAGCCGCCGGGCGAGGGTGTCCGCCGCGATGGTGAACCGCTCCTCCCACGACGGGGCCGCCCGCAGCATCTCCTCGATCCGCCCGGAGTCGCGGCCCCAGACGTCCTCCAGCGGGACGACCGTTCCGCCGAGGTCGGTCGAGGCGCCGAGCACCGCGGCCGCCAGGACCGGCGACAACCGGATCTGCAGGCACTCGACCTTCCCGCCCGCACTGCCGCCGAACCGCAGGGCGCCCGATGCCAGCCCCACGACCGTACTGCCGTGTTCGCGCCGGCCATGGGCGTCGCGGACCAGGCCGTCCCCCTCGCTCAGGTCCACGAAGAGGGTGACCGAGGGATGCGCGACCATGGCGATGTCCACCTGGAGCGCGGCGAGTTGACGGAACCCGGCCATGGCGACCCCCGGGAGCCGGCTCGGCTGCCGGGGCACGGCGACCTCCACCGACGACCAGTCGGGGAGCGGCTCGGTCGGCTTCACTCCACCAGACTACGGGTCAGCGTCCCGTCACCGTGAAGCTCAGCAGCAACTCGGCGGTCTCCTGCGGCGCTTCGAGCGGCGGGAAGTGTCCGACGTCGGGCAGCATCTCGACCCGCGCCTTCGCCACCGTCCCGTAGAGGTGCGCCGAGGACGGGTTCCACCGGGGATCGGCTGCGCCGAAGATCACCAGTACGGGGACGTCGAGCACGCTCAGGCGCTCGGGGACGCTCCGCCCGGCGATGTACGCGGTGTTCCGGCTCAGCACCGTCCGGAAGGTGCGGTAGCCGATGCCCCGTACCTCGGCGACGAGGTCGTCCGGGACGTCCACCGGGCGGTTGCACACCGCGGTCACCCCCCGGCGGAGCATCGCGTCGGAACGTACTCGCCACAGCAGCGGACCGAGCGGCGGGGCGATGAGGGCCCGGAGGAGGGCGGGCTGCGGCAGGAGCGCGTCGGGGCCGGGACCGCTGCTGATCAGTGCGAGGGATTCCACCAGGTCCGGGCGGTGTTCGGCGAGGGCGGTGGCGATGTATCCGCCGCTGGAGTGACCGGCCACCGTGACCGGGCCCAGGCCGAGTTCGTCGAGCGCCACGGCCAGGCGGGCCGCCTGCTCGGGCACCTCGTACGAGTCCGCGGGCGGTGAGTGGCCGTGGCCCGGGAGGTCGACCCGGACGACGTGGTGCCGGGCGGCCAGGGCCGGCACCACCGGGCCCCAGGAGCTGCCCGAGGCGCCCGATCCGTGGATGAGGAGGAGCGGCGGCGCCTCGCGCGGGCCGTCGTGGACCATGTGCATTCCCTGCACGTACGTGCTGTCGTGGATACGCATGTACGCGAGAATGGCGGGGCCGACGGCCTTCGGTCTTGTACAAATGTCGTCACGGGGCACGTGGGCACCACGCATCTCGTCACCGCGCATGTGGATCGCTCGCAAAAAGGCGACAGAAGCTGTCTGGTATTCCGCCTAGCGTCGCGCCCATGAATCGCTTCCCCGAGCGCGACGCGGCACCGGACTCTCCCGGCTCCGCTCACCGCGACATCGTCATCACCGGCGCGCGCGAGAACAATCTGCGCGATGTCTCCCTCCGGATCCCGAAGGGCCGGATCACCGTCTTCACCGGGGTCTCCGGTTCCGGCAAGTCGTCGGTCGTCTTCGACACGATCGCCGTGGAGTCGCAGCGGCAGCTGAACGAGACCTTCACCTCGTTCCTGCGCAACCGGCTGCCGAAGTACGAGCGGCCGCACATGGAGTCCGTCGAGGACCTGTCGGTGGCCATCGTGATCGACCAGAAGCCGCTGGGCGGAAACGTCCGCTCCACGGTGGGCACGGCGACCGACATCTGGTCGGTGATCCGGGTGCTGTTCTCCCGGTGCGGGGCCCCCAGCTCGGGCGGGGCGAACGCGTACTCGTTCAACGACCCCGCCGGGATGTGCCCGGAGTGCGACGGAGTGGGGCGCACGGTCCACCTGGATCTCGACCGGGCGCTCGACTGGTCGAAGTCGCTGAACGAGGGGGCACTGCTGCTGCCCGGTCTGTCCGTGGGCAGTTGGGAGTGGAACCTGTACGGGAAGTCGGGGCGGTTCGACAACGACCTGCCGCTGGCCGAGTTCGGCGAGGAGGAGCGCCGGCTCCTGCTGTACGGCTCCGGGTTCTCCGTCAGCATCGACATGCGGAGCGGCTCGGCGGACATGAAGTTCGAGGGGGTCGTGACCCGCTTCGAGCGCCTGTACCTCAAGCGCGACACCACCTCGCTGTCCGAGAAGCGGCGCGAGGCGTCCGACCGGTTCACCGTGGAGCGGGTCTGCGGGTCCTGCGACGGGGCGCGGCTCAACGCGGCGGCGCTCGCCACCCGGATCGACGGGCTCACGCCCGCCGACTACGCGCGGATGGAGGTCGCCGAACTCGTCGGCGTACTGGAGCGGATCGACGATCCGGTGGGCGGGCCCATCGCCGCCGCCGCCCGGGAGCGGCTGGAGCGCCTCGTCGGCATCGGGCTCGGCTATCTGAGCCTGGACCGGGAGACCACGACCCTGTCGGGGGGCGAGGGCCAGCGCCTCAAGATGGTGCGGCACCTGGGCAGTTCGCTCACGGGGCTGACGTTCGTCTTCGACGAGCCCAGCGTCGGCCTCCATCCGCGCGACGTGGGCCGGCTGGGCGATCTGCTGGTGCGGCTGCGCGACAAGGGCAACACGGTGCTGGTCGTCGAGCACGACCCGGACGTGATGGCCGTCGCCGACCATGTCGTCGACATGGGACCGCGGGCCGGTTTCGACGGTGGCCACGTCGTCTTCGAGGGGCCGTTCGATCGGCTGCGCGAGGCCGATACGCTCACCGGCCGGTCGCTGCGCCGCCGCACCCCGGTGAAGGGGGCGGTCCGCTCCCCCACCGGTCAACTGCCGGTGCGCGGAGCGGATCTGCACAACCTCAAGGGCCTGGACGTGTCGTTCCCGGCCGGGGTGCTGACCGCGGTGACGGGGGTGGCGGGATCCGGTAAGTCGACCCTGGTGTCGCGGGTGTTCACGGCGGCGTACCCGGAGGCGGTGGTGATCGACCAGAGCGCGATCAACGCCTCGTCGCGTTCCACCCCCGCCTCGTACATCGGGGCGCTGGACGCCATCCGCAAGGTGTTCGCCCGGGAGAACGGCGTGGACGCGGGGCTGTTCAGCTTCAACTCCGTCGGGGCCTGCAAGGGGTGCTCGGGGCGCGGCGAGATCACGACGGACCTGGCGTTCATGGATCCGGTCACCACGACCTGCCCGGAGTGCGAGGGCCGGCGGTTCCACGACGACGTGCTGAAGCACCGGGTCGGCGGCCGGTCGATCGTCGACGTCCTGGCGATGACGGCGGCGCGGGCGGCCGAGCTGTTCGAGGATCCGGCGCTGCTGCGGAAGCTGCGGACCCTCGACGCGGTCGGCCTCACCTACCTCACCCTGGGGCAGCCGCTCTCCACACTGTCGGGCGGTGAACGTCAGCGGATCAAGCTCGCCACCCAGCTGCACCGCACCTCCAGCGTGTACGTGCTGGACGAGCCGACGACCGGGCTGCACCTGGCGGACACGGGGCCGCTGGTGGATCTGCTGGACCGGCTGGTCGACGCCGGGAACACCGTGATCTGCGTGGAGCACAACCTGGAGGTGGTCAAGCGGGCGGACTGGGTGATCGACCTCGGCCCGGACGGCGGCAAGGGCGGCGGGCAGCTGGTGTTCGAGGGGACGCCGGCCGATCTGGTCGCGCACCCGACGTCCGTCACGGGCGAGTACCTGCGCCGGGATCCGGGGGTGGAATCACCGGTCCCGGGAGTGGAATCAGCGATTCCGGAGGCGGAACCAGCGATTCCGGGGCGGTGAGAAGGGCCCGCGGAAGGCCCCCAGGCAGCTCTCACACACCTGCTCACCTGAGCCTATGACGCTGCGTAGCCCGTCCCTGCCGGGGACGGGCTTGGCTTTGGCCTTAACGTCGCCTTAACCTACGGTCACGTAACCTACGAAGCCGTAGGTAATTCTCCCGTCCCCAGGAGCTCCCCGTGACGATCACCTCTCCCCACCTCGGCAGTTCGAAGGCGTGGACCGACGCCCAACTGCTGTATGCGCTGGAAGAGGTGGTGGAGAAGGAACTCAACCGCCATCTCAAGGTGGCCAAGGACTGGATGCCGCACGAGTACGTCCCCTTCTCCGACGGCCGGAACTTCCCCGGCATCTTCGAGGACGGCGAGGCGTGGACGGCGGACCAGTCCAAGGTCACCGACATCGGCAAGATCGCTCTCGTGGTGAACCTCCTCACCGAGGACAACCTCCCCAGTTACCACCACGAGATCGCCTCCCTCTTCGGCCGCGACGGCGCGTGGGGCACCTGGGTGCACCGCTGGACCGCCGAGGAGGGCCGCCACGGCATCGTGATGCGCGACTACCTGCTCACCTCGCGCGCCGTCGACCCGGACAAGCTGGAGCAGTTCCGCATGGCGCACATGGCGGAGGGCTTCGAGTCGGACAACCGGCACTCGATGCTGCACTCCGTCGCGTACGTCGCCTTCCAGGAGCTGGCCACCCGCGTCTCGCACCGCAACACCGGCCACCAGTCCGGCGACCCGGTCTGCGACCGGATGCTGGCCCGGATCGCGACCGACGAGAACCTCCACATGGTCTTCTACCGCAACCTCCTGGGCGCCGCCTTCGAGCTGGCCCCGGACCTGACCATGCAGGCCGTGCGCGACGTCGTCGTCAACTTCCGGATGCCCGGACACGGCATGCCCGGCTTCGAGCGGGCCGCCGCGCAGATGGCGATCGGCGAGATCTACAACATGCGCATCCACCACGACGACGTGATCCAGCCGGTGCTGCGCTTCCTGAAGGTCATGGACATCGACGGGCTCGGCCCGGAGGGTGCGAAGGCGCAGGAGGAGCTCGGTCTGTACATGGGCGGGCTTGACAGCGAGGCGTCGAAGTTCGACGAGAAGCTCGCCGCCCGCAAGGCCCGGATGGCGGCGCGCGACCGCGCCTGATCCTTCCTTCCCTGCTCGCCCCGGCCCGCCCCGGACACCCCAGGTTTCACGGTGCTTGGCTGGGCACCCCGGTGCGGCCTGGGGCGGTCAGCCCCGGTCGCGGGCTTCTCTGCGCAGCCGCTCGCGCTCCTTCTCCGAGAGCCCGCCCCAGACGCCGAACCGCTCGTCGTTGGCAAGTGCGTACTCCAGGCAGGCCAGCCGTCCTTCGCAGGCGTTGCAGAGCTGCTTGGCCTCGCGGGTCGAACTGCCCGGGGCCGGGAAGAAGAACTCGGGCCCGGCCTGCGCGCACAACGCGGTCTCCTGCCAGGCGAGTGCGTCGTCGGTCACGGTGTTGATCAGCATGGAGCACACGCTGCCCGGTGGCGATAAACAACCGATCAACGATCCATCAATCCGGCGGTCGCCGCCCCGTCGCTACTGCCTCGGGTCGGGCTTCATGACCGCGAAGACCGCCCCGTAGGGATCGGCGACGTTGGCCATCTTGCCGACGCCGGGCACCTCCATGGCAGCCAGGATCTCCGTGCCGCCGAGCCGCTTCGCCCCGGCCACCGCGGCGTCGACGTCGGCGACCGCGAAGTACGGCAGCCAGTGGGGGCCGCGGGCGGCCTCGGACGGGACGTCGCCCATCCGGACCAGGCCACCGAAGGACGCGTCCGGTCCCGCGCCGGCCGGGTGGACCGTCGTGTAGGTGTAGTCGGAGCCCTCCACCTTCATCTCGTCGGTCCCCCAGCCGAAGACGCCGGTGAAGAACGCGGCCGCCGCCGGGACGTCGGGGGTGTAGAGCTCGGCCCAGAGGAACGCGTTCGGCTCCTGGATCACACCGAAGCCGGGGTGCTCCTTCGGCTGCCACACCCCGAAGTACGCGCCGGCCGGGTCGGTGAAGCCGCCCATGCGGCCGAAGTCGAGGACGTCCATCGGCTCGAACGCGGCGCTGCCGCCCGCCTCGGTGACCGCCCGGGCCGTGGCGGCGACGTCGGGCGACTGGAAGGAGACCGACCAGGCGCTCGGCGCTTCCTCCTCGGACACCGTCATCACCCCGCCGACGTACCGGCCGTCCAGGGTGAGCATCCCGTAACCCCCCACCTCGGGGCCGCCGGGGATCAGGTCCCAGCCGAACAGCTCCCGGTAGAAGGCGGTGGCCCCGTCGAGATCGGGCGTGCCGAGATCGACCCAGTTGGGCGCTCCGTCGAGGAAGGTGGGGCTGATCATGGCGTGCTCCTCAGTCGATCCGGGTGGTCCTGCTCGTCGGGTGCTGTCGGGTGGTTCCGTCCGTTTCGAGTCTTGCACCGGGCACTGACAGCCGCAGTCCGTGCGGGGCCGACCGAGGCGCGGTCCACCGGTCGGTGATCGCGTCCGCCGTACGGCCAGGGTAGGCAGCGCGTGCCCGCCGGGGCGAAGCGTTGGACCGGCGCGTCGCGCGGCGGTCGGCGCGAGGGGCCCGGGGGTGTCGGTGGGGCGTGGCACGATGGCGGGGAGGCCGGGAGAGCGGGGCCCCGGGCGGGTGAGACTCCCCTCGGGAAGAGAAGGACGTACACGTACATGAAGTGGAGCGGGGCGGCGGGCGGCACGGCCGGCGGAACACCCGCGCGCGGGGACACCGGGAGCCCGGTGCCCACCGGCGGTGCGGCCCGTGAGCTGCTAGCCCGGGCGGAGCGGCTCCTGGAGAGCGCCCGTGCCGTGCCGGCGGACCGGGCGAACGCCGTGGCCGCCGTACGTTCCGTGCTCGATCCGCTCCTCGACTCCCTGGTGGGCCGGGAGTTGGCCCGCATCCCCGTCTCCCGGCTCAAGGACGTCACGGAGGGACGGCTGCGGCTCGGGGCGCTGGAGCAGGCCGGGTTCGGCACGGTCGGGCAGGTCCACGGAACGGACCGCTACGCGCTGCGGCAGATCCCCGGGGTCGGCGCGCACACCGCCGACCAGGCGCTGGCCGCCGCCGGGCAGATCGCCCACGCCGTGCGGGACACCGTCTCCGTGCGGATCGACGTGGACGCCCCGGACGACACGTCCACCGCGCTGGTGATCGCCCTCCACCGGCTTGTCGCGGCGGGGCCGGACGCGCGGCGGGCGGTGGACGCGGCCCGGCGGCTGGCCGAACTGCTCGGTCCACCGGTGGCGGCGGCCACGCCGGCCGGGAGCCGGCTAAGGCTGCTGTTCGCCCGGCGGGACACGCGGGCCCGGGCGCGGGAGGCGCTCGACACGGTGCGGGCAGCGGTGGCGGACGCCGTGGAGCGGGAGCTGCCGGTGCTCTTCGCGCAGGCGTCGGCCGACCTGCTGCGCTCCCCGGCGTCACCCGCCGAGGCCTGGGTCGACTTCGAGCTGCGGTCCGCCGAGTTCTACAGCCTGCTCGCCGAGCTGTCCGGCAGCGGTCCCGACCGGGATGCCGCCGAGGGGTTCCTGCCCGCCGGGATCGCGGACCGGGTGCGGGCGCTACGGCTCGACGACACGCGTCTACGGGTGTCCCTGCGCGGCTACCAGGCGTTCGGGGCGCGCTTCGCCCTGGCGCAGAAGCGGGTGATCATCGGGGACGAGATGGGCCTCGGCAAGACCGTCCAGGCCATCGCCGCCCTCGCCCATCTCGCCGCCCACGGCGAGAGACACTTCCTCGTGGTGTGCCCGGCGAGCGTCCTGATCAACTGGACCCGGGAGATCCGGGCCCGCTCCACCCTGCGCGCCGTCCCGGTGCACGGGGCGGAGCGCGTGGAGGCCTTCGCGGACTGGCGTGAGGCGGGCGGGGTGGCGGTGACCACCTTCGACGCGCTGCATCTGCTGCCCGAGGGGGCGGCGGCCGCGGTGCGGCCCGGGATGCTGGTGGTGGACGAGGCGCACTTCGTGAAGAACCCCGAGGCCCGCAGGTCCCGGGCGGTCGCGGAGTGGGCGGAGCAGGTGGAGCGGGTGCTGTTCCTGACCGGCACCCCGATGGAGAACCGGGTGGAGGAGTTCCGCAGCCTGGTGCGCCAACTGCGCCCCGAACTCGCCCCGTCGGTCAGCTCCACGCACGGCGCGGCCGGTTCGCGGGCCTTCCGGCGGGCCGTCGCCCCCGCCTATCTGCGCCGCAACCAGGTGGACGTGCTGGCCGAACTCCCGGCGCTGGTCCAGGTGGACGAGTGGGAGGAGTTCGGGGCCGAGGACCGGGAGGCGTACCGCGAGGCGGTCGCCTCCGGGCGGTTCATGCGGATGCGCCGGGCCGCCTACGCCGTGCCCGGGACCTCCGCCAAGCTGGAGCGGCTGCGCGAACTGGTCGGCGAGGCACGGGACAACGGGCTGAAGGTGGTGGTCTTCTCCTACTTCCGCGAGGTGCTCGCGGCGGTCGGCGAGGCCCTGGGCCCGGACGTCTTCGGGCCGCTCTCCGGGAGCGTCCCGCCGGCCCGGCGGCAGGAGCTGGTCGACGCCTTCTCCGCGGTGGAGGGGCACGCGGTGCTGCTGAGCCAGATCCAGGCGGGCGGCACGGGCCTGAACATGCAGGCCGCCTCCGTCATCATCCTCTGCGAGCCGCAGGTCAAGCCCACGCTGGAGCACCAGGCCGTGGCCCGAGCGCACCGGATGGGGCAGGTGCGCACGGTGCAGGTACACCGGCTGCTGGCCACGGACAGCGTCGACCAGCGGTTGGTGGAGCTGCTGGCCCGCAAGGACCGGCTCTTCGACGCGTACGCCCGGCGCAGCGACCTCGCGGAGACGACCCCGGACGCGGTGGACGTCTCCGACGCCGAGCTGGCCCGGCGCATCGTCGAGGAGGAGCAGCAGCGGCTGGGGCCTGTCTGACGGCACCGGCACTCCGTGGCCGGGCCCGCCCCCTCCGCGGGCCCCGCGACGGACGGGGTCAGTGCTGGTGCTCCCCCGCGCCCGCCCCGGCGTCCTGCGCGGCGGCCTCCTGCGCGGCCTTCTTCTCGGCCTTCTCGGAAGCCTTCTCGCCCGCCTTCTTCTCCGTGGCTCCGGCCGTGTGGTCGTGGGGTTCGTACCCGGGGATCGTGCCGTCGGCCTTCTTGATCAGCAGCAGTCCGGCCATCCCCATGTCGGAGTGGCTCTGGACGTGGCAGTGGTACATCCACGCGCCCGCGCCCACGCGTTCGCCCGCGATGATCTGGAGGCCGAAGGAGTCCGCGGGCCCGCAGATCTTGTTGTCGATCACCCGGCTCGGGTCGTCGGGGCCGGTGAGGATGCCGGTGCGGTTGTCCGCCCAGCGGTGACCGTGGATGTGGAAGGTGTGGTAGAACTCGCCGTGCGTGATCATCACGAATTCGAGCCGGTCACCCACCGTGGCCTCGAAGTTGACGCTGTTGTGGGCCGTCTTGTTGTTGATCATCATGTCGTTGAAGACGACCGTGCACGTCTGGTCGGGCAGGATGTCGCCCTTGCGGCGCACGACGACCGGCCCGTAGAGCCCCTTGCGGATGCCGCCGGTGCCGTGGTCCGTGCCGACGACGTGGTCGTGGTAGTGCCAGTAGCCCGCACTGCCCGGCTCGTAGGTGCCGTCCTTGCGGCGGCCCGGGGCGTGGGTGCGCCAGGTGTACGTGCGGGTGCCGCCGGGTTCGACGTGACTCTTGTTCATCCGGGTGCCGTCGTTGGCGATGTCGTAGTCGACGCCGTGGACATGGAGGCTGGCGTCGACGTCGGTGAGGTTCTCGAACTCGATGTGGACCGTGTCGCCCTCGTTCAGCTCGATGAGGGGGCCGGGGATCGAGGCCTTGCCCTTCTCGAAGCCGTAGCCCAGCTCGCCGTTGGGCAGCTTCTCGGCGTACATCTTCAGTCGGCGCGTGACACCGCCGGCCGGGGCCGTACGCGGCGGGTTCTCGGCCGAGCTCGCCTCGACCGCCCCGAGCGACAACGATGTCACCCCCGTCGCGGCCGCCGCTGCGCCGCCGACCAGCATCCGCCGGCTGAAGGTCCTTCGGTCCATGTCGAACTCCCCACTGCGAAAAGGAAACTGGCGAAGCCGCCGATACGGAACGGTGCTCGCGGGATCCCCGGAACGGGCCACACCGTAGCCGGGGCATCTCCGTTTATCCACACTCAGGACAAAGTTCGTGCGATTGCTGCCGTAGCTATTGGCGGACCGCGAAAAGAGGTCTAGCTTCGTGCGCTGTCGCAGTGAAACAGGAGTTACCGAAGCGTTCTGACGCAGAGTGAGCAAGCCACAGTCACCGAGAGGTGCAGTGACCACAGAGGGGTGGGTGACCACATGCAGCGCGCATCACATCACCGGTCCAGATCACGACGCGGCCTCGCGGCGGCCGTGGCGGCCGGCGCACTGACCGTGTCCATGCTGGGCGGCGGCGGCCCGGCCAGCGCGGACCAGTCGCCGGACCGGGCCCTGGTGGAGAAGATGGCGACAACGTTGTCGCTTCCCTCTCCCCCGGGCGCGAAGAACCAGGTCAAGGTGCTGGTCTTCCACGCGTCGGCCGGCGACGAGGCCTCGTACACCGACGCCGGTATCGCGGCGATCGAGAAGATCGGGCAGACGGGTCCGGAGGGCCAGCGGTTCACCACCGTGGCCACCGCCGACCCGAAGGTCTTCACCAACGGCAAGCGGCTCGGCTCCTTCCACGCCGTCGTCTTCCTGACCGGCGGGGGCGACGTCCTCGACCCGGAGCAGGAAGCGGGCCTGGAGGCGTACATGGAGGCCGGCGGCGGCTTCCTCGGCGTCCATGACGCGGCGCGCACCGAGCCGTACTCCGACTGGTTCACCGGTCTGGTCGGGGCCCGTCCGGCGGCGAACAGCCCGGCGTCCGTGCAGCGGGCGACCGTGGAGATCGGCGACCGGGTCCACCCGGCCACCAAGAGCCTGCCTCTGGAGTGGAAGCGGCCCGACAAGTGGCTGAACTGGACGAAGAACCCGTCGGGCGACGTCCACACCGTGGCGCGCGTACGGGAGTTGACGTACAAGCCGGGCGAGAGCGCCAACGGCTGGGACCACCCGGTCTCCTGGTGCCGCGACTACGACGGCGGCCGGTCGTTCTACACGGCGATGGGCGGTACGGCCGACAGCTTCGCGGAGACCGACTTCCGGGACCATCTGCGCGGGGCGCTGTCCTGGACGAACCGGACCTCGCAGGCCGACTGCAAGGCGACGATCACCTCGAACTACACCGCCGAGCGGGTCACCCAGCCCAACCAGCCGGGCCAGAACGACCAGATCGGCGAGCCGCACGGCATGGTGACCGCGGCGGACGGAAGGGTCTTCTACATCGGGCGCGGCGGGGCCGACAGCTCCCAGCCGGTCGTCACCGACTGGGCCGACCCGAACATCGGCAAGGGCAAGGGCGAGGTCCACGTCTACGACCCGGAGACCAAGAAGGTCACCCTGGCCGGTGCGCTGGACGTCTTCGGCAACAAGGGCGGCGGCGACGAACTGGTCAAGAACGAGGAGGGGTTGCTCGGCATCGAGCTGGACCCCGACTTCGCTTCCAACGGCTGGGTCTACCTGCACTACACCCCGCACGCGAAGATCGACCGCGACAAGCGCATGGCGACCCGTCAGGTATCGCGCTTCACCTTCGACTCCGCGACGGACAAGCTGGACCTCGCCTCGGAGAAGGTGCTGCTCGGCTGGCCGGTGCAGATCAACAGCTGCTGCCATGCGGGCGGCGGCATGGCGTGGGACTCGCAGGACAACCTGTACATCGCGACCGGTGACAACAACTCCTCCGGTTTCAGCGACGGTTACTCCGGCAACAACCCGCAGCCGAACTACAAGGGCGTCTCCTTCGCCGACGCGCGGCGCACCGCGGGCAACACGAACAACCTGAACGGGAAGATCCTGCGGATCCACCCGGAGGACGACGGCACGTACACGCTGCCGTCCGGCAACCTCTTCACCGGCAAGGAGCCGGACGAGGGCGGCGGCAAGACGCGCGGCGAGATCTACGTGATGGGCGTGCGCAACCCGGCCCGCATCTCGATCGACCCGTCGACGGACACGCTGTACGCGGGCTGGGTCGGCCCCGACGCGGGCTCGCCGTCCACCACCTGGGGCCCGGCGAAGTACGACACGTTCGCCGCGATCACCAAGGCGGGCAACCACGGCTGGCCGTACTGCATGGGCAACAACCAGCCCTACCGGGACCGTAATCTGCCGGACCCGACGAAGCCGCTGGGCTGGTACGACTGCAACGCCCCGAAGAACGAGTCGCCGAACAACGACGGCCTGGTCAAAATCCCGCCGGTGACCCCGAACACCATCTGGTACTCCCCGCAGGGCGGCGGGGTCGACTACCCGCGCGACGAGAACGGCGTACCGAGCTACAAGCCGGAGGAGGGCAAGCAGCTGCTTCCCTGGCTCAAGGGCGGCGGCCAGGCCACGATGAACGGCCCGGTCTACCGCTACGACGCGCAGAGCGAGTCCGCCGCCAAGTGGCCGGCCTACTGGGACGGCAAGTGGTTCGTCGGCGACTTCTACGACGACACGCAGCCCCGGCACGCCGTGATCACCGACCCGAAGACGGTCGGCAAGGGCGGACTGCCCACGCACGCCGAGTCGTTGCAGAAGATCATCCCGGTCGGGGCGGACGGTATCCGCAATCTGATGGACTGGAAGTTCGCGCCGGACGGTTCGCTGTACGTCCTGGACTACGGGCGCGGCTTCTTCACCTCGGACGCCAAGTCGGCGCTGTGGCGCGTGTCGTACAAGGGCGGCGGCGCGACGCCGGCCGCCACGGATCTCGTCGGGAAGGCGGCGGCGAAGTGAGACACCATCCCTACCTCGCACGCAGGCGGCATCGTCCGCGGAGTTTCTGGGTGGCCCTGCTGGCCTCCCTGCTGATGGTCCTCGGGCTGACCTCGACGGCCGCGTACGGCAAGGGCGACGACGCCCCCGGGGCCAAGGCCGCCGACCAGGTGCTCACCTGGACCGCGGGCGACCCGATCGACCACTACCTGACCGCGCCCGAGACGGCGGTGGCCGGCAAGGCGACCATCGTCTTCGAGAACAGCACGGCCACCGGCAACACGACGAGCATGCCGCACACGCTGACGTTCAGCACGTCGGACCCGGAGCACAACCAGGACGTCCAGCTGAACATCCTGGCCAACCCGAGTGACTCGGAGGGCGGCAAGCACAGCGTCGAGGTCACCCTCACACCGGGGACGTACCTCTACTCCTGCACGATCCCGGGCCACGGGCAGATGAAGGGCGTGCTCACCGTCACCGAGGGCGGCGGCGGCGATGACACCGAGGCCCCGGCGACCTCGGCGAAGGTCGACGGCGACCAGAACGGCGACAGCGCGTACATCGGCCAGGCGTCGGTGACCGTCGAGGCCACCGACGCGGGCTCCGGCGTCGACACCGTGGAGTACGCGCTCGGCACGGACGGCGAGTGGCAGCCCTACACCGCGCCCGTCGTGGTGAACGAGGTCGGCGACCACACGGTCCGCTACCGGGCCACCGACAAGGCAGGCAACGCGGCCGAGGAGAAATCCGTCGACTTCGCGGTGGCCGCCCCGCCGACCGACGACGAGACGCCGCCGGAGACCTCGGCGACCGTCACGGGCGAGAAGGACGACGCGGGCGCGTACCTGGGCATGGCCACGGTCACGGTGACCGCGTCCGACACCGGGTCCGGCGTCAACACCATCGAGTACGCGCTCGGTGCGGACGGCGAGTGGCTGCCCTACACCGCCCCGGTGATGGTCCACGAGGTGGGCGAGCACTCCGTCCGCTACCGGGCCACCGACCGGTCGGGCAACGTCGCCGACGAGAAGACCGTCGACTTCACCGTGGTGGAGCCGCCGTCGCAGGACCAGACGGCTCCGGAGACCTCGGTGAAGGTCGAGGGCGACAAGAACAGCGACGGCGCGTTCATCACCAGCGCCAAGGCCACCGTCACCGCGACCGACGACGACTCGGGCGTGGAGAAGGTGGAGTACAGCCTCGACGGCGGACCGTACCTCGCGTACACCGCCCCGGTGATCGTCGACCGGGTCGGCCACCACTCCATCGCCCACCGGGCGACCGACAAGGCGGGCAACACCTCCGAGGCGAAGAAGGTGTCGTTCACCATCGCCCAGGGCGGCGGCGTTCCCGCGCCGAACTGCGCGGAGTTCGACGAGCGGCACACCGTCTTCGTCGGCACGGTCGACACGGGCGTCCCGAACCGGATCACCCGTAACCGCTGCACGATCAACGAGCTGATCGAGGACGAGAAGGACTGGTCCTCCCACGCCCTGTTCCTCAAGCACGTGACGGCGGTCCTCGACAAGCTCAAGACCGACGGCGTGATCGACCAGCGCGAGCGCAAGGCGATCAACCAGGCCGCCAAGGCGTCGGGCATCGGCAAGCCGGGCCAGTCCGAGGGCTACACCAAGCTCTTCGACGGCACAGCGGCCTCGCTCGCCAAGTGGGAGCAGGTCGGCGGCGGCAAGTTCGAGCTGAACGAGGAGGAGGGCTCCATCACCAGCTCCACCGAGGTGGAGGGGATGGGCATGCTGTGGCTGCCGAACCGGGCCTACGGCGACTACTCGCTCAAGCTCCAGTGGCGGGACGACGCCCCGGGCTCGGGCAACGCCAACGGCGGGGTCTTCGTCCGCTTCCCGAAGGTCCACGACCACCCGGAGGAATCCCGTCCGGAGTGGGTCGCCATCAAGTACGGCCATGAGATCCAGGTCAACGACCGGCCGGACGGCGACATGTACAAGACCGGTTCGGTGTACGGCTTCGACCGGGTGGGTCTCGGCGGCGCCGGGGTCACGCCCAAGGGCACCTGGAACGACTACGAGATCAAGGTGGTCGGCCAGCACTACGAGATCTACCGCAACGGTGTCCTGATCAACGAGTTCGACAACACCGGCGGTCAGCTCTTCGAGCCGCCGCGGGGCGACGACCCGGGCACCGACGGCCGGCGGTTCGCCTCCGGTTACATCGGGCTCCAGGTCCACGGCGTCACCGACGTCATCTCGTACCGCGACATCCGTATCAAGGAGCTGTAACCCGCACCGAGGATCTCAGGAGGCCGTAGCCGCATGCTCAGGCGTGCGGGCGCGGCCTCCTGGGTGTCGGTGCCGCCACACCCAGAAGACCGTGCAGGAGACCAGCGCCCAGGCGGCGAGCACCAGGTACGGGAAGACGAACTGGTGGCCCTGGTAGTAGACGGCGGTGTGCTGGGCGTTGACGGAGGCCCCCGGCGGCAGCCAGCGGCCGATGTGTCCGAGCACCGAGGGCAGCAGCGGCCAGGAGACCGCCCCGCCGGAGGACGGGTTGCCCAGCAGCACCATGACGCCCCAGGTCGGGATCATCGCCCAGCGGCCCATCAGGGTGTTGAACATGGTGAAGACCATGCCGGAGGTGAACATCGTGAACGCCAGGATCAGCCAGGACTGGACGAACGGCAGGTTCACCGCACCCAGCCACCAGTCCACGGCCGCCGCGATGGCGAAGCCGCCGAGCAGGGCGTAGGCGGCGGTGAAGGCGATGCGCTCGGCCGGGTTGAGGCCGTGGGCGTGCACGCTGAGCTGGATCGCGCCGAGGAAGCCCATGATGACGGCGGCCAGCGAGATGTAGAACAGGGCGAGCCCGCGCGGGTCGCCCTGCTGGAGCGGCTTGATGTCCCGGACGGTGACCTCGACCCCGGTGGCCTCCCCCACCTCGATCCCCGCCTTGCCGATCAGCTCGGCCACGGAAGCGCCCGAGGCTCCGGCCACGTCGAGCGCCACCCCGTCGTCCGACGCGCGGACGATGGTGAAGACCTTCTGTTCGTCCAGGGCACGGCGGGCGTCCGCGACGTCCGGGTAGTCGTGGAGCTCCAGCGAGGCGTCGAGGGCCTTCTCCATCCCCGCGACGAACGCCTCGCCGCGCTCCGCCTCCGGCTGGGTGACCAGGGCCGCCGGAATCCGGTGCGGGGTGGGGTTCGCCATCGCGTACGTGTAGGAGCCGGCGAAGAGACCGGCCGCGGCGGCGACGATCAGGACGAGGACGGTCGCGGGGAGGAACGGGCTGTTCTTGTACGCCACCCAGCGCTCGCGGAGCGTCAGCGGCCGGCCGTGCGCGCCGTGCCTCTCGCTGCTTCCGCCCTGCTCTCCGCTTCCGCTCACGCGAGGTCACCGTCGTCGTCATCGTGGCGGGCTCGGCTGGGCTGGACGCGCTTGGGCTCGCCCGGCATCTTCGGGTACTCCGGCGGGTACGGCATGTCGCCGAGGCCGCGCTCCTTCTCGTCCCGGTCGGCCAGCTCCAGCAGCGCGTCGAGCCGGAACGCCTCCTGGTCCATGTCGGCGTGGACGTCGCCGAGTTCGGCGTACCGCACCGGGAGGGTCCGGATGTCGAAGTCGCGGGGTTCGGCGTCGTCGATCTCGTCCCAGCGCAGCGGTGCGGAGACCGGGGCATGCGGGAAGGGCCGTACGGAGTAGGCGGAGGCGATGGTGCGGTCGCGGGCGGTCTGGTTGAAGTCGACGAAGATCCGCTCGCCGCGCTCCTCCTTCCACCAGGCGGTCGTCACCCGCTCGGGCATCCGCCGCTCCAGCTCGCGCCCGGCGGCGATGGTGGCGCGCCGCACCTCGGTGAACGTCCAGGCCGGCTCGATCGGCACGAACACGTGGATCCCGCGCCCGCCGGAGGTCTTGGGCCAGCCGCGTACGCCGTGGTCCTCCAGGACGGAACGCAGTTCGTGGGCGGCGGTGACCGCGTCGGCGTAGTCGGTGCCGGGCTGCGGGTCCAGGTCGATGCGCAGCTCGTCCGGGTGGTCGGTGTCCCCGGCGCGGACCGGCCAGGGGTGGAAGGTGAGGGTGCCGAGGTTGGCGGCCCAGATCACGGCTGCCAGCTCGGTGGGGCAGATCTCGTCGGCGGGGCGGCCGCTCGGGAAGGCGATGCGGGCGGTGGGGATCCACTCGGGGAGGTTCTTCGGGGCGCGCTTCTGGTAGAAGAAGTCGCCCTCCACCCCGTCCACGAAGCGCTGGAGGGTGGTCGGACGGTGGTTCAGGGCACGGGTGATCCCGGGGCCGACGGCCAGGAAGTACTCGGCCACGTCCCTCTTGGTGTAGCCCTTCTCCGGGAAGTACACCTTGTCCGGGTTGGACAGCCTCACGGCCCGTCCGCCCGCGTCCAGCTCCACCGCTGCTCCCATGACGGCCACCGTAGGCCGGTCGCACATATGCCGCACATCGGGAGACATGGGCGGGTGCGCGGTCCAGAATCGGGCCATGGACCTGCCGGTGATGCCACCCATCAAGCCGATGCTCGCCAAGTCGGTGGCCAGGATCCCGCCGGGCATGGCGTACGAGGCGAAGTGGGACGGCTTCCGGGCGATCGTCTACCGGGACGGCGACGAGGTCGAGATCGGCAGCCGTACGGGCAAGTCCCTGACCCGCTACTTCCCGGACCTGGTCGACGCCGTACGGGACAACCTCCCGCCGCGCTGTGTGATCGACGGGGAGATCGTCATCGCCCAGGAGGGGCGTCTCCAGTTCGAGCTGCTCAGCGAGCGCATCCATCCGGCGGACTCCCGGGTGCGGATGCTCGCCGAGCGGACCCCGGCGAGCTTCATCGCCTTCGACGTCCTCGCGGTCGACGAGACCTCTCTGTTGAGCACCCCGCAGGTGGACCGGCGGGCCGTGCTGACGGCCGCCCTGGCCGGCGCCTCCGCGCCCGTGCTCCTCGCCCCGTCCACCACGGACATCGAGGTCGCCCGGGAGTGGTTCGACCGGTACGAGGGGGCCGGGCTCGACGGGATCGTGGCGAAGCCGCTGGATCTGCCGTACCGGCCCGACACCCGGGTGATGTACAAGATCAAGCACGAGCGGACCGCCGACGTCGTGGTGGCCGGCTACCGCGAGCACAAGAGCGGCCCGGTCGTCGGCTCGCTCCTGCTCGGCCTGTACGACACCGGGGGCGTGCTCCAGCACGTGGGGGTCTGCGCGGCCTTCCCGATGAAGCGGCGTGCCGAGCTGGCCGGGGAACTCGCCCCGCTGCGCTGCGATTTCGCCGAGCATCCGTGGGGCGCCTGGGCGGACGCGGCGGCGCACGAGCAGTCCCGGCTGCCGGGGACGCAGAACCGCTGGACGGGCAGGAAGGACCAGTCCTGGGTGCCGTTGCGCCCCGAGCGGGTGTGCGAGGTGGCCTACGACCACATGGAGGGCGACCGGTTCCGGCACACCACGCAGTTCCGCCGGTGGAGGCCGGACCGGGCTCCCGCCGGGTGTACGTACGCACAGTTGGAGGAGGTCGTCTCCTACGACCTGTCCGAGGTGCTGGCGGGCGGCTGACCCGGCCCCGCCGTGCCCCCGCTCGCGGGCATGGACGGCGGCCGTCGGGGCACGTTCCGGTGGGGGGGGGGGGCCCCCCCCCCCCCCGGGGGGCGCCGCCCCCCCCCCCGCGGCGGCCCGCGCGGCGGGGTTGGTGGGTCGGGGGGGGCG
>NZ_JAFEUF010000085.1:25131-27566 GCF_016901035.1 Streptomyces durocortorensis
GGTAGAGCGCAACCTTGCCAAGGTTGAGGTCGCCAGTTCGAACCTGGTCGTCCGCTCCACGAGGCGAAGGGCCCCGGGCGGGCGGGGGGGGGGGGGGGGCCGGGGGGGGGGGGGGGGGGCCCCCCCGGGGGGGGGGGGGCCCCCCCCCCCCCCCCGGTTGACGTCGAGCGCACCGGTTGATGTCGAGGCGAACGGGGACAGGGCGATGACCGAAGGACCGAACACCGACCCGGCGGAGCTGCTGAAGGGGTTGACCGTGGACGGCCGCCGTCCCGAGCAGCCCGTTCTGCTGGACGACCGGGGCCGCCCGATCGAGACCTGGCGGGAGAACTACCCGTACGACCGGCGGGTGCGCCGCAAGGAGTACGAGCGGGACAAGCGCGTCCTCCAGATCGAACTGCTGAAGCTCCAGCGCTGGGTGCGGGAGAGCGGGCAGCGGCTGGTGGTCCTGTGCGAGGGCCGTGACGCCGCGGGCAAGGGCGGGACGATCCAGCGGTTCACCGAGCGGCTCAACCCGCGTGGCGCGCGGGTGGTCGCCCTGGAGAAGCCCACCGAGCGGGAGAGCGGGCAGTGGTACTTCCAGCGCTATGTGGCCCAGCTCCCGACCGCCGGGGAGATCGTCTTCTTCGACCGTTCCTGGTACAACCGGGCCGGTGTGGAGCGGGTGATGGACTTCTGCACCACCGAGCAGTACGAGCATTTCCTCGAGCAGGCCCCGCAGTTCGAGCGGATGCTCGTCGAGGACGGCGTCCTGCTGGTGAAGTTCTGGTTCTCGGTCTCGCGCAGCGAGCAGCGGACCCGGTTCGCGATCCGACAGGTCGACCCGGTCCGCCAGTGGAAGCTGTCGCCGACCGACGTGGCCTCGCTGGACCTGTGGGACGAGTACACGGACGCGAAGGTCGCGATGTTCCGGGCCACGGACACCGAGTACGCTTCCTGGACGGTGGTCAAGAACAACGACAAGAAGCGCGGCCGGCTGGAGGCCATGCGCAGCCTGTTGTGGCGGCTCGACTACGACAGCAAGGACGAGAAGACCATCGGAACACCGGACCCGCTGATCGTGGGTCCTGCGGACACCTTGCTGGAGCCCGGCGAGGAGCAGGCGGTTCTCTCACCCACCCCGCTGACCGGCCGGGCGCACGGACCGGGCAACCATCCCGGCCAGGACTGAGCCGGGCCCTTTCCGTTTTCCGTCACGGAGCTGAGTAAAGGGGGCTCCTCCACCCGCTGGTGGAGGAGCCCCCTTTACTCAGCTCTTCGCCGCGCCCGAAAAGCGGAATGCGTCAGGCGTTGATCTTCTCCAGATCCACCACGTCATCGGCAGCGGGCTTCTGGGCGTCGACCTTCTTGTTGTAATCGCTCAGCAGCGTCTCGCTCGGCGCTTCGCCGCCTTCGGAAACCGCCTTGAGAACGTAGGGCTCGCCCTCGGTGGCCACGTACATGGTGATCTTCTCGCCGTTCTCCTGCTTCTTCTCCAGGATCAGCGCCGACTTGCCGTCGACCTCCGTGGTCTCGCCCTTCTTCATTCCCTTGCGCTCGGACTTGTCGCTGTCCAGCATGGCGAGGGCGGCCTGCTTGTCGCACATCCCCTCCGTGCCGGACTGCGCCGGATCGGAGGCCACCCACTTGCCCTGCACCTGCTTGACCACCTTCTCGGTGCCCGGCTTGCTCTTCAGCATGTTCTGCCAGAATTTCTCGTCGCCCCGCACATAGACGCTCTGCCCGACCTGGAGGACATCGGCCTTGGCTCCCTGCCCGGTCATGGTGCCCGTGCAGCGGTCCTCGTCGTCGACATGGAAGTCGATGCCGATCTCGTTGCCGCCGGGCTGCTGCGCCTTTCCGACGATCCGCAGGGATTTCGCGTCACGCGTCGCCTTGACCGCGTCCGCAGCGATGGTGTCCGCGCTCTTTCCGTCGAACGCTTCATCGGATCCCCCATCACCGCACCCCACCAGTGCCGTCGCCCCCAGAGAAACCGAAACCGCAGCCAGGATGACCTTCTTCATCGCATTCCCTCCCTGAAATGGCGAGGGCCTCCCCGGGCCCTCATGAGCCCGGGTACCCAGCGGATGCAGAAAGTCACTCACCTTTTTCCCGCTGTCCTTTTCCGGCAGCTCCGCGAGCAAATCGGAATTCGGCCCTCCTGGTCGGCGGGAGGAAAGGGACGTGCCTCAGACCGCGGCTGACTCCTCCGGTGCACACGGGTCGTCGGGTTCGTCCTGGCCGCCCGAGGCCGTATCGGACGGCGAGGGGTCGGCCGGGGACGGGGACGGCGTTTCGCCCGGGCAGCCCGGATCGGTCTCGCCGGGGTCGGGCGGGGTGTCGGCCCTGGTGTGCGCGAGGGTACGGCGGGGCCGGGCCGCGCCCACCGCCGCCGGCCCCGACGCGCTCGCCCTGGCGCTCTCGGCCTTGGCGATCACCCCCCAGCACCCCAG
>NZ_JAFEUF010000608.1 GCF_016901035.1 Streptomyces durocortorensis
GTCGCCGACGCCCGCCGCCACGACGTCCCCGTCCTGCCCGTCGACATCAACACCTCCCAGGCCCAGTACGCGGTCGAGCGGACCGGATCGGGGTGGGGTGTGCGGATCTCCCTGTCCACGGTCCACGGCATCTCCGACGACGAGGTCGCCCGGATCACCGCAGGCCAGCCCTACACCTCCCTGCAGGACTTCTACGCCCGCGCCCACCCCAAGCTCCCGACCGTCGAACGCCTCATCAGTATCGGCGC
>NZ_JAFEUF010000086.1 GCF_016901035.1 Streptomyces durocortorensis
CCGGCGCCCCGTCCCCTGCACCGCCAGCACCACGAGCCCCACCCCGAGCCAGCAGACGCCCACCACCTGGGCGGAGGTCGTCGCCTCCACGATGACCGCGACCAGCACCCCCGCACCGACCACCGGGACGAGGACATGCCGCCACCACACCGGCGGCCCCGCCATCCGGCGTACGGCGAACCAGCCGACCACCGACGCGTGCAGCAGGATGAACGCCGTCAGCGCGCCGATGTCCACCACCGAGACCAGATGGTCCAGCCCGTCGTCGCGCCGGGCCGCCCACACGGCGGCCACCAGCGTGATGATGCCCGCGCCGAGGATCGCCAGCCGCGGCACGCCGGACGTCGGGTCGACCTTCGCGAGGAGGTGCGGCAGCCGCCGCTCCCGGGCCATCGCGAAGACGAGGCGGCCGGCGGCGGCCTGCCCCGCCAGCGCGGCGAACGCGGCCCCGATCGCCTTGCTCACCGCCACCAGATCGTGCAGCCAGGTCCCCACCGAGGCGTCCACCGCGTCGTAGAACGCCGACCCCTGCGCCGCCGGGTCCGCCGCCAGCTCCGCCGAGCTCATCGGCTCCAGCAGCGCCGCCAGATACGTCTGCGCCACGAACAGCACACCGGCGAGCACCAGACAGAACAGCACCGCCCGCGCCACCTTCTGCGAGCCGCCCGTCACCTCCTCGGCGAACGAGGCGATGGCGTCGAAGCCCAGATACGACAGCACGGCGATCGACACGGCCCCCAGCACGGCCGCCATGGAGAACGAGGTGTCCCCGGTCAGCGGCGTCAGCCAGCCGCGCTGCGCCCCGTCCCGTACGAGGACGACCACGGCCGAGACCACGAAGACCAGCAGCACCACGATCTCCATGGCCAGCACGGCGAACCCGACCCGGGCGGCCGCCCGTACGCCCCACAGGTTGAGCAGGGTGGTCACGAGCACCGCGATCGCGGTCCACACCCACCGCGAGACCTCCGGGACGAGGGCGTTCATCGCGATCCCGGAGAAGAGGTAGGCGACGGCGGGGATCAGCAGGTAGTCGAGCATCGCCATCCACCCGGCGATGAACCCCGGCCCTTCGCCGAGCCCCTTGCGGGCATACGTGAAGACCGAACCGGCGAAGGGGGCGACCCGCACCATCTGGGCGTAACTGAACGCGGTGAAGCCCATGACCACGGTGGCCACGATGTAGACGAGGGCGACCGCGCCGTCGGACTTCGCGTCCAGGGTGCCGAACACGCCTACGGGGGCCATCGGGGCGATGAAGAGGAGCCCGTAGACGACCAGATCCCGGAACCCGAGCGTCCGCCGCAGCCGGCCCTCCTCCGTACGGCTACCGCTGCCGGCACCACCCGCCGAACCACTCCCCGTACCGCTCTCCGCTCCGCTCCCCGACACCGAGGTCACCGCCCCTCCATCACCATCAGCCATTTCTTGCACACGTACCGCGACCAGTGTCCCGATCGGGCCGTCCTCGCGCCTGTTCGCCACGGCCTTACGATGGGACGCATGACTGCAACGCCTGCCCGCCGTGTCCTGCTCGCCGCTCCCCGTGGCTACTGCGCGGGCGTGGACCGTGCCGTGATCGCCGTCGAGAAGGCCCTGGAGCAGTACGGGGCCCCTATCTACGTCCGCCACGAGATCGTGCACAACAAGTACGTCGTGCAGACCCTGGAGAAGAAGGGTGCGATCTTCGTGGACGTCACCGCGGAGGTGCCCGAGGGCTCCATCGTGATGTTCTCCGCGCACGGAGTCGCGCCCACCGTCCACGCGGAGGCCGCCGAGCGCAAGCTCGCCACCATCGACGCGACCTGCCCGCTCGTCACCAAGGTCCACAAGGAAGCCGTCCGGTACGCCAAGGAGGACTACGACATCCTCCTGATCGGCCACGAGGGCCACGAGGAGGTCATCGGCACCTCCGGCGAGGCCCCCGACCACATCCAGCTGGTCGACGGCCCCGAGGACGTGGCGAACATCGAGGTCCGCGACGAGTCGAAGGTCGTCTGGCTCTCCCAGACCACCCTGTCCGTCGACGAGACGATGGAGACGGTCGGCGCCCTCAAGTCGAAGTTCCCCAACCTCCTCTCGCCGCCCAGCGACGACATCTGCTACGCCACACAGAACCGCCAGATCGCGGTGAAGAAGCTGGCCGAGGACGCCGAGCTGGTCATCGTGGTCGGCTCCAAGAACTCCTCGAACTCCATCCGCATGGTCGAGGTCGCCCTCGACGCCGGCGCCGGCGCGGCGTACCTGGTCGACTTCGCGAGCGAGATCGACGAGGCGTGGCTGGAGGGTGTGACGACGGTCGGCCTGACCTCAGGGGCCTCGGTCCCCGACGTCCTGGTCGACGGGGTCATCGAGTGGCTCGCGGAGCGCGGTTACGCGGACGTGGAGACGGTGAAGACGGCCGACGAGTCGATCACCTTCTCCCTCCCCAAGGAGCTCCGCCGCGACCTGCGCGCCGAGGCCGCCGCCCTTTCCGCCGAGTAGCCGCGCAAGGCGCCCGGCCGCCCCGTACCGTGGGATCCATGGAGATCTTCGGCGTGGACATCGGCGGATCCGGGATCAAGGGCGCTCCCGTGGACCTGGACCGCGGAGACCTGGCGCAGGAGCGCCACAAAGTGCTGACACCGCACCCGGCCACGCCCAAGGGCGTGGCCGACGGCGTGGCGGAGGTGGTCGGCCACTTCGACTGGTCGGGCCCGGTCGGCATCACGTTCCCGGGGGTCGTCACGGACGGCATCACCCGCACCGCGGCCAATGTCGACAAGGGCTGGGTGGACACGGACGCCCGCACCCTGCTGGGCGAGCGCATCGGCCAGCCCGTCACCATCCTGAACGACGCGGACGCGGCCGGGGTCGCCGAGATGACCTTCGGCGCGGGCAAGGGCCGTACGGGCACGGTCATCCTGCTGACGTTCGGTACGGGCATCGGCAGCGCGGTCTTCACCGACGGCAGGCTCGTCCCCAACACCGAGCTGGGCCACCTGGAGCTGCACGGCCACGACGCGGAGAAGCACGCCTCCACGAAGGCCAAGGAGGACGAGGACCTGAGCTGGCAGCACTGGGCGCACCGGGTCCAGAAGTATCTGCTGCACGTGGAGATGCTGTTCTCGCCCGAGCTGTTCATCATCGGCGGCGGGGTGAGCCGCAAGGCGGAGAAGTTCCTGCCGCTGATCGAGAAGGTCCGGGCCGAGATCGTCCCGGCCCAGCTCCAGAACAACGCGGGCATCGTGGGCGCGGCGATGGCTGCGGCGGGCTCGGGGCCGGGCAAGGGCTGAGCGGAGCGGTCTGGGCCGAGAGAGGCCGACAAACGCTCGGCCTGGCTGTCGTCGGGCCGAGCAGACCCGCGCCGGGGCTGAGCGGGGCCGACAGGCGTCAGGATCGCTGAGGGAGGGCGCGGAGCCACAGCCGCCGTGCCCCGTCCGGGACAGTTGAGGGATGCCGCGGAGCCGCAGCTGCCGGCCCACCGGCCCCGCCGCGCCCCGTCAGGGCCGCTGAGGACGCCGAGCCGCTGCCGCCGGGCCCGCCCCGGCCCGTACGGGCTTCCCGGCAGCGGCAGCACCCGCGGCCGCGGCCCGGGGCGCCCGCTCACCGGCGGGCCCGGCGGGACCGCGCCCCTGGGCCAGGACGTACCGCCGCCGGGCCCGCATCAGCCGCACCTTGCGTACGGAGGCGATGAGGCCCGCGACGAGCGTTCCGCCGTACAGCCAGCCGGCGTGCACGGCGAGGGCGGTGACCAGCCCCATGACCTGCCCGCCGAACCCCTCGGACCCCCCGGAGATCGGGAACACCCCGACGGCGAAGGCGATCGGCACGCTGATCGGCGCGGTGACCAGGTCGGCGGGCCGGACCCAGAGCGCGGTGAGGGCGCTGACGGGCAGGAAGAGCAGCCCGTACACGAGCTCGGAGCTGTCGAACAGCAGCCGGTCGACACAGGCGAGCACGAACATGGTGAGGGCGGCGAACAGCCCGGCGCCGATCCCGGTGAGCCGCGGGTTGGGGAACCGCCGCAGGGCGAGAACCACGGGCGGCACGCTGCGCACCCGTACCCGGTACACGGCGGAACTCTCACCGGCGGGACCGCCCGGCGCGGGCGGGGCGGGCGCGGACTGCGGGGGCTGCCTGCGCTGCGGGGGACGTGTCCTGTGCTGCTCCACCTCCACAACGTAGGTCGCGGGGGGCGGGGATTCAGGCGTTGGACACGCGCTTTGGCCGACCTTGGGGTTGCGTTCGATGCCACACGGCCGAAAGCCGTCACTGTTCGGGCCCGTGGGGGAGGCCCGTAGACTGGAGAATCGGTCCACTCCGGGCCCCGGCCTCCAACGGCCGAGCCGGCCCCGGGACGCTCTGCCCCCGCCCCTCCCCGCCTCACTCCAGGAAGTCGCCAACGTGTCGCTCACGATCGGAATCGTCGGCCTGCCGAATGTCGGTAAGTCGACCCTGTTCAACGCCCTGACCAAGAACGACGTGCTGGCGGCCAACTACCCGTTCGCCACGATCGAGCCGAACGTCGGCGTGGTCGGCGTCCCGGACCCGCGCCTGAACAAGCTCGCGGAGATCTTCAGCTCCCAGCGGCTCCTCCCGGCGACGGTGGACTTCGTCGACATCGCCGGCATCGTCCGGGGCGCTTCGGAGGGTGAGGGCCTGGGGAACAAGTTCCTGGCGAACATCCGCGAGTCCGACGCGATCTGCCAGGTCATCCGGGCTTTCAAGGACGAGAACGTCGTCCACGTCGACGGCAAGGTCTCGCCGAAGGACGACATCGAGACGATCAACACCGAGCTGATCCTCGCCGACCTCCAGTCCGTCGAGAAGGCTGTCCCGCGCTTGACGAAGGAGTCCCGCCTCCAGAAGGAGAAGGTCGCGGTCCTCGCCGCGGTCGAGGAGGCGCAGAAGATCCTGGAGTCCGGCCAGACCCTGTTCGCCGCGGGCATCACGGCGTCCACCGAGAAGGGCCGGCTCCTCCACGAGCTGCACCTGCTCACCGTCAAGCCGTTCCTGTACGTCTTCAACGTCGACGAGGACGAGCTGGTCGACGAGGACTTCAAGAACGAGCAGCGCGCCCTGGTCGCCCCCGCCGAGGCGATCTTCCTGAACGCCAAGATCGAGTCCGAGCTGATCGAGCTCGACGACGACGAGGCCCTCGAACTGCTCCAGTCCATGGGCCAGGAAGAGCCCGGCCTCGCCACCCTCGGCCGCGTCGGCTTCGAGACCCTGGGCCTCCAGACCTACCTCACGGCAGGCCCGAAGGAAGCCCGCGCCTGGACCATCAAGAAGGGTGCCACGGCCCCGGAGGCAGCCGGTGTGATCCACACGGACTTCCAGAAGGGCTTCATCAAGGCGGAGATCGTCTCCTTCGCCGACCTGGTCGAGACCGGCTCGGTCGCCGAGGCCCGCGCCAAGGGCAAGGCGCGCATGGAGGGCAAGGACTACGTCATGCAGGACGGGGACGTGGTGGAGTTCCGCTTCAACGTCTAATACGTTCAGCGAAAGGCCGTCTGACCTGCGACGGAGCGGGTTGGGCGGCCTTTGCGGTCCGCACGGAGTCCGCAACGTGCTGGATGGGTCCGCCCGCGGGAACCGGCGGGACGGACGGGAAGAAGTAGCCGGTCGACCCGAAGGCGGCGGCTGGTGCGAGGCTCGGCGCATCGGCTAGAATGGTTGCAATCGACCCCCTCCCAAGCCTCTCCACGATGCTCAAATGGGAGGGGCCTCTTTCTTTCCGGGGTGCGAGTGAAGCCGAGCCTGTCCGTGGAGGAGCAGGTCGCGCTCCTGGCCAGCCGTGGCCTCGTCATCGACGACGAGGACGTCTGTGCGGCGTTCTTTGGCTCGAACAACTACTACCGTTTCTCCGGCTACGCTCGCTACTTCCAGCGGGCCCCCCACATGGGCGACGATACGTTCACGCCCGGCACGACGTTCGCTGAGATCCGTCGCATCTACCAAGCCGATGAGGTGCTACGCACCACGCTCAGCCAACCTCTCGCACGGGTCGAACTCCTGCTGCGCACGCATGTTGCCCGAGTGATCGCCGACGTGCATGGTCCGTACAGCAGCTTCCTCGAGGAAAGCTTCTACACCGACGTCGGCAAGGCTGAGCCGACCGTCGAGTCGTGCCTGCGCGACATCGACCGGAGCAAGGACCGCCACATCCTGCGGTACAGGGGCACCGAAGGTGACCGTGTCGACTACAGCAAGCTGCCCGTGTGGTCCGCCGTTGAAGCGTGGTCGTTCGGGACGCTGTCCAAGGCCATCGAGCGCGGAGCCAGTGGCGCACTGGCCGATGCCGTGGCGACCAGCGTCGGGGTCGCGAAGGCCGGGTTCGCCTACCGTGTGAGGTCGTTGGTCTACCTGCGCAACCGGTGCGCCCACCACAGCCGGCTGTGGCATCACTCGGTTCTCGACGCTGGCCCGACGCCGAACAACGTGCGTAACAAGGCGAAGCGGCTGGCGGGACAGTTCGAGCCGCGTTCGGTTCTCGATGTCATTGCCTCGCTCGACGACGTGGCCATACGCGGCAAGGTCGCTGATCCGGTGCTCCCGCAGGTTGCCAAGCAGCACCCCCGTGACTGCTTGTTCTGGGAGGGACTGGCACGGCCTCAGAGCCCGCGCGATCACAGGGCGTGAATCGGTCCTGAGTAGGGACGATCTCCAACGGGGGTGTGGTGCGGAAGGCATCCGGTCAGGGCCCGGTCGGATCGGTTCCTGCATCCCTGATACCCGTCATTGATGAGAGTGACCTTCCGTTGGTCGGTCAGCCGGTGGAGCCAGGTGCCGTGCGGATGCCCGGCTGCCGATCTGTGGATCCCGGCGATGTTGGAGGCAGGCTGCGGAGATGATGAGCAAGAGGCATCTAGCCGCGAGCAGGGAGGGAAAAGTGGATCGGAATGAGAAGAAGAGACTCCGCGAGCGCATCGGAGAACAACTCGCCCTATCCGGCGTGCGGCTGACGGACGACGAGGCAGTGTTCCTGAGCGATTTCATCGACGAGTACGACGAGAAGTACCGAGGTCGCAGGGAGACCCGCACGAGGAGTTATCCGGGCTGGAGCTCTGACGGGAAGTACGTCCGCACGGAGAAGGTTACGGACGCCTTCACCGACGAGGTCGGTATCCGCACGGACCAAGAATATTGGGACGACGACGGACACAGAGGCCAGTCCACGCACTACATCAAGGACGCTCGGGGGATCCTGAACTGGTTCAAGGAGCGAGGCTGAGTTCCGTCCGCGCTGGAAGAGTCCCGGTCGGCGAGCGGTGAAAGGCGCCTGACTCGTAGCGGAGTGGGTCGGGCGGCCTTTGTGGTCCACGCAGAGTCCACAGCGTGCTGGATGGGTCCGACACGCGGGGGAGCGGCTACGCCGCTTCGTCGGCCCGTGGCTGGGCATCAGCGGACTGGTCCGCGTGCGCCTTGTCGACCGCGGCCCGGGTCCGCTCCTCGGAGTCGGGCCACAGGTGGGTGTAGATGTTCAGCGTCATGGCCGCGTTGGTGTGGCCGAGGCGCTCGGAGACCGTCTTCACGGATTCGCCGTGCTTGATCAACAGGCTGGCGTAGTGGTGCCGGAGGGCGTGGGGTCCGGTGCCCTTCGCTATGCCGGCCTTCGCGCAGGCGGGCCGCCAGGACCCGTCCATGAAGTGCGTGTAGACCACAGGCCCGCCTTGCGGCGCCGTGAAGATCCAGCTCTCGGGCCCATCGGCGGGCCAGCGGGATCTCGACAGCGCCGAGCGCCCCGCCGAGGTCCTCAACTGGCGTATCACCGCTCAGCCGAACCGGCGGACGCAAGCGGCTCGCAGCCGGAGCACCACCAGCGGAACGTCATCCATGTCGGCCACGCTGCGCCCTCCGGCCACACCAGTGGCTACGAGGCCGGAAGAGCGCATTCGGCACTACTGACCCCGGTTTCTCCCAGCCAGATTCCCGACGAAGGGACCGGCAGGCGAAGACCAGCACAGCCCCCGTGCGACACGTTTCCCGAGGGAGCATCACGGGCGACTCGATAGGATCGGGCCATGATGGAGAGTCCCGTGGTCGAGCTGCTTGAGGCCGAGTACCGACGCGTTTGGGACCGCTTCTACGACGAGTTCAAGTTCCAGCCGAGTACGAGGTCTTTCAAGTGGCCAGCCATCAAGGAGCCCGTCGCCTCGGTTACCTGGAGCCTAGCCGTGCTCGACGACGACCCTGAAGACGAGCGTTTGGACCGCTTGGTCGAGGTGGTCGAGCAGGGGCTGACTTCCTGCATCGGCCCGAGCGGAACACTGCTCGCACTCGACTGGCAGCACACGTCGTACCGCTTCGCACCGCAGGACGTCGGTGGCCCTGGGCGGCTGGCCTGGCCTTTGAGTCCGTACCCCGATGGGGATTACTACATCTACCTCTCGGAAGACTTCCGTATGGGCAGTTTTGGGCACCCCTGGGAAGAGTCCCTCTGTCTGTTCGGTCAGGAATTCCTCAACGCCGCATCCGCGGAGGTGGAGAAGCTTCTCGGTCAGCCGATCCGTAGGTCCGGCAGGATAGTCGGCACCGCCTGAGGTGGGTCCCGACTCCACAGGCACCAGGGAGTCAGACCCCACAGCGCATCCTGATGCCTTCGCTGCTCGTGGCGGCGAGGGCATCAGTCGTCAGACGGCGCGGGCTGTGGGTAACTGCGAGACCCACTTCGTCACCTTGGTCAGATGCTCGGGCTGCAGCCCGAGGTGTGGGTCGGGCTGAACGATGAGGGTCGGCGTTCCCCTGGAGGTGCGCTCCGCCGCCCAGCCGTGGTCGAGGCTGGTGAAGTCGTCGTCGATCCAGACGGCGGGAGATCTGCCGAGCCAGGTGTCGACGTGGTCGCGTTTCCAGAGGTAGCCGTCGGGGTGACTGGTGGTGATCTGGGGACGAGGCAGGTCGAGGTAAGGGAAGTCGGGCAGTCCCAGGAGAGGGCCGATGATCGTAGTGGCGTCCTTGCGCCAGCTCGTGCACCACACGGGGGTGACGATCCCGTTGGTCAGGAGGTCGGTGAGAATGCGGCCCTGGCTCGGGTCGAGCCAGATGGGCACGGAGTCGTCGGGGCGCCGGCCGGTGGGCAGGACGGTGTGGCGAACGTGGGTCGGCGGGGTGCTCCCGTCGGCGGCCGGGAACGGTATGAGGACGCCGTCGATGTCGAGAAGCAGGTAGGGCAGGGTCATCGGTGCCTCCGTCGGTCAGCGTTTGCGGGCGGTGATCAGGAGGGTGGTGGGCCACGGGTCGCGGCGCGGGTGCCGCAGCTCCACCGCCGAGGTGATGCCCAGGCCTGCCCGGGAGAGGTGGGCTCCCCAGCGGCGGGCGTCGAACTCCCATCGAGTGAGGGGAAGTCGGGTGCGGTCGGGCATGGTGACGTAGTCCTCGCGCGGACGGTCGTCCGTGGATGGATGTCTTCCGGCCCGTGCCGGGTGAGGGACGGAGAAGGCCAGGACACCGCCCGGTTTCAGGCGTCGGGAAATGGCGGCGAGGAGGAGCTCGGGGGCGACGAGGCCGACGGCGCCGAAGACGGAGTAGATCGTGTCGAAGGTCTGGCCGGTGGCCTGAAGGTGGTGCAGTGCGTGGCCGGCGGCGAACGTGGCGCCGTCGATGTGGCCGTAGTGGGAGCGGGCCCGGCGTACCTGGAGGCCGACCAGGTCCACCCCGGTGACACGGGCCTGGTGATGCTTCGCGATGTGGGCCACGTTGTGGCCGGGGCCGCAGCCCAGCTCCAGGACGCGTTTGCCGCACAGGTCCCGGCCCAGGATCTCGGCGCCGGGACCGATGCCCGCGTGGGTGCTCCATTCCATCCGGGCCGGCGCGGTGAGGGCGTGCGCGGGGGCGGCGGCTGTGCGCTGGGCTGCGTGGGCGTACCAGGGGGAGACCTGGGCGAGCACCTAGACCTCCAGGAGTTGGACCGCGTCGTTCAGGTGGCGGCGGACGACGGGGATGTACGCGGGGTCCTTGGCCGGGTCGTCGATCCAGCGGATGGCCTGCTCCATGAACCACTCCACGGCCCACATGCGGTGCCAGCCCAGGGCCCACGCCTCGGCGGCCAGGCCGCCCCGGGCGGCGAGGGCGTCCTCATGACCGCCTGCGGCGACGTACTGCTCCAGGAACACCCGCATTCGGAAGGGGCTCGGTACGTCGATGGTGCCGTGGTACGAGGCGAGGTCGATCAGGCCGGGTCCGGTGAAGGCGCGTGCGAAGTCGAGGAGGTGCCAGCCGTTCTCCCCGATGTGGACGCTCGTGGGGTGGAACTCAGAGTGGACCCAGCCGAACGGGTCGAGCGTCGCCCCCTGGACGCGGGTCTCGGCCGCGGCGGAGATCTTCCCCAGCGCGGTCTCGATGTCGTCGCAGTCCGTCCATCGGTCGGCTTTCCGCAGCCGCTGGAGGTGATCTAGGGCTCGGCCGGGCAGAGCTGCGAGACCCGCCCCATCGAGGAGCGGCAGACCACCCGCCGGGCGGGCGGCATGGAGCATGACGGCGGCGGCGATGCCGTCGAGGTCGTCGGCTTCCCGTACAGGGGTGCCGAGGTCGTCCATGAGCATCCCGAGCCACTTGTCCTGCATGGCGGTGGCGTGGAGGGCAGGGACTGGGAGCCCGCGCTGGTGGGCCACCCGTAGGGCCTGGGCCTCGCGGTCGAAGGGCTCCTTGGCGTACTTGAAAACGGCTGTGGTGCCGTCGGGGAAGGTGACGCGTTCGACGCCGGACATGCCCCAGACACGAATCTCGGCACGTTCGGGGAGGTGCTTGCCGACGAGGGTGCACAGGTCGTCCAGCAGGGTGGCGGACAGGCTCTGGTCCATGGGGGTCTCCAGGGGCTGGTGGGCTCCGGGACGGGCGCGCGCGAGCTGGCCCGCCCCGGAGCCGTACTAGGGGTGGGGTTACTCGGCTGCGGTCACGCGGTGGGCGTAGACCTGCTCGATCCAGTCCGCCTTGAACTCGGCCAGGTCGTAACGGAAGTTGGCCATCGAGGCACCGTAGGGCGCGACGACGCCGCCGGACTGGTCCGGCACGGACTGGCAGCCGTGCACGAGCCGGCCACCGAGCGCGGCGTGGGCCTTGATGGACTCGATCCGTCGGTGCTCGTTGAACCAGCCGCCGTGGTAGACCTCGTCCAGCATTCCGCCCGTCTCGTCGTCCAGGTCGAAGACGACGGACGTGGCGGCGGGGAAGAACCAGCACGGGCCGACGTTGGAGATGTGCCCGTCCAGCTCGACCTTGTTGAGCGCCATCAACGTAGCTGCCTCGCGCAGCATGTGCAGGTGGTCGGCGGTGATCTGCGGGAGGCCGAGGCCGGCCAGGTGCTCCTCGCGGAAGAGGTACGAGTACACCCCGTACGCCGTCGCCAGCACGCGGGCGGCGTCGGAGGTGGAGTCGCCGTGGTTCTTGATGAAGTCGAGCGCGAGCTGCTCGACCGCGCTCTCGGTCGTCTCGTCCACGTAGAGGAGCTGAGCCTTCACCAACTCCCAGTCGGCGACGAGCCAGGTGCTGGACTCGAAGCGGAAGAAGTACTCGGCCGGGTCGATGATGATGCGTCGGCCGTCCACCTGGATGCCGGGCAGGCGGTTCCAGCGCGGGTCGAAGGCGTCGGGCAGCTCGACCGTGATGGTCGCGGTGTCGATGGTGGTCACCGTGTCTCCGTCTCTAATCGTCCGGACCGGGGCACAGGAATGCCCGAGCCCGTTGGGGCGTACGGAATTTGGGGGCCGCCCGACCGTGATTCCGTGAGTGGGGCGGCTGTCGATAAGTGAACCGCCCGCTACGCAGAGTGGGTACGGTGTGAGCGAGGCCAAGCGGTATACACGGTTTACGGATCCGGAGCGGAGGCGATCGTGCCGGCACCGACCAGCGCCAACTCCCGCCTGCGCGACACGATCAACGCCGCCGGGTGCACGTACGAGGCACTCGCCAAGGACGTACGCCGCATCGCCGCCGAGAACGGCGAACTGCTCCAGACCAACAAGTCGGCCATCTCCCACTGGGTGGCCGGTGCCCGCACGCCGACCGGCCAGGCAGGCCAGTACCTCGCCGAAGCCCTCTCCCGGCGCCTGGGCCGCGTCGTCACCCGAACCGAGCTCGGGCTCCACTCGCCCCACGCTGAGCCGCCACCGGACACCGACCCCGTCACCGCGGTCACAGACCTCGGCCGCGCGGACGTCGAACGCCGCCAATTCCTCGCCATCGCCGCCTTCACCACGGCCGGCGTGGCCATGCCGCTCCTGCACGACCACGAAGCCACCTCACGGATGCTCCGCGCCCGCACCGCCCGCTCCCTCGTAGGCAGCGACGACATCGACGTCGTACGACAGATCACGTCAGCCTTCAGCGCCGCCGACGAACGCCTCGGCGGCGGGCACGGCCTGACCACGGTCACTGCCTACCTCGCCGACACAGCAGCCCCCATGCTGCGCGGCCGCTTCCCCACAGAAGCCTTACGTCATGCAGCCTTCGGCGCCGTCGCCGAACTCGCCTACCTCGCAGGATGGAAGCACCACGACCTCGGCCACGAAGGCGCCGCCCAGCGCTACTACCAGGTCGGCTACCAACTCGCCTGCGAAGCCGACCCCCACGGCCATGCCGCCTGGATGATGCGCGCCCTCGCCCACCAGTCCCTCAGCCTCAAGCAACCCCACCACTGCGTGGACCTCGTCAAAGGCGCGCTCGCCCGCGGTCTCGGCCACGTAGACGGCCAGACCGAAGCGCTCCTCCACATCACGCACGCCCGCGCCTACGCAGCCGTCGGCGAGAACCCATTGGCCGCCCGCGCTCTCCTCGCTGCCGAAGACGCCCTCCTGCGCGAGGACGGTCCCCAGCCCAGCTTCTCCCGCGTCAGCGGCCCCGCCGCCGGCACAGTCGCCAGCCACACCGCACGCACGCTGACCGACCTCTCCGACCACATCGGAACGGAACAACAGCACCGCGACGCACTCACCCGATGGGACCCGGAGAAGTACAAGCGCGTCCACGCCCTCACCCACGCCGACCTCGGCGACAGCCTCGCCGCCCAAGCCCGTGCCGACGAAGCCGTCGCCGCCTGGACCCAGGCCCTGGTCCTCATGGAGGGCATGACCTCCGACCGCACCCGCAAGGCCATCACCTCGATCCGCTCCACCCTCGCGATCTACCAGCGCCGCCGCGTCCCAGGTGCAGCAGATCTCGCCCGCCGAGCGCGCGAGGCCCTCGCCTAACATGCCCAACAACCCGCCTGACGAAGGGAACCCCGTGGCCCAGCAGACCGACAACCGCCCCCCGGCCCTCAAGCCAGCACTCGACTCAATGACCCTGCTGGTCGCGGCCGTCATCGTCCACGACAAGGCCACCAACCGTGTCGTCCTCCTCCAGCGCAGCGAGAACGCCAAGTTCGCCCAGGGGATGTGGGACCTGCCCGTCGGCAAGAGCGAACCGGGCGAGCCCATCACTGAGACGGCAGTCCGCGAGCTCTACGAGGAGACCGGCCTCACGGTGAAGCCCGAGTCCCTCAAGGTCGCTCACATCATCCACGGCGCCTGGGGCGTCGAGTCTCCCAACGGCTTCCTCACGGTCGTCTTCGCCACCCACGAATGGACCGGCGAACCCGAAAACCGCGAACCCCGCAAGCACTCCCAGGTCCGCTGGGTCGGTGCTGAGGCCATCCCCGACGCCTTCGTGGACACCACGGCCAGCGCGCTCCACCACTACCTGAACAACGGCTCGGAGGTCTCCCTGGACGGCTGGTCGGCAACGTGATCATCAGGCTGCTTCACGTCATGCCCAAGGGCCCGCGCTTTTCGCCTGCGCCAGCTGTTAGCGAGGCTGCGCAGGCCGGGCTACAGCAGCTGGTTCCTGAGGCGTTGGGCGACTACGACGTCTGGGACATCCCCTGCACAGCCCTCATCGACCTCGGGGAGAACTGGTGCGGTGCCCGGTGCCCCGTGTGCAGCTCCAACATCGAAGGCTGGTGGGGCCACGCTATGGACACTGCAGCCCTTGCAGGCGGCTATTTCGGCTCACTTGCCGTGACAGTGCCCTGTTGCTTCGTCCAGACGGACTTGAACGCCGTCGACTACGTCGAGGGGCAGGTCGTGGCAAGGTGCTGACTTGGCGTTGGCGGTGCGATCACTGTTTATCCGACTCAGTTTTTTTTGACTCGGTTGGAAGCGGTGATGTATTTCTAAAGGGTGGGGTCGTTCGTCGAGTGCACGCTTCCACGGATAAGGGCGGGGTCCGCCCACCCTTAAAATACTGCCTGATTCGCTGCGGAGATCGGTGAATATGAAGTATGGGTCAGTATGTGGCTGGGGGGTCTGTGAAAAAGGCGGCGGCCAATCTGCACGAGGAGCTCAGAGCGCTTCGTGATCGTGCATGGCGGGCCCGGCGTGCGGCCGGCCATAACCCCTCCTTGAGTGCGCTGCTAGTGGATGCTCGGGTTCAGCAGGTCCCCGGCGCGCACCTGCTGAAGGAATGGCAGGTGCAGAGATTGACGGGGCCAGCCCGAGGGTTCCGGGTTCCTGTCTCTGCCAGCCAGCGGCACCGAGCACTCGTCTTGGCCCTGGCGATGTGCCGCTGGGCTGGTGAGGACTTCGACCCTAAGCGCTGGGATGACCTGGTTCTGGCGGCAGCAGATGAAAAGCGCGCTGCAAACGCTATGGCCGATTTGAGTGGAGGGGCGACCGGAAAGCTTACGCCGGATGCGTACGGGTTCGTTACCCCCGAAGCCCTTGGTGGCGTCGATAACTACCGGATGTTGTGCGAGGTTGCAGGGCTCGATGTCGTCCCGGGCGGCTATGGTCTGTTGTTTGCCGAGGACGGTGACGGCCGACGGGTCACGCTTGCGACTCGAGACCTCGACTACGCCCGTTATCTCGCCGCCGCTGCGGCTGTGCCCGGTATGCTATCCAACGCTGAGATACAGCCGGTAAAGTTCTCGATCCGACGCGGAGGCTGGCCCGAAGACTGGCACACCGATCATGCCCGCTTTAATGTGCAGGTCATATCGGATGGGGCTGTTGAATTCGGGGCTTGGCTTTATCATGAGTTAACCAAGGCGGGAATCAGTCAAGCGACACTGGCTGAACGTCTTGGTGTGCCGCGATCCGCTGTCTCTGGCTGGGTGAGAGGCTCCATCATTCCCGAGCAGAATATTCAACTTGGAGTCATGCAGGCATTGTTCGACTTGGGGGCCGACCCGGGAATTAGCGTATTCTCGGGAGTGTCGGAGGATCAGTTTGACTGCTGGCGGAACGGTGCTGCCGTACTCATTGGCGTCTCCACCTATGAGGACATGCCGAGCGTTCCGGCGATCGATAACAACCTTGCCTCGATGGAGAAGGTGCTAGTCGAGCGGCTCGGTATTCCTGCAGGGAAGATACGGACTGTCGGCAACCCCACCACGTCCGTCGAGATTCACGACCACATAGAAGCGGCGATCGAGAGTATTGACCCGGCCTTGGGTGGCCTGTTCATTTACTACGCCGGACACGGGTGGACAAATCCCAAGAATGCACGTCTTCTACTAGGTTTGCCCGGTTCTCGCCGGCGCCATAGCTACTCCGCATGGGAGTTCGACCGGCTGCGCGAGCAATTGGCGGACAGTTCCGTCGGTACGCGGATCCTAGTGTTGGATAGCTGTTACAGCGGTGCTGCGCTAGATGTGTTGGCTGCCGACCTGTCCAGCTCGGTGGCCATTGCTGGAACCTACGTCATGACGTCTTCGACCGCCACCAATGCGTCGATGGCACCTGAAGGGGAACGGTACACCACATTCACCGGGGTGCTCATTGAGTCCCTAGATTCCGGCATTCCTGGTGCCGGTGGGGTGATCTATGCGGATACCCTGTTTCGTCACCTGGAGAAAGAGTTGGGCTCCCGAGGGTTCCCTGTGCCCTGCCGGCAGGTCGGCCATGATGGGGACCTGATCCCGCTTACCTGTAATCCGTGGAAGGACAGGAAATGACTACGACGGAAGCGGCCCGCGTCGCGTTCGAAATCACGCTCCCCAGTGGGGGAAGAGTTCCGGATGGCCTGCGCGTATTCATCGCTCGTGACCCTTCGCTGCGAGGAGCTGTGCGGGCGCAGTGGGAACCCAGGAGGCTGCAGGGGGGAACGCTTGGGGACGGCCTTGATGTGCTCACCCTCGCTGTCACCGGCGTGTTGGCACTTCCATCCGCTATCGAGACGGTCAAGAGGTGGGTGAGCTCGCAGGGGGGCGAGGCGGCGAGTGTTGTGATCAGCCGCGATGGTGTCTCGGTCACGATCAGCGGCGTGGAGGACGCCGAGCAGCTGCAGAATCTCGCAGCCGCCCTACTTCCTCCCCCGTCAGCGAGTGTCGAGGAACTGGGGGACCAGGACCCTTCCGCCGTGTCGTAGGCGCCAGTTGGGCAGATGTGCATGCGGGTAGGCAGCGTAGCCCGGTCGGGGTGGGGTTGATGGAGGAAAGCCGCGCTGCGCTCCGCCGGTCCGTCCCGTGGTCCGTTCGTCTCGCCCTACGAGAGGCAACTAGGGCGGCAGTGTGGCCGCACGCTTATGGCGGCTCTCTGGTGGAGAGGGGGACGCCAGTCCGCAGCCAGTCCGCAGGACACCCGTAAACGGCTGTCGGGAGCCAACGCATGCCAACGAAGAAACCCCAGTTCAGAGCCCTGGACGGAGCTCCGCCGCAGGTCAGGATCAGTCCGCAGACATTCCGCTTCAATGTGTAGTGGCTGACTTATCACCACGTCGCTGATCTGGCGAACATGCAGTTCAGGAGGGGCTCGACTCTTCGGAGTCGGGCCCTTTGCTCCTTCTCGTGCTGGGATAGCCGCCTCCTCGTCACCTGTCGTCGTCCCAGGTCATTTCCGCCGTGCTGGGACGGCGCTGGGGGGATGGCAACGCCCGTGCTGGTTTTCGGACGGTGGTCTCCTTGGTGCGTGGGCAGAGCCTTCCGCGTTGTGGGCGCAGGCGGGATGTCGGCTGCTACTGGCCAGGCCGGGCGTCACCGTGACCTCGTCGAATTGATGCGTGAGGCGTCCTGTTCGCCAGGGCCGTCCGGCTCTCCGCACCCAGAGCACCAACAGCGACCTAGCGGCGCAGGGCGCCGACGTGCCGCAGCACGCCTCCCCGGCCCGTGACCGCTCCGGGGGCACTATCCCTCACCGTGTCAACCTGCGTCGCCCCCAGCGGTTCACACGAGAAGATGCGCCACACCCTTGGCCGCACCGGGCTGTACGGCTTCTTCGTCGGTCGGATACAAGGCACGAGCGGGGTGGCCCGCGGCAGCACGGGCGGCAGGGGTGCGGGCCTTCGGCTGTCGGGAGGCCCCATGCCCGCCGAGCCGCGCGAAGGCTCGGACACCGTCGTCTTCGACGACATGCGCGAACTGCCGGACCTGCTCACCGGGCGGTGACACGCGATCGGATGCCTGGCCGCGTGCAAGCGGGCCTGATCGCGAAGGGGTGGATGCGCGCGGTCACTTCATCGAGGAGAGGCCGAGGATCGCGTGCATGCCGTGCAGTGCCCACTTCTCCGTCTCGTCGTCGCCGTGCAGGAGCCGAGCCGGAGTGATGCCGGCGGCCAGGGACTCAAGGCCGTAGACGACCTGGGGTGCGTCCGTACCGGGCGGGAGGTCGCCGGCGGCGACGGCGACGTCGATGTCACGGCGGAGGGAATCCCGCCAGCGGGCGCGGCCCTCGGCGATGCGGTCGTGGACGAGGCCGGTGCGGGCGTCGTAGTCGTAGGTGACCTGCGTGAGCAGGCAGCCTCCGGAGTAGCCGGGATCGGCGGCATAACGCACCCATGCTGCGCAGGCGGCCAACAGGCGTGGCAGCCCCGCGTCAAGGTGTCGCACTGGTTGCCAGACCTGGGTGCGGAAGTCCTCCATGACCAGGTCCACCGTTTCCAGTTGCAGCTTCTCCTTGCTGCGGAACTGGCCGATCACACCCGCCTTGCTCATCCCCAGCCGGTCCGCGAGTCGACCGATGGTGACACTGTCCAGGCCCTCCATGGATGCGAGTTCGGAGGCTGCACGCAGTACCGATCGCCGGGTTTCGAGTGCTGCCTGAGCCGATGCGCGTCCTGTCATGCCCGGCAGTTTAGCAAACGACCGTACGGCATTGACGTACGAACGATCGTACTCTTAAATCCTCGCCATGACGCTTTCCGGCTCCCCTTCCGCCCCTCCTGCCGTCTCCACCCGCCGGGCCTCCCTCGCGCTGTCGCTCGCCTGCGCGGGCACGTTCTTGAGCTTCCTCGATGCCACCGTGACCAACCTGGCGGTGCCGCTGATCGCCGCCGACTTCGAAGCCTCGCTGACCACCGTCTCGTGGGTCGCCACCGCCTACGTGATCCCCTTCGCCGCCCTGCTCGCGCCGGCTGGACCGCTGGCCGATGCAGTCGGCCGGGCCCGCCTGTTCCTGATCGGCGTCGCCGTCTTCACGGTGTCCTCGCTGCTGATCGCCCTCGCTCCGACCCTGCCCGTACTGCTTGGTGCCCGCGGCCTCCAGGGCCTGGCGGCGGCGCTGCTGGTGCCCGCCTCGCTGGGCCTGGTCCTCGCGGAGATCCCCGCCGAACGCAGACGCGCCGCGATCGGCATGTGGAGCGCGGCGGGCGCCTTGGCCGCTGCCGCGGGACCCGCCCTTGGCGGCGTCATGGTCGAGGCGCTCGACTGGCGGGTGCTGTTCTGCCTCAACGTGCCGGTGGGCCTCTGGGTGCTGGTCGCCGGACGCAAGCTCGTGACGGGCGAGTCCCGCACCGGCCACGGGCCGGACCTCGCGGGCGGCCTGCTCCTCGCCCTCAGCGTCGGCTCGGCGGTCTACGGCCTGACGCAGGGCCCTGACCGCGGCTGGTCCTCGGTACACGTCCTGGTCGCCGCCGGCGTCACTGTCCTCGCGGGCGTGGCGACCGTGCTGCGGGCGCTCCGGCATCAGCGGCCGGCGCTACGGCTCGACCTCTTCCGCAACCGGACGTTCGCTGTCGCGAGTGGCGTCTCCCTCGCGTACGGCACCGCGCTCTTCACCACGATGCTGCTTGGCGTGCTTTTCCTGACCGACGCCTGGGACTATTCCACGCTGGAGGCCGGCCTCGCCATGAGCCCGGCGGCACTCGTCACCGCCGTGGTCGGCATCGGAATCGGCCGGCTCCCCGTCGCTCTCACACCGCGCACGCTGGTGGCGGCGGGCTCGTCCCTGATCGCCGCCTCGACGGCCCTCCTGGCTCTGCTGATCGACACCGAGCCGCATTTCTGGACGCTATGGCTCCCGTCCGGAACGGTGATGGGTGTCGGCGTCGGCATGGCCACCGTCGGTATCTCCAGTGCCGCCGCCCTCTCCGCCCCGCCACAGCACTTCGCCGCGGCGACGGGCATGGTCATGGCGGCCCGCCAGGTCGGCGGCGCCCTCGGCATCGCCACAACGGCCGTGATCATCGCGGAGGTCATGGGCAACGGCGCGGAACCGTACGCCGCCGTGTACTGGTTCGCCACCGCCGTCAACCTGGCCGCCGCCGTCAGCGGTCTCGCCCTGCGCGTCACAGCCCCGCCCCTGTCCAAGCCCGCGGCCTCGGCCTACCCGGCCCCGGCCGTCGCCCGAACCCTCTAAGGAGACCAGCGATGACCTCAAAGCCTGGCCGTGCCCCCGACCAGGAACTGCCGGCCGACCTCCTCGACCTCACCGCCGAGTTGTCCGACCCGTACTGCATGGCCCCGGACGCCGCCGCCCGACTGCTCCGCGACCTCCCATGGAAGCGGCTGGCCGTGGTGGGCGACAGTGTCACCGCCGGAGTGATGGACCCCCTTCCCGGCTACCGCGACCGGTCCTTCGCCGACCGCTTCACCGACGCCCTCGCCGCCACCCGCCCCGGCTTCGCCGCGGTCAACCTGGCTACGCCCCACCTCCTGCTCGACGAGATCCGTGACCGGCAACTCGCCGCTGCCCTACAGTTTCAGCCGGACGTGGTGATGGTGAGTGCAGGCGGCAACGACGCCTTCCGCAGCTTCGACCCGGAGACACTGCGGGCCGAGCTGAGCGCGTTCCTCATGCCTCTCGCCGAGAGCGGCGCCTTCGTCGTCACCATCGGCCTGTTCGACGTCGCCCGTTCGGGCCTCGTCCCGCCGGAACACGCCGACGGCATGGCCCGCCGCTTCGACGAACTCGACCGCATCACCGCCGGCCTGGCACGCGCACTCGGTGGCATCCACGTCGACACCCACCACCATCCGCTGGCCGCCGACCCGGGTATCTATGCCGCCGACCGCATCCACGCCAACGCCCGCGGTCACGCAGTCGCCTTCGCCGCCATCGCGACCGCCCTGTCGAACCGCGCCCCGAACCGGGCGGCGGACTAGAACTCCCACCTCGACCCCGTCACTGCGGCGTCCATGCTGCCCAGCCCACCCGCACCCTGGCCGCGAACTGTGCTCCATCCGGGCCGCGTACGCGAGCACTTCGACGGCTCCACGCTCGCCATTGTCACCTGGATCGGTGCCTAACTCTCGCCCGCGGCTCCGCCCGCTCGACCCGACGGACCACAGAACACCAGGACCCCGGTGATCACCCCGCCAGGGTCCGGTGTCCATGGCCGAGGTGATCGGATGTGAACTGCGCGGGCGAGTCCTTGACGAGTAGGGACGGGTCACGAGAGCCGCGAGGAGTCGGTCTCCGAGCAGGCTCGCGTGCCGGCGCGGCAGGTGTTCGACGAAGCGACGCGGTGGCCGCAGAAGCCCCGCCGCTACAGCACCGACCGATGGCCATGATGCCTCCGACAGCTGCTACTTGGTCGAGCTACGGAGCGTTCCTTTCCGGTTCGGAGCCGTCCGCGCGGTATTCGCGGCATGACGAGCGCGCGTCCCAGAGCATGTGGACCTTCCGTCTGTCCTTGCCTGCAAGGGCGGACACCAAGCTCAGGCTTCCTTGTTCTGTCTGCGGTCGCCGCACGGTTTCGACGAGTCGTCGCGGTCTGAGGTCAGTACCAGGGCGGGAGCCGGGGAGCGGAGCTGTTCGAAGCGGCTGGTGGGCGGCAGGGGAGAGGTGCGGCCCTGTTCACACCGGCTGACGCTTCGGGACGGTGGCTACGACGCTGGGGAGAAGCTCCCGTGCTGCATTGACTGAGCGACCAGCAGCCGTTTCCCCGGGAAACGACGAGGCCAGTCGGCGGGGCACCACGTCCGTCGCGGAAGGTGATGGGCCTCTCCGCTCGATTTCCGGATGGTGAAGCAGATCAGTCGTGTCGTTGAGCGGTTGCCTGAAGGTGCTCATGGAGGAAGGGATCGTCGAGACGCGTGTCGATGACACGATCGCGCACGTCGGTGAGGAGCCAGCCCAGGAGCTCGGCAGTGGCGTCGTACTCTTCGTAGAAGCCCATGCGCAAGTCGGTGATCTCGAACTTGTACATCACGTCGGTAACGAGGTCTGCCAAGTGCGCGTCGGCAGCTGGGGTATTGGTCGCGGTCCACGTGTCCAGCCAAGGACGCAGGTTGTCGGTGGATACGGCGATGACGCTGAGGGCGTCCCTGACGGGCACGGGGCTGGGGTGGGTCTGCAGCGTGCTCTGCCACCAGGTGGACCAGACGCCTCGTAGGGCCTCGGTCAAGGGCAGGTCCCAGGTAGCCCAGCCCGCCTGATTCAGGCGTGAGGCGATGAGCTCCTCGCCGACGTGGAGCCGGCCGGTGACGAGCAGGCGAATGATGCGAGGGACGAGGCGACGATAGAGGCGCGGAAAGTCCTCCCAGTGATCAGGTACCTCTGCGGCAACCGAGGAAACCAGATCATCGGTTATGAGATGGAGTGGCCCGGAGAGTTCGGCGAAGTCCTGCTCGCTGTAGCAAAAGGTGCACCCCGTGACGGGGAAGGGATCTTCTGCGGCGAAGGCGCGGTCCAGGGAATCGAGAGCTGTCATGAGCTGCTCAGAGCAAGACATGAAAACCTGCCGGGGGACTCCGTCCGGGTGACCGGCGAAGATCGCAGGCTATCAGGCGCATCCACCGGTGACGCGAACTACTCCGCCATCGTCCGTGACGTGCTGTCCGACGAGGAGCGCGACCGGCTCTTCGCCGACGTTTCGGCCGCCTCCGGGTGTGCTCCGGGATGTTCCCGGGCGTGCTCCATGTCCCGCCCGATCGAAGATCGGGCGGGACAAACGGTTCCGTGCGGGGCCCGAGAGGGTAGGTAGCTGAATAAGTCCCCTTGGGGAGGCTGATTCGATGCCGTGGTTCGCCTGGTTGTTCGCCGCCGCGGCGCTCGGCGCTGCGGAGTTCTTCACTCTGACGCTGGTCTTCGGGCTGCTGGCCGGTGCGGCAGTGGTCGCTGCCGTCGTGGCCGGGGTGGGCGTCGGTCTGCTCGGTCAGCTCGTGGCGCTCGGACTGGCGGCGGCAGCGGGTCTCGCCCTCGTCCGCCCCGTCGCGATGCGGCACATCGCGCAGGGGCCCCTGACCCGTGAGGGCAGCGACGCGCTGATCGGCAAGCGGGCCGAGGTCATGCAGGAGGTCACCGCCACCCACGGCCTGATCAAGCTCTCCGGTGAGGAGTGGACCGCCCGCGCTCTCGACGAAAGCCATGTGATCCCGGTGGGGACGCTGGTGGACGTCATGGAGATCGACGGCGCCACCGCCGTCGTGTATCCCCGTGAACTCCTTCCGTGACCGGCTGAACACGTAGCGCTGAGCACGTGGCGCTGAACCCTCGGCGCCGCGCCCGTAGCGAGCAGCGATGGAGGAAGAAGCATGGATCCGGTGGTCATCCCGATTCTTGTGGCGGCGCTCGTCGTGGTGTTCCTCGTGGCCGCCACCGTGCGGATCGTTCCGCAGGCGCGCCGCTACAACATCGAACGGTTCGGCCGGTACCGCAGAACGCTCCAGCCCGGTCTGAACTTCGTCCTGCCGGTGGCGGACCGCGTCAACACCAAGCTCGACGTGCGGGAACAGGTGTACTCGTCCGATCCCAAGCCGGTGATCACCGAGGACAACCTCGTGGTCAACATCGACACCGTGCTCTACTACCAGATCACCGATCCCCGGGCGGCGGCCTACGAGGTCGCCGACTATCTGCACGCCATCGACCAGCTCACCGTGACCACCCTGCGAAACGTCATCGGCTCCATGGACCTGGAGGGGACGCTCACCTCCCGTGAGGAGATCAACGCCCGGCTCCGTGCCGTCCTCGACGACGCGACGGGCAAGTGGGGCATCCGGGTCAACCGCGTCGAGATCAAGGCCATCGATCCGCCGAACACCATCAAGGAGGCGATGGAGAAGCAGATGCGGGCCGAGCGGGACAAGCGCGCGGCCATCCTGCACGCCGAAGGTGAGCGGCAGGCCAAGATCCTCACCGCGGAGGGCACGAAGCAGAAGGACATCCTGGAGGCCCAGGGCACGCAGCAGGCCATGATCCTGCGGGCGGACGGCGAGTCGAAGGCCGTGGAGCTCGTCTTCCAGGCCGTCCACCGCAACAACGCCGACGCGAAGGTCCTGGCGTACAAGTACCTGGAGACCCTCCCGCACCTCGCCGGCAGCGACAACAACACCTTCTGGGTGATCCCGGGCGAGCTGACCGAGGCGATCCGTACCGTCACCAGCGCGTTCGGCGACCAGTCGTCCGGTACGGGCTCGCCCCCGTCCGCAGAGCGCGCGGACGCGGCGGCCGGCGATGTCGCGGACAGCGACAAGGACGGCGTCGGGGCCCCGGAGATCGAGCCGAACTCGACGCTCGCGCTGGACGCCGTCGCCGCCGCCGACGAGGCCGCGAAGGAGGCCGCCGCCGCGGTGAGCGACGCGAAGGCCGAGGCGGAGGCCGCGGGAGAGACCCGGCTGCCGGGGCGCTGACTGGGTGAGCCCCACGGGCACGGCCGGGCCGGCGTTCCGTAGGGCTCCTGCGGCCTTCCGTACCCGGCCTCCCGGGCGTAAAGGTCTTGGTGCGGCTGTGCCCGTACGGCAGACTTGCTGCCGCAACTGACGTACAGCACAGGCGACTCGGGGGAATACGACGGTGAATCGCCGCCTGTCCATGCTGTTGGCCGCCTACGGGGCGTGGTGTCAGGCGATCGTCCTGTTCTTCCTCGACCCGTTGAAGCAGCAGGTCTCCGACGCCGTGCGGCCGGAGGCGACCGTGGGCGAGATCCGGCTGCTGGGACTCTCGCTCGAAGGCTTCGCGGTGCTCGACCTGCACCCCGTGCGGGGGTGGCTGCCGCAGGTCGTCTTCCTGCTGGTGAGCGGTCTGCTCACTTACCGCGTGTTCCGCGGGAGTACCGGAATCAGGCCGAGGTTCGGGGCCGTTCTCGCCCTGGGGGGAGCCACGTTGCTCGCCGCGGGGGTGGCGATGCTGATCGGTCCGGCGCTGGACCCGGACGCCTCCACTTCCGTGCCCACGTACGGTGAATGGCTCGTGCGGGCCCAGATCGGTGAAGTGCCCGGCGCGGCAGCCCAGTTCGCGCTGCTCACGCTGTGGCTGCAGGTCGCCCTCTGGCTCCTGGTGTGGCGGTACCGGGACTGGCGACCGCTGCGGGCCTTCCTCGGGATCGAGGAGGACACCGACGGCCGCGCTGCCCAGCACGACAGCCTCGACGGACACGAGAAGCGCGGCAGGTTGTCGTCCTCCGTCCGGGAGCGGCGCCAGCTCCTCTGCGCCGGGCTGATCCCGGCCGTGCTCCTCGCCGTGGCCGGCGGGCCGGTCCTGCGCCACAACCGGGTGAGGCATCTGTCGCAGGGGGCCCCGGGGTCTCCGGACGCCTCGGTCACCTTCGATCCGGATCTGTGGGACAACTACCGGCCGCCGGCCACGGTCGAGGAGTGGAGCGGTGTCCTCTATCCGGCGCTGCGCCTGCGTCCGCTCAGGACCGAACTGCTCGGCGGCTGGATCGCGACCCTGGCGGTCTGTGCCGTCTTCCTCCTGGTGCTGGCCGTGGCGCTCCGCACCCTGGCGCGGCGGGCGGCGGAGGTACGGCTGTGGCGCCCGGCGGCCCTCGTCGACCTGGTCATGAAGGGCTGGTACGCGACGGTCCTGGCCGCCGTCGTCGCCGCGTTCGTCGACGGCCGGCTCATGCGATGGTTCGCCCCGCGCGGCGGAAGCGGTGCGGCGGCCGAACACCTGGGGGTGGCTCTCGGCGACGCCGTCCGGTTCGGGGCGGCCTGGGGGTGGGCCACGGGGCTCGCGTTCCTGGGAGGGGTTCTGCTGATGATGCGACGTGCCGAGGCCTCCGCGGCCTCCCACCCCGATGAGCGCGAGGAGCAGCCGGTCGATGGCGAATAACCGACGAGGGGCCCGCAGAACGAGCGCGCTGACCCGGGCGAGCGTACGCCGGGGGAGCGGGCCGCGCTCGCCGCGTCCCGAGGAGGAAGAGGCGGCGACGGGCCGGCTGCGGTTCGTGAAGAGCCCGACCACCTGGTTGCTGGGCATCGTCCTGGCCGTGGTGACCGTGACGTTCCAGGACGTCCTGACCGCGACCGTGAAGACGATCCTGCCGCTGGACCGGGTGCCGGACCGGCTCTCACCGCAGAACGCCGTCGACGTGGTCGAGGTCAAGGACGTCAAGGACATCGGGTACTACCTGGTGCGTGACGCAGGCGGGGACGGGGAGATCCTTGAGGAGATCTCGTCCGGCGGCTCCTGGCGGGAGGGGCGGAAGGTCGTCGACGCCGGGAACGCGGAGTGGATGATCACCGTGCAGGGCAGGGCCGCCCAGCAGGTCCGTATCACCGACATCGTGCCCGTGGTGGAGGGCGGGAGGTGCGAGAAGCCGCTCGGCGGCAGCCTGGCGCACTTTCCCTCCCAGGGGGTCACGGACGTCATCCCGCTGGAGCTGGAGGTGGACGCCCCGCGCCCCCGCCTCAAGATCTCCGGCAAGGACGGCAAGGACGCCCAGCCGTTCTTCACCGGCCCCGAGGCCAAGCACATCACGCTGAACCAGAACGAGACCGAAGCGTTCATCGTCCGGGCGACCTCCACGACGGGCTACTGCCGCTGGCGGTACCGGGTGCATTACGAAGTCGGCGGCAGCACGGCGGAGATGACGATCAGCGGCCCCGGCGGCAAGCCCTTCGAGCTGACCGCGCGACTGACCGACGCGTCCGCCTACCGGAAGGTCTACTTCCCGGCCTTCGACTGTCTGCCATCGGGCGCCCGTCCGCCGACCGGCTGGTACGAGCAGACCGGCGCGGAGTACGCCCGTGACCGGCGCAGCGGCAAGGTGCCGCCCTGCCCGAATGGCTGAGGCGGCCCCGGCCCCCGGCCAATACCGGGTGAGGCTGCCCCTCACCGGTACGGGGTGGGGCCGCCGCCTGCCGGTAGGAGGTGATGTTGCCCTCTACCGGTATGAGGTGAGGCGGCCTTCTACCGGTCCTCCGCCTCCACCCGCAGTTCCGTCACCCCCGCCGGCTTCTCCGGGTCCTGTGAGCGGACCGTCAGCCGCACCTTCCTGGCCGTGTCGCCCGCCAGGTACGGCCGCCAGAAGCGTCCGTCCAGGGAGGTTTCCAACGTGGAGGAAGCGGGCGGTACGTCGCTCCAGCGCGGGGTCACCGCCGTGATCCGCAGCGGGCGCGCGCCCAGGTCCACCGTCAGGGAGCCCGCCGCGCCCTCCGGGGACCAGGACGTCGCCGGGCTCCCGTCCACCGCCGCCTCCGCATACAGGCCCGGGGCCTCGGAGGTCGCCGTCACCGGGCGGCAGCGCGCCGCGTCGGCCGTCGGGACCATGTCGGGGCGGCGGGTGGGCAGGGTCAGCGTGGAGGCGAGGCGGCGCGGCCCCTCCTCGGTGTGCACTGTGAACGGGGTGCCCGAGGTCAGGCGGACCGTGGTCGTCCGGGGGCCGACCTCGACCTCGTACGCCGCGTCCCGGAACCGCAGGCCCTTCAGCGTGACGCCCTCGTGGAGCTGGGGCGGCAGCGTCGGGGCCAGGCGCACCCCGTCCTCGCGGAGCCTGAGCCCGGTCAGGCCGTGCGTGAACACCTGGAGGAAGCCACCCTTGCCGGTCAGGAAGTCGTCGGCCGGGAAGCCGGACAGCGGGTCCTCCGCCCCCGCCT
>NZ_JAFEUF010000008.1:0-4673 GCF_016901035.1 Streptomyces durocortorensis
GGGCGTCCGGATGGGAACGTGCGGGCACGGGGGCCTCCTGAAGGCGGTGGGCGAAGGGCGGGGCGGAGCTGTACGGTCCGCTCCCGCGAGCCCCAGCATCGGGCGGCCGGACCGTGCTTGCCCCCGAGGTGGACCATCCGGGCGACCACCGCCACACCTCCGGCCTCAGGCGACGCGCCCGGCCCCGCCCGCTCTGCCCTCGCTCCTCGCCGCCGCGCTCACCGGCGCGGCGGTCAGTGGGCCGGGGGAGAGCCCGCGCTCAGATCCAGGACGTACCGCCGCCCGGGGCGGTCGCCGAACATGACGTCCTCCAGCGGCTCGAACCCCGTACGCGCCAGCACCGCGCGGGAGCCCGTGTTGTCCAGCGTCGTCTTGGCGCGCAGCGAGGTGAGCCCGTACTCCTCGACCGCCAGCACACAGATCCGCTGGACCGCCCAGGTGGCCAGGCCCTGCCCCGCGGCCTTCTCCGCTATCCGGTAGCCCAGCTCGGCCGAACCGCCCCGCACCTCGACGAGGTTGATCCGGCCGAGGACGCCGCCGTAGGCATCCTCGATGAGGTGCAGGTGGTGCAAGCCCGCGTCCTGCTCGGCGAGCAGTTCGCGGTGGCGTTCGGTGAACTCGGCGAAGTAGTCGTCGCCCCGGTCGGAGATGGACGCGGCGAAGTAGGTCCGGTTCTCCCGTTCGAAGGCGAGCAGGGCCTCGGCGTGGTCGGGACGGAGCCGGCTGATGGACGTCATACCCGGATGCTAGGCGGTGTCCCGCCGAGGTGTCCGGCGGCCGGGTGGAGGGGCTGCTCCGGCGGGGGCTGCCCGGGCCGGGAAGCGTCCGGTCGCGCAGCGTGGTCCGCCTGCCCGCGCGGGACCGCCGGGACGGGTTCTAGCCGGGGTTCCCGCGCTCCAGCGCGTGGGCCAGGCCGCGTTCTGCGTCGTCGGCCGAGGCGCTCCGGTAGGCCAGCTCGTACGCAGAGTCGCCTGCGGCCTGCCGGGCCCTCAGCTCCCACTGCTCGCGGATCGCCCCGAGCTCCGGGGTGCCCCGGTGCGGGTGGCCGATCATGCGCCAGAACGTGTGCCCCGTACCGGAGGCACGGGCCGCGGCCACCCCGTTGCCCTGCGCCGCGATCGCTCCGGCGAGCAGATCGAGGCCGAGCGCTATGCCGAGGCTGTCGTGCAGTTCGTGCTTGCTCGCGAGCATCGCGCGCGCGTGGCTCTCGGCATGCCGGGGGCGGCCCTGGAGCAGGTGGATGAGGGCGAGTTGGTGATCGGCGTACGCCCGCGCCCAGTGCTCGCCGAAACGCAGACTGATCCGCTGGAGCCGTATGGCCTCCTCGTACGCCTCGTCGAGCCGGCCGAGCGCGGACAGGGCGAACAGGCGTATCACCCGGCAGCGCAACTGCGAGGGCGCGTCGGCGGGGTCGCCCGGATTCTCGCGCAGCGCGCGGTCGCTGACGGAGTACGCGGTGAGCGGTTGGCCCATCATCAGGTACGTGAAGCTCACGGAGTGGGCCGCGAGGAGCACCGCCTCCGGGTCCTCGTCGCGGCGGGCCGCCTGCTCGCACTCCTCGCCGGTGCGGCGCGCCGCCTCGTGGTCGCCCTGGAGCGTCAGCGTGATCCCCAGGGCCCACAGCGCCCGGGTGCGGTGCGGACCGGCGGAGAGCGGCAGGGCGAGCACCCGCTCCAGATACGTACGGGCCTGGTGCAGATGGCCGCAGCAGCTCCAGAAGAGACCGGCGCACCCGGCCATCTCCATCGCCATCTCCGGGTCCTCGGCCAGCAGATGGTCCAGGGCCGCGCACAGGTCCGCGTGGGTGTCGGCGATCCGGTGGTACCAGAGGACCTGCGAGGGACCGAGCCAGCCCGCGTACGCCTGGACGGAGACATGGGCGAAGTGCCGGGCGTGCCGGTCGGCGAGGAGCGCGTCCTCCGCCAGCTCGGCCAGCCACATCGCCCCGTACTCGCGCAGCGTGTCCAGCATCCGGTAGCCGCCCCCGGCCCGCCGGAGCACGGACTGGTCGGCCAGGCGCTCCAGGGCGGGGGCGACGGCCTCGGCGTCCAGCGGCCCGCCCGCGCACACCGCCTCCGCGTCCGGCGTCGTGATGACACCGCGGAACACGGAGAGCCGCGCCCACAGCAGCCGCTCCAGCGGGGCGCAGAGCTCGTGGCTCCAGCCGATCGTGGTGCGCAGCGCCCGGTGGCGGCGGGGCCAGACGGTGTCGTCGGTGAGTTCCTCCATCCGGGAGGCCAGCCGCCCGGTGATCTCCTGCACGCTGCTCCCGCGGAGCTGGGCGCAGGCCAGTTCGACGGCGAGCGGTATGCCGTCGAGGCGGTGGCAGATCTCGGCTACGGCGGCCGCACTTCCCGGGTCGTCGAGCGAGACGCCCGGGGCGACGGCCGCCGCGCGGTCGCGGAAGAGCCGGACGGCCTCGTCACCGTCGTCGCCCGCCGACAGCGGGGGCACCTCGACGCACCTCTCCTCCGCCGCGCCCAACGGCTCCCTGCTGGTGGCCAGGACCGTCAGACGCGGGGCAGCGGCGAGCAGTTCGGCGACCAGCTGACCGCAGGGGCCGACGATCCGCTCGCAGCAGTCGAGAACGAGGAGCAGACTCTTGCCGGACAGCCACTCACCGAGCGCGGCCACCGGGCGGCGAGGACTGTGGTCCAGCAGCCCGACCCCGTCGGAGACGGTCGTGGCGAGCAGTTGCTCGTCGTGCAGATGGGAGAGGTCGGCCCACCAGACGCCGTCGGCGTAGCGGTCGCGGGCACGCTCGGCGGTGCGCAGGGCCAGCCGGCTCTTGCCGACCCCACCGCTGCCGGTGAGCGTGACCAGCCGATGATCTCGAAGTGCCCGTTCGACGCTGACCAGTTCGCTGTTGCGGCCGACGAAACTGGTCGTCACGACGGGAAGGTTGCCCATCACGGGGACATCCTGCCTCGCCGTCGCCCACCGCCTCCGTTCATAGCGAAAAGCAGTCAGAAACGGCCGACAATGCATCCCGTTCGATCGGCGATGGGCATCGGTCGAAAGACGGGGAGGCGATCGTGGCGGCGTCTCAGGCGTCGAGAACGGAAGCCAGGGAATCGAGGGCCTTCAGCGGGTCGGGGCCGACCGGGGCGAGGACCGTGTCGGTGACGCCTGCCGCCCGCAGTCCGTCGAGGCGGTCACGTGCCTGTGCCGGAGTCCCGGCCACGGCGAGCCGGGCGACCCAGTCGTCGGGCATGCGCCGGGCGAACTCCTCGCGGCTCGCGCACCCGGCCCGCAGCGCGACCAACTCGTCGGCGAACGGGAGTGGGGCGATGTGCGCGTGCCAGTCGGGCTCGCCGATCCACTCCAGCCCCGGGCGGGCGGCGGCCAGCGCGGCGAGCGGGTCGGCGTCGACGGACGCGATGTTGTAGGCCACGAGCCGGTGGGGGCGGGCGGCGGAAATGTGCCCGAGCGCCGCCCGCGCGTACTCGGGGGCGACCGGCTCGGCGAGGACCGTCCCGTCCGCCACCTCGCCGGAGAGCGCCAGGGACTTGGGGCCCCGTACCCCCGCGAGGATGTCGGGCACCACGTCGGGCAGCGCACTGGGATCCAGCTGTACACCGTCGAGGTGCACGTACTGCCCGCGCCGCTGCGTGAGTTCGCCGCGCAGGAGTGCCCGCAAGGCGTCGACGTACTCGCGGAGGAAGGTGAGCGGGCTCCGGGGCCACTGGCCGACGCTGCGCATCCAGTGCGGCATGCCGTGCCCCACGGCGACGTCGACCCGGCCGGGGAAGAGCTGCGCCAGGGACGCGATCTCCAGCGCCGCGAACGCCACGTTGCGGGCCCCGGCGGGGAGCAGCCCGATGCCGACCCGGACGCGGTCGGTGGACGCCAGCACGGCGGCCGCCTGGGCGATCCCTCCGCGGAAGCCGAGGTCCTCGACCACCCAGACGGCGCCGAACCCCGACTCCTCGGCCCGTCGCGCGTACGGGAGGATCCGGTCGGCCGGCAGGTCGCGCGGCAGCAGAACGCCCACGGTCCGGTCGGTGGCGGGGGAACGCACAGGTGCTCTCCTTCGATCGGCGGCCGGGCGACGGCGATCACCCCCGCCCGCCACCCCGTTCCGGTCCCGCGAAGATAGCGAACCGGCGAAGGCGACGGCCCCGGGGGACGCCTGCCCACCGGGGCCGCGAGCGGTGGGACGGCGGCCGGGAGGCGCTGTCGTACCCCTGCGCTACGTTGCTGGCATGACGCAATTCGTACTCGTGGCAGGCGCCTGGCTCGGTTCGTGGGCGTGGCGCGACGTGGAGCCCGACCTGCTTGCGGCCGGTCACGGGGTCCACCCGCTGACCCTGTCCGGCCTCGCCGACAAGCAGGGGGCGGCCGCGGATCAGCGGACGCACGTCCAGGACATCGTCGACGAGGTGGAGCGCCTCGGTCTGCGCGATGTGGTGCTGGTCGGCCACAGCTACGCGGGCATCCCGGTCGGGCAGGCGGCGACACGGATCGGCGACCGGCTCGCCCACGTCGTGTTCGTCGACTCCAGCGTCCCGGCCGACGGCGAGTCCTTCGTCTCCGGCTGGCCGGACGGCCGGGCGGGCGTGGAGGCGGCCAAAGCCCCCCACCGCCGCGTAAGGCCCCCCCCCCCCCGCGCCCCCCGGGCGGGACCAGGGCGCCCACCGGCACACACCCGCCGGGTAAAAGGCGGCGCAACA
>NZ_JAFEUF010000008.1:4681-41676 GCF_016901035.1 Streptomyces durocortorensis
TGGGAAAAGGATAGCGAGGCCCGAGGGCCATGGAGACGCGGGGGGGGCCCCCCCCCCCCCCCCCCCCGGCCCCCGGGGGGGGGGGGGGGGGGGGGGGGGGGGGGGCCGGGGGGGGGCGGCGGGGGGGGGGGGGGGGGGGGGCGCCCCCCCCCCCCCCCGGGGGGGGGGGCCCCCCCCCGACCGTCGCCGACTGCGCGGACCAGGGCCTCACCGAGGAACAGAGCGCCCGGTTCATCGGCGGCGCAACACCCCACCCCGGCGCCACGCTCACCGATCCCGCCGTCCTGACCCGTCCGTTGGGGCTGCTGCCCGCGACGTACGTGAAGTGCCTGCTCGACTGGCCCGAGCCGAGCCCCGAGGTGGCCGCACTGCTGACGGGCGAGCGATGGCGGCTGGTCACGATGGACACCGGCCACTGGCCGATGTTCTCGCAGCCGCGCGAGCTTGCCCGGATCCTGCTCGACGCGGCGGGAACGGGCGGGTGACGATGCCGAGCTCACCGGAAGAAGCGGCCACGGAACACCCGGAGATCACCTTCATCGGATGCGCGCGCTGCGGCACCCTGATCGCCGGCCTCGACGGGCGGTACGCCTGCTCGGGCTGCGGCTGGGTCAACGAGTGGACCGAGGGCCACCGGCCCCTGCCCGAGGCCCGCCGTCGGCGCTCCTAGCGCCTCTCATCCCCCAGGCACTGTCCACCGTGTGCGGAACGACGACCGACGACCCGGCGGCCGGCGCCGCCGGGCCGGCCCCCCGCGCATACCCCCCGGGCGTTACCCGCCACCACCACCGGACCGGCCCCCCCCGGCGGGGACGCCGCTCACAACCCGGCCCGCCCCCGCCGCGCGGGGGGGGGTTGGGCGCTCGGGCTTGGACTTCCGGCGCCCCCCCCCCCCCCCCCCCCCCCCCCGGGGGGGCCCCCCCCCCCCCCCCCCCCCGGGGGGCCCCCCCCCCCCCCCCGGCCGCGCTCGCTTCCCGCGCGGGCTTTCCCGTCCAGCACCTCGGTACGGGCCGCCGCGGGCGGTGACGACGCTCACTCCCGGGCCGCCGGGAGCCGGGCGGGGAGCCGTTCCAGCAGGTGCGGCGGGGTCCGCGCGCCGGAACGGAATCGCGACCGCCGCCGCCCACCACGTACACTCGCCCCCGCCTCCGCCGACCGGCGGGGGCTTTCCGCACCAGACCGACGGGGAAGATCACCGTATGAGTTCCGCAGACAGCACCGAAGCACCGATCTACGCCGGCCTCGTGGAGGAGCACGGCGACGTGCTCGCCGAAGTGCGCCGGGTGGCCGAGGAGGTCCTGCGCGAGGCCGACCGCGCCATCGACTTCGGCGCGGTACGGACGGCCGCCGGAGCCCGCTAGCGGCGAGCCGAAACCCCGGTCGCAGCCGTTTCAGGGCGGCCGTGTCCATCACGGGACGATAAACGTCCCGCAACTATTGCCATATTCTTGCGTTCGCGACGCGATGGTTTGCTGAAGAACCGTCGCCGGTGGAAGCGGGGTGAGGCCGCGGCAGGCCGGGCGTCCGATGATCGGGCCCGAAGCCGCCGCGGCCCCCGGCCACCCGCCGTGACCGCCCCGGCGGCCGTGCTTCGGTGAGCGGTCCACGCGACGGCGTGGAGAGCGCTCCCAGCCGGCCGCCGAGGGGCGGCGGACTGATCGGGAAGCCGACCGAGAGCCGACCGGAAACCCACCTCGGAACACCAGTACCAGCACCCCCTGCCGCCGCCTCTGCCCCGGCCGGGCTTGCGGACCCTGCGCGCCCCGCCACGCGCCACCGCCTCGGCCCGCACCTGCCGCGCCTCTCCGTCTCCGTAACCGCGCCGCGACGCCGCGACGCCCTGTCGCGCCCCCTCCGTGAAGCCCCCGGTCGGGCTGTCCGCCGCCCCCCGGCCGCTCCTCGCTCGGGGTCAAGTCTCCGGCCTTCCGTCAACCGTCGCAGCACTCAGCGGGCAAGGACTGTCAAAGATTTACGAAACCAACGCGACATCTTGCGGACATTCGTCGGCGGTGGTTGAGTGTGGGGCGCCGCACAGCTCGGGGCTGTGGGCTTCCCGCACTCCTGCCCTAGAGGGGTCCACCGATGAGAAGTTCTGTTCTTCGTCGTACCTGCACCGCCGCCGTCGCCGCCGCGCTGGCCGTCACCGGCCTGGCCGCCTGCAACTCCGAGGGCGACAGCGCGGCGGACGGCAAGACCCGCATCACGGTCAACTGCTGGCCCCAGCCGAGTGCGAAGATCGACCACCAGCGGTTCGACGAGGACGTCAAGACGTTCGAGAAGCAGAACCCCGACATCGACGTCACCGCGCACGACGCCTTCCCGTGCCAGGACCCCAAGACGTTCGACGCGAAGCTCGCCGGCGGTCAGATGGAAGACGTCTTCTACACGTACTTCACCGACACCGAGCGCGTCGTCTCCATCAACCAGGCCGCGGACATCACCGAGTACGTCAAGGACCTCAAGGCGTACAAGGACATAGCCCAGCCCCTGCGCGACGCCTACACCGTCGACGGCAAGATCTACGGCATCCCGCGCACCAACTACTCGATGGGCCTGCTCTACAGCAAGCCGCTCTTCACCAAGGCCGGGCTCGACCCGAACAAGCCGCCGGCCACCTGGGTCGAGGTCCAGACGGCGGCCAAGAAGATCGCCGCGCTCGGCGACGGCACCGTCGGCTTCGCCGAGTACAGCGCCCAGAACCAGGGCGGCTGGCACTTCACCGCCTCGATCTACTCCCAGGGCGGCGCGGTCGTCAGCGAGGACGGCAAGAAGGCCACGGTCGACACCCCCGAGGGCAAGGCCGTCCTGCAGAACCTCAAGGACATGCGCTGGCGCGACGACTCCATGGGCGCCAAGCAGCTCCTCATCATCAACGACACCCTCCAGATGATGGGCTCCGGCAAGCTCGGCATGTACCTCGCCGCCCCCGATAACGTCCCGCGCATCGTCAAGGAGGCCGGCGGCAAGTACGAGGACCTCGCCTTCGCCCCGATGCCCGGCGGCAAGGGCACCCTCATGGGCGGTGACGGCTACATGTTCAACAAGAAGGCCACCCCCGAGCAGATCAAGGCCGGCCTGAAGTGGCTGGAGTGGACCTTCCTCACCCCCGGCCAGGGCTACATGAACAACTACGCCCGCGCCGCGAAGGACAAGTCCCCGGTCGGCCTGCCCGAGCCGCGGCTGTTCACCGGCGCCACCGACGCCAAGGACCAGGAGCTGAAGAAGGCCTCCGCCAACGTCCCGGTGGAGAACTACCAGGCGTTCATCGACGGCGGCCAGCAGCTCGACATGAAGCTGGAGCCCAAGCACGGCCAGCAGATCTACGCGGTCCTCGACGGCGCCGTCTCGGCCGTCCTGACGAAGAAGGACGCGGACATCGACGCCCTGCTGAAGGACGCCCAGACCAAGATCGACGGAATCCTGGCCCGAGGCTGACAGCCATGAAGACCACCTACCACCCCGCAGCGCCCGTGAGAGGGCGGTCCGCCGGTGCGACGCCTCCCCCAGAGGACGCGCGCCCGGCGCCCCCCGGGCCTCTGAGCCCGCTGCGCAGGAAGATAGCCGACCAGGCCACCGCCTACGGGTTCCTGATCGGCGGCCTGCTCTGCTTCATCCTGTTCTCCTGGTACCCGGCCGTCCGGTCGGTGATCATCGCGTTCCAGAAGTACACCCCCGGCTCCGACCCCGAGTGGGTCGGCACCGCGAACTTCACCCGCGTCTTCCAGGACCCGGAGTTCGCGGCGGCCTGGCGCAACACGCTCACCTTCACCGTGCTCGCCCTGGTCATCGGGTTCGCCATCCCGTTCGTCATGGCGCTCGTCCTCAACGAACTCCGGCACGCCAAGGCGTTCTTCCGGGTCGTCGTCTACCTCCCCGTGATGATCCCGCCGGTCGTCAGCGCCCTGCTGTGGAAGTGGTTCTACGATCCGGGCGCGGGCCTTGCCAACGAGGTGCTCGGCTTCCTCCACCTGCCGACGTCGAACTGGACCAACGGCGCCGACACCGCGCTCGTCTCGCTCGTCATCGTCGCCACCTGGGCCAACATGGGCGGCACCGTCCTCATCTACCTCGCCGCTCTCCAGGGCATACCCGGCGAGCTGTACGAGGCCGCCGAACTCGACGGCGCCTCCGTCTGGCAGCGCGTCCGGCACGTCACCATCCCGCAGACCCGCTTCATCATCCTGATGCTGATGCTGCTCCAGGTCATCGCGACGATGCAGGTGTTCACCGAACCCTTCGTCATCACCGGCGGCGGCCCGGAGAACTCCACCGTCACCGTGCTCTACCTCATCTACAAGTACGCCTTCCTCTACAACGACTTCGGCGGAGCGTCCGCCCTCAGCGTGATGCTCCTCCTGGTGCTCAGCGCGTTCTCCGCCCTGTATCTGCGACTCACCCGCACCGACTGAGAGGAGCGTCGCCCGCCATGACACAGACAGCTCCGCCCCCGGTGGCCAAGCCGCCCGCCGTCCGCGCCAAGCGCACCGGCGAGACCCCGGGCGCCGCCCGCTCCGTGCGCACCGTCATCTCGCCCCTTGCCCTCGCCGGGCGCCGCGGCAAGGTCATCTACTGGTCGGTGTTCACCCTCGTCGTCCTGCTCTTCGCGTTCGCCTTCCTCTTCCCCGTGTACTGGATGGTCACGGGCGCCATGAAGCCGCCCGAAGAAGTGGTGCGCACCCCGCCCACCCTCGTGCCCGAGCAGTGGCGGGTGAGCGGCTACACCGACGCCTGGGACCTGATGCGGCTGCCGACCCACCTGTGGAACACGGTCGTCCAGGCGACCGGCGCCTGGGTGCTCCAGATCGTCTTCTGCACAGCCGCCGCCTACGCCCTGTCCAAGCTGAAGCCCGCCTTCGGCAACGTCATCCTCGGCGGCATCCTCGCCACCCTGATGGTCCCGGTGCAGGCCCTCGTCGTCCCGAAGTACCTGACCATCGCGGACATGCCGCTGATCCACGTCAACCTGCTGAACGACCCGCTGGCCATCTGGCTGCCGGCCGTCGCGAACGCCTTCAACCTCTATCTGCTCAAACGGTTCTTCGACCAGATCCCGCGCGACGTCCTGGAGGCCGCCGAGATCGACGGGGCGGGCAAGCTCCGCACGCTGTGGTCGATCGTCCTGCCCCTGTCGCGGCCCGTCCTCGGCGTCGTGTCGATCTTCGCGCTGGTCGCGGTGTGGCAGGACTTCCTCTGGCCGCTGATGGTCTTCTCCGACACCGAGAAACAGCCGATCAGCGTGGCGCTGGTGCAGCTCTCGCAGAACGTCCCGCTGACCGTGCTGATCGGGGCCATGGTCATCGCGAGCATCCCGATGGTCCTGATGTTCCTGGTCTTCCAGCGGCACATCATCGCCGGAATCAGCGCCGGCAGCACCAAAGGCTGACCGGCACGCACCACCAGAGGCTGCCCGACCGGCATCGCCAAGGACCCCTTCAGCCCGCCGCCGCGCCCGGCCTTCCCGCCCCGCTCCGGGGCGGCGGCGTCAGACCCTCCAGCTCCTCCCTGTTGCGCGGACCGGCCCACCCCGCCGGCGACCGCGCCCCGCCCGAAAGGAACCCGCCTTATGGAAGGCAGCCAGCTCGCCGCCGACGACTGGTGGCGCTCAGCCGTCATCTACCAGGTCTACGTCCGCAGCTTCGCCGACGGCGACGGCGACGGCACCGGCGATCTGACGGGCGTACGGTCCCGGCTGCCCTATCTGGCCGAACTCGGCGTCGACGCGCTCTGGTTCACCCCCTGGTACCTGTCGCCGATGGCGGACGGCGGATACGACGTCGCCGACTACCGGGCCATCGACCCCTCCTTCGGCGACCTCGCCGAGGCCGAGAAGCTCATCGCCGAAGCCCGCGAGGCGGGGATCCGTACCATCATCGACATCGTCCCCAACCACGTCTCCGACCAGCACGTCTGGTTCAAGGCAGCCCTCGCGGCAGGCCCCGGCAGCGTGGAGCGCGAACTCTTCCACTTCCGCCCCGGCCGCGGCGCACACGGCGAACTGCCCCCCAACGACTGGGAGAGCGAGTTCGGCGGGGTGCCCTGGACCCGTGTCGAGGACGGCGAGTGGTACCTCCACCTGTTCGCCACCGAGCAGCCCGACCTCAACTGGGCCCACCCCGCCGTACGCCAGGAGCACGAGGACGTCCTGCGCTTCTGGTTCGAACGCGGAGTGGCCGGGGTGCGCATCGACTCCGCCGCCCTCGTCGCCAAAGACCCCGCGCTCCCGGACCTCGAAGGACACCAGGGGCCCCACCCGTACGTCGACCGCGACGAGCTGCACGACATCTACCGGGGATGGCGGGCCATCGCCGACGAGTTCGGCGGCATCTTCGTCGGCGAGGTGTGGCTGCCCGACTCCGAGCGCTTCGCCCGCTACCTCCGCCCCGACGAACTGCACACCGCCTTCAACTTCACCTTCCTCAGCTGCCCCTGGGACGGCCCGCTGCTGCGCCGCGCCATCGACGAGACCCTCGCCGAACACGCCCCGGTCGGCGCCCCCGCCACCTGGGTCCTCTGCAACCACGACGTCACCCGCACCGTCACCCGCTACGGCCGCGAGGACACCGGATTCGCCTTCACGGCCAAGGCGTTCGGCGTCCCCAGCGACCTGGAGCTCGGCACCCGCCGGGCCCGCGCCGCCGCCCTCCTCTCGCTCGCCCTGCCCGGCTCGGTCTACCTCTACCAGGGCGAGGAACTGGGCCTGCCCGAGGCCGACGTACCGCTGGACCGCATCCAGGACCCCATGTACTTCCGCTCCCAGGAGCGGGCCCCCGGCCGTGACGGCTGCCGCACCCCGCTGCCCTGGGCGGCGGACGAACCGTACGCGGGCTTCGGCTCCACCGTGGAACCCTGGCTGCCGCTGCCCGCCGACTGGCCGGCCCGCGCGGCCGACCTCCAGGCACAGGACCCCGACTCCATGCTCGCCCTCTACCGGGAAGCCCTGCGGCAGCGGCGCTCCCTGACCGCGCTGCACACCGAACCGCTGCGCTGGCTGGACGAGGACCCGGGGCTCCTGCTGTTCGCCCGCGGCGATGCGCTGGTCTGCGCCGTCAACCTCGCCGAGGAACCCGCCGGGCTCCCCGCCCACACCGAGGTCCTGCTCGCCAGCGGCCCGCTGGACGCCGAGGGCCGACTGCCCCGGGACACGGCGGTGTGGCTGGCCGTCTGAACCGGTACGGCACACCGTCCGGGGGAGAGCCCCGGGGGGGGGGGCCCCCCCCCCCCCCCCCGGCCCCGCGCGCCGCGCGGGGGAGGCCGCCGGAGGGCGGGGAGGCGCCCCCCGCGGCGCCCCCCCCCCGCGCCCCCGCGGCCGCCGGCCCCGGGCCCCGGGGGGGGGGGGGCCCGCCCCCCCCCCCCCCCCCCCCCGGGGGGGGGCCCCCCCCGGGGCCCCCCCCCCCCCCGCCCCCCCCCCCGGGGAGAACCCGGGGAATCGACCCAGGAGGTCTGAGTACCCGCACTCAGGCCTCGCGCCCCCGGCCGCCACGACGATGAGGGCGTCGCGGGCGAAGCCGGGAAGGGCCGGTCCCGCACCGCACCGCCGCCCACCAGGACGGCCGCGCCCGCCGGACCCCGGGAGAACCGTGCTCAGCCGTATCGCCGCCACCGTCGTCCCCTCGCTCGGACGCCTCACCGTCACGTCCGACCACGCCACGGCCCCGGCCGCCGGCAGCATCATCGTCGCCAACCACACCTCCCTGGCCGACCCGGGCATCGTCCTCGCCGCACTGCTGCGCCTCGGCGTCGAACCCGTCGTCATGGCCACCGCGGGCCTCTGGCGCATCCCGGTCCTCGGCCGTCTCCTGGAGCGCGGCGGCCACGTGCCCGTGCACCGCAACACCGAGCGGGCCGCAGGCGCTCTCGACGCGGCCGCCGTCGCGCTCAGGGACGGCCGTCATCTGCTCATCTACGGCGAAGGGCGGCTGCCCTGCCGCACGGACGCGGCGGAAGCCCCGCCGGAGAGCTTCCGCAGCGGCCTCGCCCGCCTCGCGCACGCGTCCGGGGCACCCGTCGTGCCGCTCGGCCAGGCGGGCGCCCGCCGCGTGACCTCGGGCCCGTGCGTCAAGCAGATCTCCGGACTCCTCACCGCCCCGGCCCGCCGACCCCGGCTCCACGTCCACGTCGGGGCGCCGCTGCACCTCCCGCCGGAGGTCGGGGCGGCGACCGCCACGGCCCGCGCAGCCGTCACCGCCGCCTGGCGCACCGCCGCGCACCACCTCGGCGAACCCGGGGCGCTCCCCGGACGCTGACGCGTCACGCGACGGGGGAGCGGCTACGCCGCCTCCCGCGCCGTCCGCTCCAGGCGCTGCCGGTACTCCTCCCACCACGCGCGGTCGCCCGGGGGCACGTTGTCGTTGCCGGACTGCAGCCCGACCGCCCCGTCGACGAGCTCCCGCACGACGTCGGCGTGCCCGGCATGCCGCTGGAGGTCCGAGATCACATGGACCAGGATCTGGTGCAGTGTCACCCGACTCCGCTCGTCGGGCCACCACGCCACCCGGCCGACCGCGTCGAGCGGCAGCTCGGCGATCGTCGCGTCCGCGTGCTCCGTCACCCGGCGGTGCAGCGCGAGGATGTCCGCACGGGATTCGCCGGCGGTCGCCCACATGTCCTGGTTCGCCTCGGCATCGTCCCCGAAGGCGGGCACCACCTCGCCGAACGGCCGCCCGAACGTCTCGCCGAAGTAGCCCAGCTCCACCCCGGCGGCATGCTTGACAAGACCGAGGAGATTCGTACCGGTCGGTGTCAGGGGGCGACGGACGTCGTATTCCGACAGCCCTTCGAGCTTCCACAGCAAGGCATCGCGAGCGGACTGGAGATAGCGCTGGAGGTCGGCCTTCGGCTGCGAGAGGGTCATGTGCGCAGTCTGTCACCGGGAACTGACAGTGCACCCTGGTCCCCGGGCCGGGCAGCGGCGCGCACCCCGCCCGTCCCGGGGCACGTCCCGGGTGGCGGCGGCGCCCGGGACGGCGTAGGTATGGAGGCGTGCTGCTCCGAGGGCGTACGACACCACGGAGCGCACCGGTCCGTGAACGGCCGGTGACCAGCAGGCCCACCCGGCCGGACCGCCGTCGGCGTCCGCCGGGTCACCACCGGGGGCGAGGAGACGGATCCCGATGACCGAGGCAGAGCAGAGCACCCCGGTGCACGGGATTCCGTGCTGGGTCAGCCTCATGACCCGGGACCTGCGGGTTACGCAGGACTTCTACGGGGCCGTCCTCGGGTGGACCTTCCGCTCCGGCACCCTCGGCGAGGGCTTCTCCGTCGCCCACGTCGACGCCCTGCCCGTCGCCGGGATCGGACAGATCGCCCCCGGCCTGCCCACGGCCGTCTCCTGGACCCCGTACTTCGCCGTCGCGGACGTCGACACCGCCGCGGCCCGCGTCCGGGAACGGGGAGGCACCATCGCCGTCGGCCCGATCCGGATCGGCCCCGGAAGGGGAGCCATGGCCGCCGACCGGGAAGGGGCCGCGTTCGGCTTCTGGGAGGGGCGGACCCCACCCTGGTCGTTCGGCCGCGACAGCGCGCCGGCCTCCCTCGAACTGCGCACGAGCCACGCCTTCGACTGCGCGATCTTCTACGCCGAGGTGTTCGGCTGGGCCTCCGAGGAGCCCGGCGGCTGCGAGGTCGGCTACGCCTACCAGCAGGACACGGTCGTCGTACGGCAGGGCGGCCGCACCGTGGCCACCCTGCGCGGCGGCGGCGACGCCTCGTCCCCCGACCCCCGGCTGCGCCCCCGCTGGCACGTCCGCTTCCAGGTCCAGGACCTGGCAGCGGCCACCGAGGCCGCCCGCGCCGCGGGCGGCACGGCCGGCCCGCCGGCGGACTCGACCGCAGACGGATCCGAAGTGGTGATCAGGGATCCCGACGGCGGCATCTTCACGGTGTGCGCCCACCCGGAGTAGCCGCCGTCCGGGACCTCAGCAGGTGCGCAAGACGTACCCCGGCCGCCCGGCCGGGACGACGTCGAGATCCCGGCGCACCACGGAGACCGTCGATCCCACGGACGAACAGGCCTTGCTGAAGTCCCGGTCGGTGTACTCGACGACGAAGACCCTGTCGCCGTACGCCGAGGCGTAGTCGGCGCACTCGTCGTAGCGGCCGCACTCCTCGGCGACGGCGAAGTCGAACCCGATCTCCTTCCGCTGCCCCAGCAGGTCCGTGGTGTTCTTCTGGCCGATCGCCAGACCGGCCGCGTGCGCGCGGTCGGCCAGGAGCTTCGCGAACGCGGCGTTGTGCGCCCGGTTCAGCAGCCCTTCGGACCGCTCGTAGGAGTCGAGGTTGTCGGGCTCCACCGCCTGGAAACCGGACGTCGCGCAGCCGTCGATCCAGCCGCCGACGATCTTCGCCAGCCGGGTGCGCTTGCCCTCGGTCGAGGTGTCGAGCAGCGCCTCGCCCCAGGCGTCGTCGTTCACCAGCTCGCCGTCGCCGTCGCGCAGCAGCAGATCGGGGTCGTTCTTCTCCCACCAGTCCAGAGCGTCGGGCTGGGTCTGGAAGGCATTGACGTAACAGACGTTGTAGAGGCCCTCGGCCGGCTTGGCGGTACGGTCCCGGGAGAGCGCCTCGACCCCGGCGGGCGGGGTGTACGCGCCGCCGATCTGGTAGTCGAAGGCCGCGTTCGCCGTGGGCGGCACGACCTCCGGCGCGGCCTCGGCTGTGGAGCCCGTCGCGGAGGCGTGGGACAGGAGCAGCCCCGCTCCCGTCGCCAGAGCGGCCCCGCCGGCCAGTGCGGCGAGGGTGCGCTTGCGGCGCAGCAGAGAACGGACGGCGTGCTGGGGCATACGTACTCCCGTGCGTGGGCTTCGGACCTTCCCCCGCATCATGGACCGCCGATCATGAGCGAATCGTGAGGGCCGGGCCCCCGCCGCGCCGCCGGCCCGCCCGCGACCGGTCGGGTGCGAGCCGCAGCACGAACTCCGCGCCGCCGCCGGGACGGGCCCGGACGGTGAGCGTCCCCCGGTGGACCTCCGCGATCCGCCGAACCAGCGAGAGACCGATCCCCGTGCCCCCGCCCGGCGAGCTGAACCGCTCCATCAGCTCCAGCAGCCGGTCCGGATCCACCCCCGGACCCCGGTCGGCGACCCACACCTCCGGCCCGCGCACCGTCACCAGCAGCCCGGCCAGGTCCGGCGCGTCGGCCGCCCGGCCGTGCCGTACCGCGTTGTCCAGCAGATTGCGCACGGCGACGCGCACCAGTGCCGCGTCGGCCTCGACCACCGACTCCGCGAGCCGCAACGTCGGGCGGGGCCCGTCCCCCGGCAGCTCCGTGCACACCTCCTCGACGAGCTGGTCCAGCCGCAGCGGCTGCGCCCGTACGACGTCCACGGCCGCCTCCAGCCGCCCCCGGGCCAGAAGGTTCTCCACGACGTCGGCCATCCGGTCCGCCGCCCGCCGGATCCGGGGCAGGTGGGCGTCGAGACCGCCCGGAGCACCGGCGGCCACCTCCACCGACCCGCGCATCACCGCCACCGGGGTCCGCAGCTCGTGCGCCGCGTCGGCCAGCAGCCGTTCCTGCTGCTCCAGCGCCTGCCAGGCCGGCCGCATGCTGCGCCCCGAGAGCACGTGCCCCGTCACCGCGGCCAGTGCCGTCAGCGCACCGGCCCCGACGACCAGGGACAGGACCAGACTGCGGTGCTCGGCCGCGCCGCGCTCCGGATCGCCGACCGCGACGGCCGCGCCCGCCACCGCGTCGGTGGCGTCGTGGTAGAAGGGCACGGCCAGCAGTCGCACCGGCTCTCCCGAGCGGTCGCGCGCCTCGGCCCGCACCGGTCCCTCCTCGTCCATCGCCGAACGGGTCACCGCCCGGATCTCCCCGGCCGGCACGGCGAACTGCGCGGTGCGGCCCCGGAACACGGTGACCGGATCACCGCCGGGCCGTCCCTCCAGCACCAGGATCTGCGGGGTTCCCGCGGTCGCCTCGTCGTCCCCGAGACCGTCCAGCCGGATCCGGTCGTCCTCGTAGTAGACGAGCGAGGCGGCGACGGACGCCCGGCGGCGCATCTCGTCGTACTCGGCGTCCTGCCGCGCCCGGTCGTCGGTGCGGATCACTAGCCAGGACAGGCAGGTCAGCCCGACGACGGTGATCAGGGTGTACGCGGCGGTCAGCCGCAGCTGCAGCCGACGCAGCCGCTTCCTGGCCGGGGAGCGGTGAGGCTTCACGGGCTTCGCCATCAGGACGGCCCCGGCTCCGCCGACAGCAGGAACCCCCGGCCGCGCACGGTGTGCACCAGCGCGGGCGAGCCGAGCTTGCGCCGCAGGCCGGCGACGACGGCGTCCACCACGTTGGAGACCGGGTCGGCCATCTCGTCCCAGCAGTGCTCCAGCAGCCCGGTGCGGGTGACGACGGTGTCCCGGTTGACCAGGAGCTGCTGGAGCACGGCGTACTCCTTCGGGCTCAGCGACAGCAGCACACCACCGCGCCGCACCTCGTGCCGTGCCACGTCCATGACCACGTCCGCACAGCCCAGGAAGGAAGGCAGCCGCACCGGCGCCCGCCGGCTCAGTCCCCGGACCCGCAGCACGAGCTCACGCATCGCGAACGGCTTTGCCAGATAGTCGTCCGCCCCGCTCTCCAGCCCCCGCAACCGGTCGTGCAGGGAGTCCAGGGCGGTGAGGCACAGCACGGGCACCGACCACCCGGCCCGGCGCCTGCCCTCCAGCGGGGCGAGGGTGTCACCGGAGGGCACCAGCCGGTCCAGCACCACACAGTCGTACGCGTGGACGTGCAGCAGTTCGTCCGCCTCCGGCCAGTCGGAGGCGCAGTCCACGGCGAAGCCCCCGTTCCGCAGACCGGACGCGATCACCTCCCGCAGGTCGTCGTCGTCCTCCACCAGCAGCACACGCATGGGGAGGATGCCTCCGAGTCTTTTCCGGGGGAGAGGCCCGCCAGTCTAGGACGTCCCGCGCATCCGGCCCGAAGCGGCCGGTCAGGCGGGTGACGCCTCGATGATCTGGAAGATGTTGGGTGCGGGCAGCGGCGTCACGCTCCGGAGGGCGAACCCGCCCGCCGTGCACAGGGCGGCGAAGTCCTCCGCGGTCCGCTCCCGGCCGCCGACGTTGACGAGCATGTTGAGGTCGCTGAGGTAGACGCCGCCCGGCGGGTCCGCCGGCACGGTGGCGGGCAGCACCGGTTCGACGATCAGCAGCGAGCCGTGGGCGGGGATGACCTCGCGGATGCGCCGCAGGATGGCCGCGCGCAGCAGACGCAACGTCGCCTGCGGATGGGTGCCGAAGGAGCCGGCCAGCGCGTCGGCGCTCGACTCGCCCGCTCCGATCCGGTCGAAGACCCCCAACCGCACCGCCGTGCCCAGCGCTTGGGTGGCCATCTGGCCCAGCACGAGCCGGGACACCGCCCCTCGTGCCTGCCAATCCACCTCCGCATCGCGGCCGTTGCCCGGAACCTGATCGTGACGGTCGGTCATCATTCGCCCCTCTTCAGCCAGTTAGGTAAACCTAACCTTGCGTGGGGTGGGTGGCTCGCCCGTCGGTGGGGCGCCCGGGGACTTCGCCGACGGTGGGCGGGCGGGGCGGTCAGGCGCGGCGGCCGCCGCCGAGCGCCTCGGCTTCGACGGCCGCCACCGCCTCGGCCACGGCCGCCAGCGCCGGCGAGTCCAGCTTCCACTGCTGCCAGTACAACGGGACGTCCACGGTGTGATCCGGGGAGAGCAGCACCAGCCGCCCGGTGCTCAGCAACGGCTCCGCCTGGACCTCGGGCACCACGCCCCAGCCCATGCCCGCCGCCACGGCGTTCGCGAACCCCTCCGACGTCGGCACCAGATGACGCCGGGCGCTCGCCCGGGGCGTGAGGCCGAGCCGGCGCACGAACGCGTCCTGAAGATCGTCGCGCCGGTCGAAACCGATCACCGGCGCGTCACCGATCAGCTCGCGCAACGCGCTGCCCTCCCGCCGTCCCAGCCACCGGTCGGCGAAACCGGGACTGGCCACCGGCAGATACCGCATTCGGCCGAGACCGCGCACCGAGCAGCCCGTCACCGCTTCCGGCGACGAGGTGACCGCGGCCATCACCAGACCCTCCCGCAACAGGGCCGCCGTATGGTCCTGGTCCTCCCGGCGCAGCTCGTAGGCGAGGCCCAGCTCCTCCGGGACGCGCCGCAGGGCGGGCAGGAACCAGGTCGCCAGGGAATCGGAGTTCACCGCGATCGACAGCTGCGTCGGCTCGCCGGGCCCGGACATCCCGAGCGCCGCCTGAGCGTCGCGCTCCAGCCGGGCGAGCTGGCGGGCGAAGCGCACCACCACTTCACCGGACTCGGTCGGCCGCACCGGCTTCGTGCGCATCAGCAGCACCCGGCCCGTGCGCTGCTCCAGCGCCTTCACGCGCTGGCTGACCGCCGAAGGCGTCAGCCGCAGGACGCCCGCCGCCGCGTCGAACGTGCCTTCGTCGACCACCGCCAGCAGCGTCCGCACCTGATCGAGAGGAAGCTCGGACATCATGACAGCTAATGATACGTAAGAATCCTTAGCTGGACATCAGGATGGCGGGCTCCGTAGCGTCGGCCGCATGACGAACACCCTGACCACCGCGGCCGCCGGATTCGGCACCGGCCTCTCCCTCATCGTCGCCATCGGCGCCCAGAACGCCCTGGTGCTGCGCCAGGGCGTCCGCCGGGACGGCGTGCTCGCGGTGGTCGGGATCTGCGCCCTGTCCGACGCGGTGCTCATCGTGCTGGGCGTCGCCGGGGTCGGCGCGGTCGTCGTCGCCTGGCCGTCGGCGCTGACCGTGGTGGGGCTGCTCGGCGGCCTGTTCCTGATCGTCTACGGGCTGCTCGCCGCCCGCCGCGTGCTGCGCCCGTCGGCCCTGCACGCGGGGGACGCCCCGGCCACCTCGCGCCGGGCCGTCGTGCTGACCTGCCTGGCGATGACCTGGCTCAACCCGCACGTGTACCTCGACACCGTGTTCCTGCTCGGGTCCGTCGCCGCCGACCGGGGGCCCCTGCGCTGGACCTTCGGCCTCGGCGCGATCCTGGCCAGCGTGTGCTGGTTCGCGGCGCTCGGCTTCGGCGCCCGGCTGCTGAGCGGAGTCCTCGCGCGGCCCTCCGCGTGGCGGGTGCTGGACGGCCTGGTCGCCGTGATGATGATCGGCCTCGGCACGAAGCTGGCGCTGGGCGCCTGAACGCCCGGCGCCCGTTCCCTTTCAGGAGCGGGCGGCCGGGCGCGCCGCGGCCTACGACACCACGAGGACGAGCTTGCCGGTGGTGCGGCCGGTCTCGCCCAGCGCGTGCGCCTTCGCCGCCTCGGCCAGCGGGAAGGCCGCCTCGACATGGGCCCGCAGCTCGCCGGCCCGGACCAGGTCGGCGATGGCCGTCATGCCGGCGTGATCGGCCTCCACCAGCAGGTTCTCCACCCGGACCTCCCGCGCGGCGGCCTTCGCAGTCTCCGCCGGATCGCCGCCCGGCAGCAGCGAAACGAGCGTGCCTCCCGGGCGCAGGACGTCGAGCGAACGTGCCCGCGTCTCGCCCGCGAGGGGATCGAGCACCATGTCGACGTCGCTCACCGCGTCCCCGAAGTCGACGCTCCGGTAGTCGATGACCTCGTCCGCCCCGAGTCCCCGGACGAACTCGTGCTTGGCGGCGCTCGCGGTGCCGATGACGTACGCTCCCAGCGACTTGGCGATCTGGACGGCGAGGTGGCCGACCCCGCCGGCGGCGGCGTGGATCAGGACCCGCTGCCCGGGCCGTACGTCCGCCGTGTCGACGAGCGCCTGGCGGGCGGTGAGCGCGGCGAGCGGGAGGGCGGCCGCCTGGACGTGGTCGACGCCCTCGGGCTTGTGGGCGAAGGCGCGGGCCGGGCCGACCGTGAACTCGGCGTGGGAGCCGACCCCGTACGGATAGGGCAGCATGCCGAACACCTCGTCACCCGGCTTGAAGAGGGTCACCCCGAAGCCCACCGAATCGACGACCCCGGAGACGTCCCAGCCCAGGACGAGCGGCAGCCGGTCCAGGAACATGCTCTGGGCCCGGTGCTTCCAGTCAGTGGGGTTCACTCCGGCCGCGCGGACGGCGACCACGATCTGGCTCGGTCCCGGCACGGGCCGGGGAAGCCGGACCTCCTCCAGTACCTCGGGTCCTCCGTAGACGCTCTGGCTGATGGCGCGCATGCTCTCGTTCTTCGTCATGCGTCCAGCCTCGCCGCTGCCCGCCCGGCGTACCATGGCATGATTGCCATCTTTCGACAGGATCGTGCCATGGGAAACGTGCACCGCGTCGTCGTTCTCGCCCTGGACGGGGTGTATCCGTTCGAACTCGGCATCCCGAGCCGGGTCCTCGGAGCGGCGGACGGCCGCTACTCCGTCGTGACCTGCACGGTGGACGGCCGGCCCGTGCGCACCAATGCCGACTTCTCGGTCACCGTCGAGCACGGACCGGAGGTGCTGGCGACGGCGGACACGCTCGTCATCCCGCCCTTCGACACCTCCCTCCTCACCCGTCAGGCACCTGTGGACGCCGTCGCGGCGCTGGCGGCCGTACGCCCCGGCACCCGCGTCGTGTCCATCTGCACCGGCGCCTTCGTCCTCGCGTCCGCCGGACTGCTGGACGGCCGGCGGGCCACCACGCACTGGGCGCTCGCGGAACTCTTCCGGTCCTGGTTTCCCCAGGTGAAGCTGGACCCGAACGTCCTCTTCGTCGATGACGGGGGCGTGTTGACCTCGGCCGGCGCGGCGTCCGGCGTCGACGTCTGCCTGCACCTCGTGCGCGAGGACCACGGCAGCGAGGTCGCCAACCGGGTCGCCCGGCTCTGCGTCGTACCGCCGTGGCGTGACGGGGGGCAGGCCCAGTACATCGAGCAGCCGGTGCCCGACCCGGCGGCGAACGGCACCGCCGCCACCCGCGACTGGGCGCTGCGGAACCTCCAGGAGCCGCTGAGCCTGGCGGGCCTCGCCGAGCACGCCCGGATGAGTCTGCGCACCTTCGTCCGGCGCTTCAACGAGGAGGTCGGCATGAGCCCGGGCCGCTGGATCGTCCAGCAGCGGGTCGACCGGGCCCGTCACCTCCTGGAGTCCACGGACCTGGCGGTGGACGAGATCGCCGGCCAGGTCGGCTTCGCCACCGGGGCCTCGCTGCGCCAGCACCTGCACGCGGCCATCGGCGTCACACCGCTGGCCTACCGGCGTACGTTTCGCGGCGCCGTCCTCGCCTCCGGGCGCAGCTAGGGCGAGGGCGTCCGCACGCGCGCAGCCTCCTCGACCCCGACTGCTTCAGCCGACGGGGTCGAGGAGGCTGAGGCGTTCGGCGCGCTCGGGTGTCAGATCGAGAGCGGTGAGGACGGAGGGCGCGGCGATGCTGGGGAGTATGTGCTGCTGCAGCGTGATGTGGCGGCGCTGCAGGTCCCGGTAATCGGTGAGAGTCTGGGATACGGCCTGGGTGCCCGCGAAAGCGGCCACGTACAGGTCCGCCGTCTCGGTGGGGTTGACGTGGGGGAGCAGCTCACCGTTGTGCTTGGCGCGCGTGAGGAGGTGGTGGGTTGCTTCCTGCCAGCGGAGGAAAGGGCCGCTGCGGTCGAGGCCGTGGGCCTGCTGGTCCATGGACAGGCGGACGCCCGCACGGGTGAGGAGGCTGGTCTGAAGACGGTGGCTGAACAGCATCCCCAGGTCGATGAGTTCCTGGAGTTTGAGCGCCTGGTCCGGAACGGTCTGGGGCGGCGCCTGGGCGTCGAGAACGCCGAGCGCGAGATCTTCCTTGGACGGGAAATGAAAGTAGAGAGCGCCTTTCGTGACGTCGGCGCTTTTCAGTATTTCGGTGATCGTGGCGGCTTGGTAGCCGTATTTCTCGAAAGCCTGGGCCGCTGCCATCAGGATTGTCTGGCGGGTGCGGATCGCCCGGTCCTGCTTGGCCATCCTCTCTCCTTTGCTGGGCCGGGGGCCCGGGAAACGGCCGGGACGGTGGGGGGAGGGGCGGCCCTGCCGGGGATAGAAAAAAAACCGCTGAGTCTGTATCTTATCAGCGCACGTGCATCGCAGGAATGGCTCGCCGTCACATGACCCCTGGGGGGAGTTATGCCCGAAGCAGCAGCCCTGATCGACCCGGTGCCGGCTATGGATTCGGAGGTCGAGGTGGTGCATCCCGTGGGGATCGACATGGTGCACCGGACCAGGCCCGAGGACGCGTTTCCGCGTAACTGGGTGCGCCTGGCGCACGATCGGTTCTCGGTGGCGGCGGTCCTGCCGCACGATCACCCGTTCTTCGCCCCGGTGGGCGGCGACCGGCACGACCCGCTGCTGGTCGCGGAAGCGATGCGGCAGGCGGCCATGCTCGCCTTCCACGCCGGGTACGGCGTCCCGCTCGGCTACCACTTCCTGATGGCGGACCTGGACTACGTCTGCCACCAGGAGCACTGGGGCGTCGGCGGCGCCCCCACCGAGATAGACGTCGAGGTGTTCTGCTCCGACCTGAAGTGGCGGAGCGGACTGCCCGTGCAGGGGCGCGTGGGCTGGGCGGTGTACCGGGACGGGGAGTTGGCGGCCACGGGGATGGGCGCGACCCGCTTCACCAGCCCCAAGGTGTACCGGCGGATGCGCGGCGACGCCCCCGTCGAGGGCATATCCATACCGGAGGCGGCGCCGGTCGCCGCCGCCCGTGCCGGCCGCAGCAGGACCGGGGACGTGGTCCTGTCGGACGCCGGCCGCGAAGGCGTCTGGGAGCTGCGTGTGGACACCCGGCACCCGACGCTGTTCCAGCGCCCCAACGACCATGTCCCGGGCATGCTGCTGCTGGAGGCGGCCCGTCAGGCGGCCTGCCTCGCGGCGGGGCCCGGCGGCATCGTTCCGGCGGAGGCGCGCAGCCGGTTCCACCGGTACGCCGAGTTCGGCAGCCCGTGCTGGATCGGGGCGACGGTCCTGTCGGAGGGGGCCGAGGATACGGTGTCGGTCCAGGTGACGGGCCATCAGGACAGCGAACAGGTCTTCTCCACGGTCCTGTCCGGCCCGCGGGCCGACGGCTGAGAGGTGCCTCCAGTGATTCTTGTGACGGGTGCGACCGGAGCGGTGGGCCGTGAGGTCGCCGCGCAACTGGCGGCTGCCGGCCCCGTGCGGATTCTCGCGCGCCGTCCCGGGCGGCTGACGGTACGGGGGGACGGAGTCGAGGCCGTCGCGGGCGAGTACGGGGACCGCCCCGCCCTGGACCGGGCCCTGCGGGGCGTCGACTCGGTGTTCCTGGTGACGAACAGCCCCACCGAGCCCGACGACGAGCGGGTCGCCGCGGCCGCGGCCGCGGCGGGCGTCCGCCACCTGGTCAAGCTGTCCATGATGGCGGTGGAGGAGCCGGGCGCCGACGACTTCATCACCCGGCGTCAGCGGGAGAACGAAGAGGCGATCAGGCAGTCGGGGGTGCCGTGGACGTTCGTCCGCCCCAGGACGTTCATGTCCAACACCCTGTCCTGGGCGCCCGGCATCCGCGCGGCGGGGGTGGTGCGCGCCCTGTACGGCGACGCCCCGGTCGCGTGCGTAGACCCCCGCGACGTGGCGGCGGTGGCCGTCGCCGCCCTCACCGGTACGGGGCACGAGGGCAGGGCGTACGCCGTCTCGGGCCCGGAGGCGATCACCGCACGGGAACAGACGGCTCAGCTGTCCCGGGTGCTGGGGCGGCCGCTGCGCTTCGAGGAACTGGGCGTGGACGCCGCGCGCACGGCCCTGCTGGCGAAGTACCCGCGGCCTGTCGCGGAGGCCTTCCTGGAGAGCGCGGAGCGGCAGCGGGAAGGTGCCAAGGCGGCCGTGGTATCCACGGTCCAGGAGCTGACGGGGCATCAAGCCAGGTCGTACCGTGTCTGGTCGGCCGACCACGCGGACGCGTTCGCAGCCGAATAACTCCGCCTCGGGAGTTATGGGGTAAGCGCCCCCTGACAGGCCCTGGAAGCCATGGCGTATCCTCCCGTTCCCTGGAAATCAAACCGGTAAGTTGGTTTGATAACTCCATGACGCCGTCCCACCGCCCCGGCGGGGAGCCCCCGACCGGCGCCGCCCCCGTATCCGGCCGCCTCACCCCCACACGGAGGCCCCGGTGACCAAACAGGAGCGCGCCACCCGTACCCGCCAGGCGCTGATCCGCTCAGCCGCCGTCGTCTTCGAGCAGCACGGCTACGCCCAGGCTCGACTGGTGCTGATCAGCGCCGGCGCGGGCGTCAGTACGGGCGCGCTGCACTTCCACTTCGAGAACAAGGCCGCGGTCGCGGAAGCCGTGGTGGCGGAGGCGTCCCGGGAGCTGCGCGATCTGTCCGCCGCGATCCGGCACCGGACGGACACCGCCCTGCAAGCCCTCGTCGACAGCTCGCACGCTCTCGTGGGGCGACTGCGTGAGGACCCGGTGAGCCGCGCCGGATTCCGGCTGAGCTGCGACGGCGAGCGGGCCGCCGCCCCGGACCTGCGGATGGAGTGGCACCAGCGCGTACGGGAACTGCTGGACGAGGCGGCCGCCGCCGGAACCCTCGCCGACGGCATCTCCCGCGAGGACGCGGCTGCCGCGACCGTCGCCGTGACGGCCGGATTCGAGATGCTCGGCCGCCACGACCCCGAGTGGCTGTCCCCCTACCGGCTCACCGGCTTCTGGCAGTTGCTGCTGCCCCGGCTCGCCAGCGCGGAGACTTTTCCACGCGTCGACCCGTCCGGCACCGGCGCGGCGCCGCCGACCCGCGGCCCCGCACTCGCGGGGCTCGTCATCGGCGAGACGGAGTCACCGGCGGACGTGACGGCGGGGGCGACAGCGGCGGCGGCCGAGGCCACCTGACCGACCGGCGCAGGGTGGGACACCGGGCCGGGAGTCCGTCCTCATCGTTCGTCGGCCGGGCCCCGCCGTACGCCGCTGATCACGTCCGCCCTGGTGGCGTCGGCTCCCCAGCTCGCCAGCAGGCGCAGGGCCTGGGCCGAATCCGAGCCCGGCTCCGCGTGGTAGGTCACCAGGTGCTGCTCCTCGTCGTCCGGGAGGTTCAGCGTCTCGTACGACAGGGTCAGGTCCCCGGCGAGCGGATGCCGGATCAGCTTGACGCCGTGGCCCTTCTCCTTGACGTTGTGCGTGGCCCACAGCCGCCGGAACTCGTCGCTCTTGACCGAGAGTTCGCCCACCAGCGCCGACAGCTCCGGATCGTCGGGGTGGCAGCCCGCGTACAGCCGCAGATAGCTGACCATGTCCGAGGCCTTGGAGTCCCAGTTCACGAACAGGTCCCGGTAGGCGGGGGAGAGGAACACCAGCCGCGCCCAGTTGCGCTCGGCCGGCGGCAGCGCGCCCCAGTCGCCGAACACCGCGGCCGCCATCGGATTCCAGGCCAGGATGTCGGAGCGCGCCCCGGTCACGTACGCGGGGATGCCGTCCATGCTGTCCAGGAGATACAGCAGCCCGGTCCGCACCCGCTGCACCCTCGCCGGGCGGCGCTTCTTCTTGTGCCGCGCCGGCCTCGCCAGATGGGTCAGATGCGCGTGCTCGGCGTCGGTGAGCCGCAGCGCACGCGCGATCGCGTCCAGCACCTCGGCCGACACGTTGCGCCCGTTTCCCTGCTCCAGGCGCGTGTAGTACGCCACGGACACCCCGGCCAGCTGCGCCAGCTCCTCCCGGCGCAGCCCGGGCACCCGGCGGTGCCGGCCGAAGTCCGGCAGCCCCACGTCCTGCGGCTGGAGCTTCGCCCTGCGCGTACGCAGGAACTCACTGAGTTCGGCGCGCCGGTCCAGCGGCTCGGGAGCGGCGGCCTCCGGCTGATCGTCCATGCCCTCCATTATTCCTGGGATTCCTGGGCGTAGGCGCCGGAGCCTGTCCCCGCCAGTAGTAGGACCACTGGACGTAGGCCAAGCGGTGACCTGGGTAAACATGCGCAGGGGCGGGAGGCTGGGAGACGTTCCTACCGCATCACCCAGAGGAGAACCTCCGGCATGACCACCGTTGCCGCCTACGCCGCTCCCCGTGCCAAGGCCCCGCTGGAGCGCACCACGATCGAGCGCCGCCCGGTCGGCGAGTTCGACATCCTGATCGACATCAAGTTCGCCGGTATCTGCCACTCCGACATTCACCAGGCCCGCGACGGCTGGGGCGAGGGCATCTTCCCGATGGTGCCCGGCCACGAGATCGCCGGGATCGTCGCCGAGACCGGCCCCGGCGTCACCCGGTTCAAGGTCGGCGACCGCGTCGGCGTCGGCTGCATGGTCGACTCCTGCGGCACGTGCGACGCCTGCCTGATGGGCCGCGAGCAGCACTGCGCCGAGGGGAACACCCAGACGTACAACGCGCTGGACCGCAGCGGCGAGCCCACCTACGGTGGCTACTCCACGCACCTCGTCGTGACCGAGAGGTTCGCCCTCTCCATCCCCGAGGGCATCGCCCTCGACGAGGCCGCGCCGCTCCTGTGCGCGGGCATCACCACGTACTCCCCGCTCAAGCGCTGGGGCGCGGGCCCCGGCAAGAAGGTCGCCGTCGTCGGACTCGGCGGTCTCGGCCACATGGCCGTCAAGATCGCGCACGCGCTGGGCGCCGAGGTCACGGTCCTCTCCCAGTCGCTGCGGAAGAAGGACGACGGGCTCAAGCTGGGCGCCGACCACTACTACGCGACCAGCGACCCCCGGACCTTCGAGGAGCTGGCCGGCACCTTCGACGTCATCCTCTCCACCGTCTCGGCCCCGCTGGACTTCGGCGCCTACCTCGGCCTGCTGCGCACCGAGGGCACCCTGGTCAACGTGGGCGCCCCCGAGGAGCCCATCTCGCTGAACCTCTTCTCCCTGATCATGGGCAACCGGTCGATCGCCGGTTCGGCGATCGGCGGGATCAAGGAGACCCAGGAGATGCTGGACTTCTGTGCCGTGCACGGGCTCGGCGCCGAGATCGAGGTGATCGGCGCGAACCAGGTCAACGAGGCGTACGAGCGGGTGCTCGCGAGCGACGTGCGCTACCGCTTCGTGATCGACACCGCGACCATCTGAGGCTTCCCGCGATCTCTCCGCCCCGAGCACCTCATGTGCTCGGGGCGGACGCCGTCGTACACCGGGCCCGGCGGGTCAGCCCGCCTAACCGGTACGGGCCCGGCCACTGCTGAGCTCTCCCTCGTCGCGCGCGGGCGGCCCGCTCCGGCCGACAATGGCGAAAGGCGGTCCGGCGGACCGCGCCGGAGGGGGCGGCCCCGGGAGAGGAGCGTGCCGGATGAGCACCCAGCGGCTTCCCGCGCACGAGGCCCCGAAGCGCGTTCCGCCCGGCTCCTGCGCACCGGCAGCCGGCCTCCGCCCGCCGGTGCGCTGGAGGAAGCGATGCGGGGCTTCCAGGCCGACCGCGTCCGGTCCGCCTCCGGACCGCCGGGTGAGCGGCCACCCGTCGACGTGCTGCGGCGGCAGTCACGCGTGCTGGCACTCGCCGAATCGGCGCGCATGGTGGAGATCACCGCCGACATCGCCGTGCACGGGCTTCCCACCGAACCGGCCGCCCCGCGCGCGGTGTTCTGGTACGCCGAGCTGTCCACGCCCAGGCTGTGGGCCCGGCGCGTCCTCGGCAACGTCACTTTCCGGTCCGTGCTCTTCCAGAACGCCGTACGGACCGCGCTCGGACTCGCCGCCGCCCGCGCGCTGGCCGGATCCCTCGACCTCGCCCACGGGTTCTGGGTGCTCCTCGCCGTCCTGACCCTCGGACGTACGACCGCGGGCGCGACCTGGCAGGCGGTCCGCCGGGCGGTGGCGGGCAACGCGGTGGGCGCGCTGGTGGCCGGGGCGCTCGTGATCGGGCTCGGCCGGCACACCGACGTGTACGCGGCGCTCCTCGGCCCCGTCATGCTGGCGGCCTTCGCCCTGGGCCCGCTGCTCGGCCTCGCGTACGCGCAGGCGCTGTTCACGATCGTCGTCGCCACCGCGTTCGCCCAGATCGCGCCAGTCACCTGGCGGCTGTCGGAGGCGCGGATGATCGACGTCGTCACCGGCAGCGTCATCGGGCTGCTGTGCGGCCTGCTCGCCTGGCCCGCCGGGGCGCGGCGGGAGGTCCACCGGGCCATGGCGGGGCTGCTGAGAACGTGCGCCCCGCTGGTGACCGTGACGGCGGAGGCGCTGCTCGCCCCCTCGGGCGGCTCGCGCGCCGCACCCGAGACCCTGCCGGGCGTCCACCGGCTGCGCCTCGCCGAGGCGGCGTACGCACAGTTCCGCGCCGAGACACCGGCCGACGGGGAGAGCGACCGCGCCGACTGGCACGCCGTGCTCATCGCGGCCAACCACGTTCTGCTCGGCGCGCAGTGGCTGCCGCGCTTCGGTCTCCGCCCGGCGTCCGGTGCGACGGACGCGTCGGCGGCCTGGGCCCGGGGGACCGCGTCGGGCCTGGTGGCGCAGACCGACCGGGTCGCCCGGCTGCTCACCGCCGAGCGGCCGGGGCCCGCGCCGCGGACCGCACCCGGGAGCGCCCCGGACCGCGATCCGCCGACGCCCCTGTCCGTGGACCTGGAGGTGTGGATGACGAGCCTCGCCCACCAGCTCGCCCGCATCGAGTCCTCGCTCGCGCCGACGCCCGGCACGGACCCGCAGAGCGGATGATGTCCGCCGGACACCCGTCCGGGCAGACGCCCGACGCGGCCACCGCTGTCAGCGCGCGGTGTCGAACAGCACGCCCGGGTTGAGGATCCCGGCCGGGTCGAGGGTCCGCTTGGCGGCGCGCAGCACGTCCGCGAACAGGTCCGGGCGCTGCCGGTCGTACCCGGGCCGGTGATCGCGTCCCACCGCGTGGTGATGGGTGACAGTCGCCCGCTGCTCGCCCAGCGTCCGGATCGCCGCCGCCTTGATCTCGTCCCACATGGCGACCTCCGACCCGCGCCGGCCCGGGGCGATCACCGTGAAGTAGGGGGCGGGACCGTCCGGGTAGACGTGCGTGAAACGGCAGTTGATCAGAGCCTTTGCACCGGTCACTTCGCGGACGGCGGCCCCCACGTCCCGCCGCACCGCCTCGTACAACTGCGGGAACCGGTCCCAGGTGCAGGCCGTCTCGAACGTCTCGCTGATCACGCTCATCCGGGCCAGCCCGTCCCGCACATACGGCATCCGCAGGAACGCCGAACGCCAGGCGCCCGCGGCCGAGCCGCCCGAAGCGGGGGAGCCGTCGGCGGGAGAGCCCCCGTGGTCGCGGGCCAGGGCGACGAGTTCGGCGAGGCGGCTCTCCACCGGGTGGTGGGCCGACTCCACCCCCAGGACGAGGACGCTCGTGCCCTCGGCCGCCACCCCCGACAGCGCCGCCTCGCCGGGATCGAGCAGACGGCAGTTGGCCGGGTGGAGGCCGGACTGCGCGATGGCGCGGACGGCGTCCACCGCGGCGGGGAAGCGGTCGAACAGCACCGAGGCCGACGCCTTGTGGACGGGGCGGTCCTGGAGCCGCATCCACGCTTCCGTGATGATCCCGAGGGTGCCCTCCGAACCGAGGAAGAGCCGGTCCGGGGACGGTCCGGCTCCCGATCCCGGCAGGCGGAGCGACTCGCTCACCCCGGCGGGCGTCACCACGCGCAGGGAGGCGGTCAGGTCGTCGATGTGCGTGTGAAGGGTGGCGTAGTGCCCGCCCGCCCGGGTGGCGAGCCAGCCGCCGAGGGTCGAGAACTCGAAGCTCTGCGGAAAGTGCCGCAACGTCAGCCCGTGCGGCCTCAACTGTGCCTCCAGGCCCGGCCCGAGGGTTCCCGCCTGGATCCGTGCCGCCCGGCTGACCCGGTCGGTCTCCAGCACCCGGTCCATCCCCGAGAGGTCCATCGAGAGGACGCCCGCGTGGGCCCCGGCGCGGTACTCGACCCCGCCGACGACCGAACTGCCCGCCCCGTACGGGATCACGGCGACGTCCGCCCCGGCCGCCCAGTCGAGGAGGTCCACCACGTCCCGCTCCTCCCGGGGGAAGGCGACGAGATCCGGAGCGGCCGCCAGGTCGCCGTTCAGCGCGCGGACGACGTCGCGGTAGGCCTTGCCGTAGGTGTGGCCCGCGCGGTCGGCCGGGTCGCCGGAGACGAGGTGGGCGAGCGTGCGCGGCGCGCTGACACGGACGGGCGGCAGCTCCAGGGAGGCGATCGGGGGAACGGGCAGCGCGGTGTCGGCGGCCCCGGGAACCAGCGCCGCGAGCGCGGCGCACTCGGCGTCCGGCAGCGCCTGGGCGGGGTCGCCCCAGCCCCACCAGGAGCGGGTGGGAGCGGCATCGGCCCTGGGCGAGGAGGAGGTGCGGTCCGCCATGAGCGTATGACCTTCCAGTAATTTACCTCGGGGTAATTTACTGCAACGTATAGTCCAACCATGAACACGGCAAGAGGCTCGTCACCCGCCACTCCGCCCCCGTCCGGCCCGCGCCGGACCCGCACCGGCGCTCCTCCGGGCGCCGGGACGAAGGGGGTTCCCCGTGCGCGGCGCGAGGCGCAGATCCTGGCAGCCGCCGTGGAGGAGTTCGGGCGGCACGGACACGCCTCGGCGTCGATGGCCTCGATCGCCCGGAGCGTGGGGGTGACCAAGCCGATGCTGTACACCTACTTCGGCTCCAAGGACGGGCTCTACCTCGCCTGTCTGGAGCACATCGCCTCCTCAGGTGTTCCCCCGCGCGTCCTGGCGGCCGTCTTCGGCGTACTGGAGGGGCAGCGGGAAGCCTGGTTCGTGCTGTACGACCGGACCCTGCAGCCCGGCTCCGACCTGCACTCCGCCGCACACGCCCACCGCGCGGCCATCGACCGCCTCGCCGCGTCCGGCACCGCGGAGGTCCTGCGCGCACAGGGCAACGAGGACCTGTTGGACGCCGATGCGCTGAAGCACGTGTGGACCGGGGCCGTCGGCGCGCTCGTCGGCTGGTGGATCTCCCACCCGGAGCAGTCCGCGACGGAGATGGCGGCGCGCTGCGCCCGGCTCCTGGCCGCGATCCGCGCCCCGCACTGACCCCGCCCCGTCAGGCTGCCGGAGGGTTTCCCCTAGGAAGGGGCGGGAGGACCCTCGGGCAGATCCGCGGGCTCCGGCTCCCGCGGGTCCTCCACGAGCTGCTCGCGGAGGTAGTTCCAGATCACCGCGAGCACCGCCGCCAACGGAACGGCGAGCAGGCTTCCCACCACACCGGCCAGGCTGCCGCCCAGCGTCACCGCGAGCAGCACGACCGCCGCGTGCAGACCCAGCCCCCGGCTCTGGATCATGGGCTGGAACACATTGCCCTCCAGCTGCTGCACCACGACGATGATCGCCAGTACGAGCAGGGCGTCCATCAGACCGTTGGAGACCAGGGCGATGACCACCGCCACGAATCCGGCGAACAGCGCCCCCACGATCGGCACGAACGCGCAGACGAACGTCAGCACCGCCAGTGGCAGGACCAGTGGCACCCCCAGGATCCACAGGCCGAGGCCGATGAAGACCGCGTCCAGCAGACCCACGAACGCCTGGGACCGGACGAACGCTCCCAGGGTGGCCCAACTGCGGGCGGCCACCTCGGGGATGTCGGTGGCGAGCCGGCCGGGAAGCTGACGGGTGAGCCACGGGAGGAAGCGCGGGCCGTCCTTGAGGAAGAAGAACATCAGGAAGAGCGCCAGAACCGCCGTGACCACCCCGTTGACCACGGTGCTCACCCCGGTGACGGCGGTGGTGACCACACTGCCGACACTGTCCTGGAGCCGGTCGGTCGCGGAGTCGAGGGCACCGGTGATCTGATCGTCGCCGATGTTCAGCGGCGGACCGGCCGCCCACTCGCGGAGCTTGTCGATGCCCGCGACCACCCGGTCGGCCAGCTCCCCGGACTGGTCCGCGACCGGCACCGCGATCAGGGCCACGATGCCCGCCCCCACGAGCAGGGCGAACACCGTCACCACCGAGGCGGCCAGCGCCGGCCACCAGCCGTGCCGGCGCAGGAAGCGGGCGAGCGGCCAGGTCAGCGTGGTGAGGAACAGACCGACTATCAGCGGCCAGACGACCGACCACATCCGGCCCAGCACCCACAGCGCGACCGCCGCCGCCACGAGGACCAGCAGCAGCTCTGCGGAGATCCGTGCCGACGTGCGGAGAGCGGCCGCGGTCTTTGTCGAACTCAATGGCGAAGACATGGCGTCACCCTATGGGTTCGGCAACCCTGTTCCGGCCACACTCGCGGCCCGCCCGGTCCGATCGCCACGGAGGCGGGCCGCCCGACCCGTCAGCGCAACGCCGTCGGCAACTCCTCCCGGTGGACGATGCCCAGGCGCTGCGTGGCCCGGGTGAGCGCCACGTACAGATCGCTCCTCCCGAACCGGGCGGGCTCCACCACCAGCACATGGTCGAACTCGAGCCCTTTGGCCTGGCGCGGATCCAGCAGCACCACCGTGCGCGTGAGGTCGGGGGCCTCACCCGCCGTCACCCCGTCCAGCGGCGCGGCGATCTCCTCGTGCAGCGCACGCGGCGCGATCACCGCGAGACGTCCCTCCCGGGGCGTCAGCTCCGCGACGGCCTCGGCCACCGCGCCCGCCAGGTCCTGTCCGGTGTCCCGTGTCCACGGCTTCTCACCGGTCGACCGCACCGAAACGGGCGCGGTGAACGCGGGGTCCTTCTCCCGCAGCACCCCGGCGGCCAGCTCCATGATCTCGGCGGGCGTACGGTAGTTGACCTCCAGCGTCACGTGCTCGAAGCGGTCGCCCACGTACGGGGAGAGGATCTTCTCCCAGGACCCGACGCCCGCCTCCTCGGAGGTCTGGGCCGGGTCGCCGACCAGGGTCATCGAGCGGGTCGGCCACCGCCGCATCAGCAGCCGCCACGCCATCGGCGACAGCTCCTGCGCCTCGTCGACGATGATGTGCCCGAACGCCCACGTACGGTCGACGGCGGCCCGCTCGGCCGCCGTACGGTGGTCGGCCTCCTCGTGCCGCTCCGCCATCCGCTCGGCGTCGATGATGTCGTGCGCGGCGAGCACCTCGGACTCCTCGTCCTCGAACTCGTAACTCTCCGAACCGCGCGACAGCTCCAGCACGCCCTGCGCGTAGCCGACCCGCTCCTGCCGTGCGGCCTCTGCGGCCGCCCGCTCCGCGCTGTCGTCGACGCCGAGCAGCTCGGCGGCCTCGTCGAGCAGCGGTACGTCGGCGGGGGTCCACGCCCTCGCAGCGGCCGGGCGCCGGATCCCGTCGGCGTCCTCCTCCGGTACGTACACCGGGTCGGCCAGATAGTCGGCGAGGAAGCCCTCGGGGGTGAGCGGCGGCCACAGCTCGTCCACGGCGGCGTGCACCTCCTTGCTCAGCGCGACGTCCCGGCCGAGCTGGGCCACATCGTCGGGACCGAGGAAGTTGGGCCCGCCGTAGGGGTCCGCGCCGATGCGCTCGACGAGCTGCGCGGTGAGGGCGTCGATGACCCGGAAGACGAAGTGCGGGCGGGCGAGATTGTGCGGCAGCCGGGTCTCCCGGGCCGCCTCCCGGGCCTCGTAGGCGATCTCCCAGTCCAGGATCAGATCCCCGCCGTCCTCGTGCGGGATCACCATCGCCGCCCCGGGCTCCGGCAGCCGCTGCCGGTCGCGTACGGCCAGGGCGAGGGCCTCGGCCATCGCCTCGCCGCCCTTGACGGCGGCGGCGCGCGGGGTGTCCGTACCGGTGGCGTGCACCCCGGGGAACAGCTCGGCCTGCGTGGCGAGCAGCACCCCGGTCTCGCCGAGCGCGGGCAGCACCTCCGCGATGTACCGCAGGAACGCCGGATTGGGGCCGACGATGAGCACGGCGCGCTTGGCCAGCAGCTCGCGGTGCTCGTACAGCAGGAACGCGGCCCGGTGCAGCGCGACGGCCGTCTTTCCGGTGCCGGGGCCGCCCTCGACGACGAGGACACCGCGGTGCGGGGCCCGGATGATGCCGTCCTGCTCGGCCTGGATGGTCCGCACGATGTCGCCCATGCGTCCGGTGCGCGCGGAATTCAGCGCCGCGAGCAGCACGGCGTCGCCGTTCGGGTCCTCGAAACCGGTGCGGTCGTCGTCCCCGAGATCGAGGATCTCGTCATGGAGCTCGGTGACCGTGCGGCCCTCGGTGGTGATGTGGCGACGCCGGCGCAGGCCCATCGGCGTGTGCCCCGTGGCGAGATAGAAAGGACGCGCCACCGGCGCACGCCAGTCGATCAGAACAGGCGTGTGGTCGGTGTCGTCCTCACGGATGCCGATCCGGCCGATATGGTGCGCGAGCCCGTCCGAGCGGTCGATGCGGCCGAAACACAGAGACCCGTCCACCGCGTTCAGCGCCGCGAGCAGCCCCGAGCGCTCCGCGACGAGGATGTCGCGCTCCAGCCGCGCCTGCTGGCCCGTCCCGACCGGCGTCAACGCGTGCTCGACACCCTCGGCCGCCACCCCGCGCAGTGCGTCGACCCGGGCATGGAGCCGATCGATGAATTCCTGCTCTTCCCGCAATTCGTCGCTTTCCCGGTTTGACAAAACGGCTCCCCGCCAGATATATTCGTACTCATAAGGCCCCCGAGCGGGGCCTTTCTGCATGACCGCAGAAGAATCCAATATACGTGTGATAATCCCCGGACCGCAATGACGGCCCGGGGATTTCGGGTATTTCGGCGTGCGCAGCGGGGCGTCTCGTCCGACACTGATGGCGGACAACTGTTTCGGTGCCAGGACGGGATAGGGCCATGAGCACACAGTTCGAAGCGACGGTCGACATCGACCGGCCCATCGAGGAGGTCTTCGCCTACCTCGCGGACGGCGAGCACGACCCGGAGTTCAGTCCACGGGTGCAGCGCATCGAGAAATCACCGAACGGTCCGACCCGCGTGGGCACCGTCTTCCACAGCACCGTCAAGGACGCGGGCATGACGTCCCGGCGCGACTTCGAGATCAGCGAGTTGGTCGCCCCGACCCGTATCCGCTGGCAGGAGCAGTCGAAGAACCTCATCACCGCGGCCGAAGGCGGCTACGACCTCGAACGCACGCCGGACGGCGGCACGCATGTGAGGCTCTTCAACGTCCTGGAGGGCCACGGCGTCGGCAAACTGCTGGTCGGCTTCGCGGGAAGCGCGGCACGCAAGGACGCACCGGCGTTCGGGCAGCGCATCAAGGAAGCGGTCGAAGCGCCCTGAGCCGGCGTCAGTCCGGCAGGGGAACGCGGATCACCGGGTCGAACGGGTGCTTGTTGAAGCCGCTGCGCACATTGCGGCAGCTCGGCGCCTCGCACATGAAGAACTCCTCCACGCTCCGCCGGCCCGTCCGGCTCCGGAGCCAGGTCTTCTCGCCGGCGGTGAGGGAGCGGTGCTGTTCATCGGAATCACACGTGTAGCAGTACATGGCGCGGACCGGCACGGGACCTCCTGAAGCGGGCGAACAGGCGGAAGGCGAAGCATATGGGGGCGCGCCGGGCGGGGACAGGGCGTGGCGCGTCAGATCCCGCCGGTGTCGGAGCACTCGGCGACCCACCGGCGCGCGCTCCCACGCTTCACGCCGGGAAGCCGGGAGCGCGCGCCGCGGCGGCTCCCCCTTCCGGAGAACCGCCGCGGCACCGGCCCGCCGGCGTCAGCGGGTCAGAGTGAACGCCTGGGCCGGGGAGCCGGAGCAGGTCTGCTGCGAGAGCCTGGCCCCGTTGGCCGTCGAGGAGTTGTCGACGCCGAGGCACTTGCCGCTGTGCCGGGCGACGAAGCGGTACTGCCCGCCGGGCCGGGCCTCCGCCCGCCACTGCTGGTTGACGCCGCCCACGTACGACCACAGGTGCACCCTGGTGCCGTCGGCGGTCGCGCCGGAGCCGCCGTCGACGTCCCAGGCCTTCGCGTTGTGCCGGTTGACCACCTGGTAGTGGCCGGAGTCGGTGGGCCTGAACTGCCAGCCCTGGTTGGCCCCGGTCCCGCAGGACCACTGCTGGAGCGCGGTGCCGTCCGCCGTGCCCCAGTCGGCGGCGTCGAGGCAGGCCCCGCTGTTGCCGTTGCGCACCTGGTACCACGCGGCGGGGTCGATGGAGCCCGCGGGCGGGTCAGTCGTTCCGCCGCTCCCGTCCCAGGTGAAGGTCGCGACGGCGCCGGCGGGCAGGGTGTACGCGAGCGACCTGCCGTTGTCGGTCAGTGAGAACCGCTGCGATCCGGCAGCGGTGTTGACGACCACGGCCGCCCGGCTGCCGTCGCTGTTCTGGAAGGCGACGTTCTGCACCCCTCCGGCGCCTTGGCTGGTGGAACCGATCCGCGTCGCCCCCGCCTTGACGAACTTGGAGACATGGCCGAGGACGTAGAACTCGGCGTTGCGGGTGATCTGGCCGCCGTCGATCTCGACGATGCCGTTGCAGCGGTTCGTGCAGTGCCCCTGGTGGGGGCCGCCGTTCCGGTCGAGGGCGAGGTTCCAGTTGATCACCGTCTCGCCGCCGTTACGCATGTTCTGCACGACGAGGTTCTCGGTGTGCCACCTCAGCGTGTCGCCGAACGTCGTCGCCGGGTTCGCGCTGTCGGTGCCGGAGCACTCCGTGAAGAAGACCCGCTTTCCGGCGTCGGCGATCTGCTTCTGCGCCGCGGGCGCCCCGCCGTAGCAGTGGAACGCGGCGCCGATGATCCGCTGGATGCCGCCCGTCCGGGCGAAGACGTCGAGCGGATAGTTCGGGTGGTCCCAATTGTGGTCGTAGGCCAGGATGTTGGTCGGCAGGTTCGCGGCGGTGAGCGTCTGGTCCAGGACCCGCAGGAAGTCCGCCTGCTGGGTGGAGGTCATGCTCATCGACGGGTAACTGGTCGCGAACTCCGGCTCGTTCTGCGCGGTGAGATCGGTGAGGGCGATGCCCTCCTGCCCGTACGCCCTGATCGCCTTGACCAGGTAGTCGGCGTAGGTCTGGTAGTGCTCGGTGCGCAGACTGCCGCCGTTGAGCGAGTTGTTGGTCTTCATCCATGCCGGGGGCGACCAGGGCGAGCCCATGAAGCGGATGGCGGGGTTGACGGCGGTGGCCTGCTTCAGGACCGGGATGATCTGGCTCCGGTCCCGGTCGATGGAGAAGGCGCCCCGGGTGTCCTCGTACGTGTACGCGTCTGTGTTCGCGTCGAAGTCGGTGCTGCCCAGGGGCTGGCGCAGGTAGTTGAGCCCGATGCCGTCGCCCTCGGCGGAGAAGAGCGACCTCAGCAGCGAGGTGCGCTGGGCCTGGGGAAGGCCCTGGATGAGATGGGCGGAGGCGCCCGTCACCGAGGCGCCCGCCCCGGTGAACTTCTGGCCCTTGGCGGCGGCGTCGATGCGGATGTCGACCGGCTGGGGGGCCGCGTCGAAGGGGAGGCTTCCGTCCGGGGTGAGCTTCTTGGAGCCGTCGGGCGTGGTCACCCACACCTGGGCGACCGGGTCGGCGGCCCGGGCGGTTGCGGCGGCGCCGTTGACGCCGAGCGCGGCGACGGTCATGACCAGCGCGGCGCCGGCCGCGCGCGCTCTGAAACGCGGGGGAGTGGAGCTTGGCATGGTTGCGGCTCTCCTTGGGTTCGTACCTGCTGACAGGCGGCACCCCGGCGGACGGAGGGCGCGGCGGACGCCTCGCTCCGGGCGTGCCGGTCACAAGAGGGCGGGACAACGGCATGAAAGCACACTCACTAAGTGGTTAGTAAGTAGTCTGCCCACGTGTCCTTCCCCGCTGTCCGCACGCGTCCTTCCCCGCCGTCCCAAGGATCTTCACCGACCTCCGGCAGGCTTAAGCTGAACCGGTGAGCAACCAGTCAGTGGGCAGAGGGGCACGCACCCCGGCCAAGCCCCGCACGCCGCGCAGCCCGGAAGCCCGGCAGCGACAGCAGGACATCCTGGCCATCGCCATGGACACCTTCGCCGCCCGCGGCTACAACAACGCCTCGCTCGCCGAGATCGCGGACCGGGTCGGCCTCACCCAGGCAGGGGTGCTGCACTACTTCCGCTCCAAGGCCCTCCTCCTCACCAGCGTGCTCGAACTGCGCGACCAGCGGGACATCGAGCACCTCGGCCCCGACCGCCCCCAGGGCCTGGACTTCCTGCGCCACCTGGTGAACACCGCGCTGCGCAACGCGGAGCGCGAGGGCATCGTCCGGCTGTACGCGGTGCTCTCGGCGGAGTCCGTCACCGACGACCACCCCGCCCAGGACTACTTCCGCGACCGCTACGACGGGCTGCGCGCCTTCGTCGCCGACGCCCTGCGCGAGGCCTGCGAACTGCCCGCCGACCGGGCGGACCTGGCCGACAACGCGGCCAACGCCATCATCGCGGTGATGGACGGACTGCAGGTCCAGTGGCTCCTGTCGCCGGACTCCGTGGACATGGCCGCCTCGACCGACCTTGTGGTCACCTCGCTGTTGGTGAGCCTCGCCCCCGAACGGTTCGGCCCGCACGCGGCCGGTTGACCGCCCTGCCGGGCGAAGGTCAACTGCCCTCTCCCCGCCGGGCCAGGGCGAACCGCCCGTCACGATCCCGCGGTTCGCCCGGAGGGCGGAGCAGGCAGGCTACGCAGGGGCGACGGAAGCCGACGCCTCACCGACGGGCCCGCGCCGCGCACCGCCGTGGCCGGCCGCCACCTCCACCTGCGTGTCCAGGGCCGCGAGGAGCCAGTCGTGCGCGGACCCCGGGGTCGGCTCGGGACGGCCGCCGGGGGCGCTGATCACCTCGGCCGTCAGGTCCCAGTACCGGTCGATACGGGGATCGCCCGCGAGCCGGCCGGCCAGCACACGGCGGAAGGCGGGCGTGTCCCGGGTGTCGTACGTGCTCGCGTACGCGTCCACGAACCCGTCCAGCGCCTCACCGGGAGCGGGTTCCGCACCCCGGCGCAACTCCCCGCCCGTCAGGTCGTACGCCTCGGCCAGGCCCGCGTACAGCACGGCCGACGCGTGGGCCCCCGAGACACCGTGCGCCCGGGGCTGGCAGGGCCTGCCGCCGCTCCCGCCGTCGCACGGGCGAGTCACGAAGGCGTGCAGCCGGGCGAAGGCGAGGACCTGCGCCGGCCGCGGGTCGTCGGGCGGGTGCGGAACCGCCGCCTCCAGAAACGCCGTGACGGACCGGGCGGGCATCCGGGGCGGCAGCCACGCACGCCAGAACCGGGCCAGGGAGGCGGTGCTCGGCGGGACGGCGACCGCCCCGACGAGCCGTAGCCGGCCGGGCCGTTCGGCCGGCGGGCACTCCTGCACGAGTCGGAGCGCCGCCTCCCGCCAGCGCAGCGCGGCGAGTTCGGACCCCAGGGCGCGTAGCCGCCCGGCCACGGCGTCCTCCAGCGCGCCACCCTCGCCGGTACCGTCCCCTTCGCCCTGCCCGGCCTGCTCGTCGAGGATGCGGCGTACTTCGGGAACCGACAGGTCCAGGCTCCGCAGCGAACGGATCATGCCCAGCCGCTCCACGGCGTCCGGACCGTACCTGCGGTGCCCGCCGGCGCTGCGGGACGCCTCCGGGAGCAGCCCGCGCTCCGAGTAGAAGCGGACGGTCTTGACGCTGACGCCCAGGTGCTCGGCCAGTTCACCGATGGTGCACAGACCGTCGTGCGACGAGAACACTTGAACCTCCACCAGGGGGAGTTCCTACGGTACCGGCGAGCGCTGCCGGGAGACCTGGCCGGTGCGCGGAGACAGCGTGACGAGGAGGGACCATGACCGTATTCATCCTGGTGGCCGGAGTGTTCACCGGACCGCACGTGTGGCGGGACACCGCCGCACGGCTGACGGCGCAAGGCGCCGAGGTGCACTGCGTGGCGCTCACCGGACTCGGCAAGCGCCCCACCGGCGCGGATGATCCCGTCGATCTGGAGACCCACATCGCGGACGTGCTCGCGGTGATCGACTCGGTGGCGGCGGAGTCCGGCGGAGATATCGTGCTCGTCGGCCACGACTACGGCATCCACCCGGTGCTCGGCGCGGCCGACCGCCGGGCTGACTCGGTCGCCCGGATCGTCCATCTGGACGCCGGGATGCCGCGGGACGGCGTTCCGGCCCTGGCCGCCGTACCCGACCAGCGCCTGCGCGAAGAGGTGGCGGGGCGCGCCGCCGGAAGCGGGGACCGGGGGACGGGCGGTGAACTGCCGCCCCCGGCCAGGGACGCATGGGACCGCTGGGGGAGCACCGCCGGCCTCTCCGGGGCGGCGCTCGACGGCCTCACCGCCCTCGCGGCACCGCAGCCGCTGGGCACGCTGCTCCAGCCGCTGCGGCTCACCGGAGCCGTGGGCGCGGTGCCCGTGACGGGGGTGCTGTGCACCGGCAACGGGCCGGGCGTCGAGATGCTCCAGATCATGGTGGACGTCGGCGACCCCGCCCTCCGGGCCCTTGCCGACGCCGGGGTGGCCTTCTTCGAACTGCCCACCGGGCACTGGCCGATGCTGTCCTGCCCCGGCGAGCTGTCCGAGACCCTGATCGGGGCCGCGTCCGGCGCGGGGCACCGGCTGACCCCGGTCGGCGACGCCCATACGCCCGCCCATCTGCGGCCGTTCCTGCTCGACGTGCCCGAACGGCCCCGGGAGCGGACCGGGAACACCGATCTGTACCTGCCGGACGGCCCGGGTCCGCACCCGGCCGTGGTGTTCGTGCACGGTGGCCCGGTGCCGGCCGAGGCGCGGCCCACGCCCCGGGACTGGCCGACCCTGACGGGATACGCCCGCCAGGTCGCCGGGCAGGGAGTGGTGGGCGTGACGCTCGACCACCGCCTGCGCGCCGTGACCGACTACGAGCAGGCCGCCGCAGACGTGGCCGAAGCGGTCGAGCGGGTGCGCGCCGATCCGCGGGTGGACGCGGACCGGGTGGCCCTGTGGTTCTTCTCGGGCGGGGGCCCGATCACGGCCGACTGGCTGGCGAACCCCCCGGCGTGGCTGCGCTGCGTGGCCGCCAACTACCCGATCCTCGCTCCGCTGCCGGGCTGGGGAATGGACGGTTCCCGCTTCCACCCGGTCCGGGCGGTCGCCCGCGCCGGCCGTCTTCCTCTCGTGCTGGTCCGGGCGGGCCGCGAGAGTGCCGAGATCGCAGCGACCGTCGAGGCGTTCGTGACCGAGGGCGCTCGCTGCGGGGCAGACCTGGAGATCATCGACGTACCGGAAGGGCGGCACGGTTTCGAGACGCTCGACGTGACCGATGGGACGCGTGAGGCCGTGCACCGCGCGGTCGGCGCGGTGCTGGCCCCCGTGGTTTGTTGGGTATTGTAGGGGTGGCCGTCCCGGGGCCCCCGCGCAGCCCAGGGGAGGCC
>NZ_JAFEUF010000008.1:41686-51472 GCF_016901035.1 Streptomyces durocortorensis
CCCCGGCCGCCCGCCCCGGGTCGTTCGTCGCCCCGCGCGTACACCCCGCCCGCCGGGCCCCCCCCCCCCGGCGGGCCCCCACCGCACCCTCACATCAGGGCATGAGAGCCTCAGGGCGTCCGTGCGTTCGACTACTCGATGACCAGCTGGACGTCGATGTTGCCCCGGGTGGCCTTGGAGTACGGGCAGTAGGCGTGGGTGGCCTCGACCAGCTTCTGCCCGGCCTCGCCGGCGAGGGAGTCCGGCAGCTCCACGCGCATGACCACCGCGAGCCCGAAGCCGTCGCCGTCCTTGCCGATGGAGACCTCGGCGGTCACGGAGGCGTCCTTGGTGTCGACCTTCATCTCCCGGCCCACCGCGGCCATCGCGCTGGCGAAACAGGCCGCGTAGCCGGCGGCGAAGAGCTGCTCGGGGTTGGTGCCCTTGCCGTTGCCGCCGAGGGCCGGGGGCATGGCGAGGGGCAGGTCGATCTGACCGTCCGAGCTGACGGCACGGCCCTCGCGGCCGTTGGCGGTGGCGGCGGCGGTGTACAACGCGTCCATGGGATGACCCTCCTCTGGGGCCCCGACCCGGCTGGTCGTGGCCACGGACATAAAGATTGCACACAACTTAGTTGTGCACAACTCACTGGGGTGTGCGGCGGTACGCTGGTTCCATGACCACTGCTCCGAGCCCCGCGCCCGACCTCTCCGCCGTCCCCGACGCGGAGCTGCTGCGACTGGACCACCAGGTGTGCTTCTCGCTGCACGCCGCCTCGCGGGCGTTCGGCGGCTACTACCGGCAGGCGCTGAAGGATCTCGGCCTCACCTACTCGCAGTACCTGGTCATGCTGGTCCTCTGGGAGCAGGGCCCGCAGTCGGTCAAGGCCATCGGCGAGCGCCTCCACCTGGACTCGGGAACCCTGTCGCCGCTCCTGAAGCGACTGGAGACGGCCGGCCTGGTCCGGCGCGAACGCAGCCGCGAGGACGAGCGCTCCGTCGTGATCGACCTGACCGACGAGGGCGCGGGGCTGCGCGAGCGCGCCCTGTCCGTGCCCCGCGGGGTGCTCGCCGCCACCGGCCTGTCGCTGGAGGAGGTCCTCGGGCTGCAGGAGGTCCTGGGTCGGCTCACGGGTGCGCTGGGGGAGTCCGCCGCCGGCTGAGCAGGCCCCCGCCGGCCCCTCAGTCGGCATCCTCGCGGCCGCCTTCGCGGGTCAGGGCGTGCGCGATCCTGTCCGCGACGGCCCGCCGCATCCCGGGGTCGAGCCGTTCCGACGTCAGGGAGTCGTACAGCCACAGGCCGTCGGCCGCTAGGCGGACGATGAACCGGTCCAGCGCGGCCTGATCGTCGGCCGCCGACGGTGGGGGCGGCGGGGGCGGCGCCCACCGTTCCGTCACGGCGCCCCAGACGGCCGCGTGCGCCGCGTTCGTCGATCCTTCGAGCATGAGCAGCAGCTCGGCCCGCGTGGCGCTCTGGACGGCGACCCGGGTGTAGGCGGCCAACTGTTCGTCCCGGGTGGCCTCGGCCGCGGGCTTCCCCGCCGCCGCGACCAGATCGGCTTCCCACGCGTCGGCCAGATGCTGATGGATCGCCTGGACGAGGTCGTCGCGGGAGGCGAAGTGGTACAGGAGGCCGCCCTTGGTCAGTCCGGCCTCCGCGGCGACCGAGTCGAAGGTGACGCTCTTGACGCCTTCACGCTGCACGACCCGGGTGGCGGCTTCGAGGATCTGGGTACGTTTGCTGGTTCGCATGGTCGGCTCCCGTGCCGTCGGGTCAGTGGTGTGCCGGGCCGGACAGTGCCGAGCCGGGGCCGTGCCGGCGCAGCAGCAGACCGGTCACCAGGGCGCCGACGGCGAGGGCGCAGGCGACCACGATCATCACGGCGAGGTACGCGCCGTCGAACGCCTCCGACGCGGCGGTGACCAGCGCCGTATCGGCGTCTGCCCCCTCGCCGGCCAGTGCGAGCGCACTGTCGAGGCTATCGCGCGCCCGGTCGGACACTCCGGCGGGGAGGTCGATGGTCGCGGAGTAGACGGCGGTCAGCAGGCTGCCCAGGAGGGCGACCGCGATCAGGCCCCCGAACTCGTAGGAGACCTCCTCGACGGACGAAGCCATGCCCGCTCTTCGGGCCGGGGCGTTGCCCATGATCGCGCTGGAGGCGACCGACATCGCCGCGCCGAGGCCGCTGCCGGTGATGATCAGCCCGGTGACGAGGAGGCCCGTGCTGGTGGCGAAGTTCATCAGCACCAGCACGGTGCCGACGCCCCCGAGGGCGAGGCCTCCGGCGATGAGGGGCAGCAGGCCGACCCGGTGGAGGACCGCACCTCCGAGCATCGCCGTGGGGAACGCGCCGACGGCGACGGCCGCGACGAGGAATCCGGCGCGCAGCGGGGTGAAGCCCTCCACGAGCTGGAAGCGCTGGGTGGTGACGAGCTGGACACCGGCGATGGCGAACAGGGCGAACCCGGCGGCCAGCACCCCCGCGAGGAAGGCCCGGTTGCGGAAGATCGCGAAGTCGAGCAGGGGATAGGGCAGCCGGCGCTGGCGCCGGGCGAACGCCCACCCGCCGACCGCGGCCGTGAGGACGGCGGCGGCGATGACCGCCGGAGCGGGGTCGGTCTTCGCCGTCTCCTTGATGGCCATGACGAGGCCGACCAGGGCGACGAGCGCCAGGAGCGAGGAGGTCAGGTCCCACTGCTTGGACGGGTCCGGGTCGTTCGGGGGAGCGAGGGCCGGCGTGGCGATCACCGCGGCGACGACGACGGGGATGTTGATGATGAAGACCGATCCCCACCAGAAGTGCTGCAACAGGATCCCGCTGATGATCGGGCCCAGGGCGCTGCCCACGACCGCCATGGTCCCCCAGACCGCGATGGCGATGTTGCGTTCGCGCTCGTCGTCGAAGGTGACGCGGATCAGGGCCAGCGTGGCGGGCATCATCGCGGCCGCCCCGACGGCGAGGAAGGCCCGTGCGGCGATCAGGGCCTCCGGGCCGGTGGAGAACGCCGCGACGAGCGAGGCCGCACCGAAGACCACGAGGCCGATCAGGAACATCCGCCGGTGCCCCACCCGGTCGCCGAGCGTGCCACTGCCCAGCAGGAGGCCGGCCATCACGACCGGATAGGCATTGATGATCCAGAGCCCCTGGGAGCTGCTCGCGCCGAGATCCGCCACCAGCGTCGGCAACGCCGCGTACAGGATGGAGTTGTCCAACGTGATCAACAGGAGCCCCGCGCTCACCACGGCCAGGAGCAGCCAGCGCCGCCTCGTGCTGATGGTCATCCCTTTGAGCCTCACTGTGAGAACCGCCCTGATCGCCGTAACTGTACCTTACGAAAGGTACAGTTACGGCGACCGTGGCAGTAGTAGCTGTCAAGTGGGCAGGACGACATAAATAATTGCCGCGTGCCCTCGTGACAGTTAAAGTTGTCACATGGATGATGTGAAGACGATCCCGACCCCTGACCAGAGCGATGAGCACTTCTGGGCCACGGTCCTCACTCCGGTGGATCCCGCCTGGAACGACCCCGGTGACGACGACACGTTCGCCATGGACGAGCAGGTGCTCGCCGCGGTCCGGTCGCTGGCCGAGCGGATCTCGACGCGCGCGCTCGCCTACCGCACCGCGGGAAAGCCCTTCGATGCCGCACTCATGGCCGCGCCCGACGTGCAGTTGGCGATGCTGCGGTCGCTCTACGAAGCCAAGCTGTCCGTCGACCGGCTGGCGGAGAGCGCGGCCACCGTCGCCGGCCGCGGCGGATCGAGCTACGCGCAGCTCGGCGCGGCCTGGGGTGGCATCAAGCGCCAGTCCGCCCGCCTCAAGTGGCCCCACGCGGTGCCCAAGAAGTCCGCCAGCGAGTCCATCCCGCTCCACTACGCGGGCGGCGACGCCGTCATTCACCACGACCCGGGCGCCGACGCCTGGTGGTACGCCGCCACGGGCGCCGATCTTCAGGAGGACGAGTCGGAAGCCGTTTACGGCACGTCCGCCGAGGCCATCGCGCGGGCGACCGAGTTCCTGCTGACGCACGACCGGTCGGCTCGGCACGAGACCACGTGACCGCGCGCGGCAGGAGGCGTCCGCCTCAGTCGCCGGAGACCTCGACAGCCCCGCCGGCCCCGTGGCGAAAGTCCCAGGACTGGATGTCGCGGTAGTGGATCGGCCCCGGGCCGCGGCCGATGTTGCTGCCGACCAGGTGGAGGCGCCCGGCCTCCCAGCCCCGGCCGGTGAACGTCGCCAGCCCGGCCGCGGCCTCCACCGGGGCCGCGTGGTCGCCCCGGCGGGACCGGGCCAGCGTCAGATGGGGCCGGAGCGGCCGGTCCGGGAAGGAGACACCGCACTCCCTGATGAGGGCGCGTACGTCGATGGCGAGCCGGTGCAGCCCTCCAAGGTCCCCGGTGACCCCGGTCCACAACACCCGCTCGTCGAAGTGGCCGCCGCCGTGCAGCGCCAGCCGCAACGGTCGTTGCCGCGCCGCGAGAGCGGCGAGCGGAGGCATCAGGGGCGGAACGGCGGCGACCGGCAGCTCACCGAGGAACGCCAGGGTGATGTGCCAGTCCTCGATCCGGTTCCACCGCATGCGGGGGTAGGCGTCGTAGGCCGGGCGCAGGGCCTGCGCCAGCTCGTCCTTCGCGTCGTCGGGCGGAGCGAGCGCAAGGAACACGCGGGTCGTCATGGCCCGGACGGGTTCGTCCGAGGGGTGACCGGTCACGGCTTCGAGCGGTTCGTTCACCTGCCGTACCGTACGTGCCGGCCATACCGCCGCCGCGACGCGGGGCCCGGCCTCCGCTCCCTTCCTCGCCCCCGGGCCATGTCGGATGGCCGGATATCGCGCAGATCGGGACATGGCCCGGGGGTCAGGATGGGCGCATGAGATCGCGACTGCCGTGGGGGGACGCGTTACGGGCCGGGCTGGGCGCTCCGGGGCGCTCCCGGCGGCTGAGCAGCAGCCCGCGCTCACGCGTGTGGCGGGTGGAGACGGCCGGAGCACCGGTGGTGGTGAAGCAGATCGTCGACGGCCCCGACGCCGATGAGCGGTACGCCCGCGAGCTGGCCGCGTTGCGGCTCGCCGCCGGAGCCGCAGCCCCCGTAGTGCCCGCGCTGCTGCGCACCGACCCCGGCGCGCGGGTCCTCGTCCTGGAGCACCTGGACCACCGACGCCCTCGCGACGACTGGATCGTCGACCACGCGGCGGCACTCGCCCGGCTGCACGCCGTCGGCCGCCCGGAGCACGCCGGAATGCTGCCCCGTCAGCAGGGCCCGGACGAGGCGGACGCCGCGTCCTTCCTCGGGCTGGCCGCGGCTCTCGACGCCCCCGTTCCTCGCTCGGCGCCCGGCGAACTCGACGACCTCGTGCACCGGCTGGCCCGGGCGCCCGGGCACGCCCTGCTCCACGGCGACCCGTGCCCCGGCAACGACCTGCACACCGCCGAAGGAACGCGGTTCATCGACTTCGAGCAGGCCTCGCTGGGCAGTGGGCTGGTGGAACTCGCCTACCTGCGCATCGGATTCCCCACCTGCTGGTGTGTCACCGCGGCGGCCCGACCGCTGTTGGAACGGGCCGAGGCCGCCTACCGCACGGCATGGCGCACCGAGACCGGCGAGGAACTCCACGGCGACCTCACCGACGCGTGCGCGGGCTGGCTGCTGCGCGGCGACGCCCTGGTCGAGAGGGCGCACCGCGGCGGCACCGATCATCTGGCCCGGATCCCGGTCCGCGACTGGAAGTGGGGCACGGTGACCGCCCGGCAACGACTCGTCCACCGGCTGGGTGTCGTCGGCCGCATGACGGCCGGCCAGAACCACCTGGGCGGGTTGAGCGCACTCTGTACGCGGATGTGCGGCCGCATGCTGACCCGCTGGCCCACACTCCGCCCCGTCCCCTCGCAACGCCCCTGAGACCGCCCGCATCAGGAAACGGTCGAGTCGGCCCGCTCGGGCCGTTCCGGGGCCGCCGTCGCATCCGTGGCGGCGGACCGCGGAGCGCTCTTCCCCGCACGGGCGGAACGCAGCGGCCCCCGGACCAGGACGTAGAGGAACAGAACGGCCATCACGGCGACCCCCGCCCACATGGCGTTCTGCCAGCCGTCGACGAAGGACTGCCGCCCGGCCCGGATCAGCTCCTGCGCATAGGGGCCCGCACCGTTCGCCGCCTCGACGGCGTTGGCGACGCCTCCGCGCGCGATGTCGGCCGGGCCCTCGGGGATTCCGGCGAGCCGGGGGTCGACGGCGCTGCGGTAGCCGGCGGACAGCAGGGCACCGAGCAGCGCGACGCCGAGCGCGGTGCCGAACTCCCGGGTCACGTCGTTCAGCGCCGACGCGACCCCCTGGCGCTCACGGGGCAGCGCACCGGTGATGGCCTCGGTGGAAGGCGTCATCGCCAGGCCCATGCCGAGGCCCATCGCCAGCATGCCCGGCAGTACGGACAGGTAGCCGCCGTCGACCGAGACGATCCCGGCCATGAGCGCGAGCCCCGCGCCCGCCAGCAGGATCCCCGTGGCCATGGTCGCGCGGGCGCCGATCCGGCCGGCCAGGTGCGGCGCGAGGCCCGACGCCATCATCATCAGGACGGCCATGGGCATGAGAGCCAGCGTGGACAGCAGCCCCGACCAGCCGAGAACGGCCTGGAGGAACGGGAAGAGGACCACGAAGACGCCCGCCTGCACCCCGAAGACCACCAGCAGGGTGATCGAGCCCCCGGCCAGTCCGCGCTCGCCGAAGAGGCGGAGGTCCAGGAGCGCGGCATCCCCGCGACGCAGCTCCCACGCCACGAATCCGGCGGCGGCGATCACTCCGACGACGAGACCGAGCAGCGTCACGGGCGCGGTCCAGCCGCGTTCCGGCCCTTCCTGAAGCACGAAGATGAGCCCGACCACCGCCACGACGGAGGTCAGCGCGCCACCGACGTCGAACCCGTGCCCGGACCTCTCGCGGGAGTCGGGAACGTACCGCAGCGTCATGACGAGGGCGACGGCGCCGAGTGCCAGAGGCAGGACGAACAGCCACCGCCAGCTCGCCACGTCGACCAGCTCGGCGGAGAGGAACATGCCCAGAACGCCGCCGCCTCCCGCGACCCCGGTCCACACGCCGATCGCCCGGCCCCGCTCCTTCGCGGGGAAGGTGGAGGTGATCACGGCCAGGGTGATGGGCATGATCATCGCCGCGCCTACCCCGCTGAACAGCCGGGCGGCGAGCATGACCTCGGCCGACGGCGCGAGCCCCGCCGCCGCACCGGCCACGCCGAAGACGGCCAGGCCGGCCACCAGCACGGGCTTGCGGCCCAGCCGGTCGCCGATCGAGCCGAGCGGCAGCAGCAGGGCGGCCAGGCCGAGGGTGTAGATGTTGATGATCCACAGGATCGTGCTCTGCGAGGCGTCGAAGGCGACGGCGAGGTCGGGCTGGGCGACGTTGAGCCCCGAGACCGAGGCGATCACCGCCATCAGCGCGAGGCACACGGTGATCAGGATCGTCCGCCGCTGACGAGCGTCGGGCACGCCCTCGCCGGGCTCGCCCGGGACGTCGTCCGGATCGACGCCCACCGGACCGGGCTGGTTCGTACTCATGCATTCCTCTTCCGTGCGAGGCCGCCTCTTCCGGGGCCGGACACGGACGAAGCTAAGCGCAACTTGCACGAATGGCATATGATCATGCGTATGACGCAAGAAGATGGTGAGCTGGACAGCCTGGTACGCAAACGGATCCGCGCCCTGCGCTTGGCTCAGGGCTGGTCCCTGGAGGAGCTGGCCGCCCGGGCGAAGGTCAGCCAGTCCACGCTCAGCCGCATCGAGAACGGCCGGCGCCGACTGGCCCTTGACCAGCTCGTCACGCTCGCCCGCGCCCTGGACACCTCCCTCGACCAGCTGGTCGAGACCGCGACCGACGACATCGTCTCCAGCCCGATGATCGACGGGGCCCACGGCCAGCTGCGGTGGCCCATCAAGGCGGAACCCGGCATGACCGTCATCCGCCAGCGCATGACCGAGCCACCGCCCGACAACCCCGCGCGCCTGCGCGCGCATCCGGGCCGTGAGTGGCTCGTCGTCCTCTCCGGCACCGCGATCCTGCTCCTGGGCAACCGGCGTCTGCGGATCGAGACGAACCAGGCGGCGGAGTTCCCCACGATGCTCCCGCACGCCATCGGCGCCGAGGGCGGTCCGTGCGAGCTGCTGGGCATCTTCGACCGGGACGCCCGCCGCGGCCATCAGCGCGGAGAGGGTACGGAAGGGGGGCGCCGACCATCATGATCGGCGGGCCCCGGGACATCGTTCAGTACAGCTGACCTCCCGCGCGTCTTCCGTTGCTCACGCGGGGTCGACGCGGGAGACGACGCCGTTGCTGCCGAGCACATACAGCTCGCCGTCACCGCCCTCCGCGAAGGAGATGACCTCGCCGCCGCTGACGCCGAGGTCGCCCACACCGGTCACCTCGCCGTCCGCCAGCTGGAGCGTCCGCAGGGTGCCGTCGCAGTAGTCGCTGAAGACATAGCTCCCCTGAAGATCCGGGAGCGCCTCGCCGCGGTAGACGAATCCGCCGGTCACCGAGCAGCCGAGGCCCGTGCGGTCGTACTCGTACACCGGCGGGACGTGGTTCGCGGGCTCCGTGCCGCCGCGGAAGGGATGCGTGCCCTCCATGGAGGACCACCCGTAGTTCTCGCCGCCCTCGCTGTCCGCCGGGGCCCAGTCGATCTCCTCCCAGTCGCTCTGGCCGACGTCGCCGATCAGCAGGTCGCCCGTGCCCGCGTCGAAGGAGAACCGCCACGGATTGCGCAGCCCGTACGACCAGATCTCGTCCTTCGCGTTCGCGTCGTCCACGAACGGATTGTCCGCCGGGATCGCGTACGGCTCGCCGCCGCTCGGGTCGATCCGCAGCAGCTTGCCGAGCAGGGTGTCGAGCTTCTGCCCGTTGCCGTGCGGGTCGCCGCCCGAGCCGCCGTCACCGAAGGCGATGTACAGGTATCCGTCGGGGCCGAACTTGATGTCCCCGCCGTTGTGGTTCGCGTACGGCTGCGTCTGGGTGAGAACCGTGCGCCGCGAATCCGGCTGGAGTTGACCGTCCGCCACCGCGAACTCGTCGATGGTGCTGGTGCCTTCGAGGTCGGTGAACGAGATGTAGAAGTGCGCGAACTCCTTGTCGAACGCGACGCCCAGCAGGCCGCGTTCGCCGTCGGTGGTGGTCTCCTCGGAGATGTCGAGCACCGGTTCGCCGAGACCCGCGTCGTCCAAAACCCTTACGGTGCCCGCGCGTTCGGCGATCCACAGGGTGTCACCGGGTCCGGCCGTCCCGGCGGACGGCCCCTGGGCCCTGGCCACTTCGGTCAGGGACGCGGTCACCGGCTGGACCGGGGCGGCGGGCTCGTCCGCCGACGCCGAGGCCAGGGCCAGGGACGTGACGAGACAGAGCGTGCCGATGATCGTCGAGCTTCTGGTGCGAAATTTCACCGTGTCCTCCTGGAGGCGGCGAATGGGGGGATCACCCGGCTGCTCGAACGGAGTTGAGTGGGGACACGAGCCGGCAGGCAACCTGGGTGGGGGGATGGTGTGTCACCGGCTACAGGTGAGGATAGGGGGACGGACGCGGCTTGGACTAGACCAGCGTCGCGGGATCTTCTTCGGAGCGCGGGCGCGGGTGCGCGAGGTGCACGACCGCCCCTGTTCCTCTCCCCGGACATCGGGAGAGGAACAGGGGCGGTCGTGGGGGGGGGGGGGGGGGGGGGGGGGGGGGGGGGGGGGGGGGGGGGGGGGGGGGGGGGCCCCCCCCCCCCGGGCGCACCGCGCCAGCGCACGCCGCGGCGCGCGCGCGACGCCGCG
>NZ_JAFEUF010000008.1:51482-75905 GCF_016901035.1 Streptomyces durocortorensis
GGCCCCCGCCGAGCGCGTCCGTCGGCAGACCGCCACCGGCGGCGTCGGCCACCCCGCCGCCGGCCCCCCCCCCCGGGGCCCCCGGGGGGGGGCGCCCCCCGGGCCTCGGCAAGGGGCCGGGTCAGCGCACGTCGACGCGGTCACCGGAACTGATCGTGCCCAGACGGGACGATGTGGCCTTGAGCTCCGCCTTCCAGGTGCCGTCCTTCTTGGCGGTGAACCCCTTGGAGAACACGCCCTTGCTGTTGGTCTTCACGGTCGCCGGCTTGCTCCACTTGCTGGAGCCGTCGGCCTTGAACAGGATGATCATGGACTGGCCGGACGTGTTCTTCCAGGTGCCGTCCAGACTGCGCAGGGTGCCCTTGACCGTGATGGTGCGCCCCTTGCGGACCGGCTCCGGGGAGGCGTTGAAGCCGGAGACCGCGGTGCGCAGCTTGACGTCCACGTTGTCCGAGGAGCTCACGGCCGCGACCCGGTCGCCGGTTCCCGCGTAGCGGGCGCGCCAGGTGCCGTCCTTGACAGCGGTGACCGAGGCCGCGGCCACACCCTTCTTGTCGGTGGTGACCGACGCGGTCCGGCTCCAGGTCTTGGCGCCCTTCGCCCGGAACTCGACCACCACGGGCTCCTTGGCCAGCGGACGCCAGACATCGTCCGTGGCGCCGACGCTCTCGAGCGTGCCGACGACCTTCAGCTTGCTCCCCTTCCCGACCGGCTCGGGGGACGCGTTGAAAGAGACGACCCGGGCGGGCACGGCGGACACCGTGAGCGTCGCGGCCGACGTGGCCGTATCACCGGACGCGTTGACGAAGACGGCGCGGTAGAGGTGGCCGTTCAGCGCGGCGGACGCCTTCACCGACAGGGCGGTGGAGGCGGCCCCGGGGACGGTGCTCCAGGTCGCGCCCTCGTCGGTGCTGCGCTCCCAGCGGACCGAGTCGGCCCCGGCCGCGGTGGCGATGAAGACGGTTTCGGCGCCCGAGCGGACCGCACGCGACGTGGGGTGCTGGGTCACCGTGGCCGGGGGAACCCCGACGAACGTGAGCGGCTGGGCCACGTCCTGGGCACGGGACGGCATCCAGGCGGGGTCGGCGCTGTCGTGCGAGTTGAAGCTCGTGAGGAAGCAGGCGGTGGTCCGGCAGTCGACCGCGGAGCCCCCGGAGGGGGTGAACGTCTCGGTGAGCTTCGCGGTGACGCTGAAGGTGCCGTCCGCGCCGACCTGACGGACGTACACCGCGTTGCCGAAGATGCTGGGGTACGTGGTGCCGGGCATGGCGACGGACTGGGCCAGGTACACCCCGCGCCCGGGCTGGTAGCCCTTGCCGCTGACGGTGACCTGGGTCTCCGCGCCCAGCCCGGTGACCTGGCTGACCGTCAGCGTGGGGACGCTGATGCCGCCGCTGATGGCGAGCGGGTCCAGGGCCGTGCCGGCCGGGTACATGGGCCGGCCCTGGAAGGCGAAGATCGCAGCGCCCTCGTCCGTGAGCGAGGCCGTGATGCCCGACCAGTCGAGGGTGTTCCCGTCGAGGGCCCCGGCGGCCGCCGTGAGCGAGGCGAACGGCACGCCGGGCGTGGTGACCGGGTCCTCGCCGGGGGCGAGGTCGGTGGTCACGTCGATGTGGAGCATGCCCTGGCCGTTCTTGAGGGCGACCCTGGGGTTGGCGAGGGTGATCGCGGTGATCCCGTGGCTGGGTATCGCGTAGGTCACCGAGCCGCCGAAGCGCACGTCGGCGGTGCGTCCCGCCGGGTCGACGGTGCCGTGCTTGACGGGGTAGTCGACCTTTCCGGCGGCGTCCGCGGTCGCCCCGCCGCCCGCGGTCACCGAGCCGCCGAACAGCGCGACGTAACGGACCCAGGACTCCTTGAAGCCCCAGGAGGAGCTGCCGGTGGCCAGGATCGGGGCGGCCGCCGACGTCGTACCGCCTGTTTCGGCCCGCGCGGCGGCGTGGATCCCCGGGGCGGCGGATGCGGGAACGGCGAGAACGCAGGCGCCCACGGAGACGACGGTCAGGGCGGCGAGGGCGGCCAGGCGGCCGCGGCTGGGCATGGACATGCGCAGCATGTCTCCTTCGGGGGAGGGGAACGGCGCGCGTACGTACGGAGCCGTGCCCGGGAGGGCGTACGAAAGAAGGGGGGATACCGGCTTCTTGGGACGTGGGGGCCCGAAGACGACAAACGCATATTAGGTGAGGCTTACCTAAATGTCATTATGAGGTGAAGGTCTGACCCCGGCCCGTACGGGGCACCGGAAGGAGCCCCGCGTTCTTGTGGTTTCTGCCAGTACGGCCGTGCGCCGGGCGCGCGCGAGACTGTCCGCCGGAGCCGCGCGAAGACCCTGGAAGCGGGGCTGCCGAAGCCAAGGGCGCGACGACCCGTCGGGACGGGGAAACGATGAGCACGCCTCGGCATCGACATCTCCGGGGAAATGGTCGCAGCGGCAAGGGAGCTGGAGAGCCGCGAACCGCTCGGCGTGCGCTACGAGGTCGGTGACGTCTCCGAACTCCCCGCCCTGGGACAGCAATTCGATGTCGCCTTGGCGGTCCAACTCCTCAACTACGCCGAGGACATCGACGCCATGGAGCGGATGTGCCACAACGTGCACCGGAACCTGGCGCCCGGCGGCGAGTTCTTCGTCCTCGCCCAGCGGCCTACTACCGCTTCGACGGCCCGCCCCTGCGGAAGTACGGCTTCCTCTGCGAACCGACCGGAGAGACCGGGGAGACCGGACCGCGTGTCCGGGGCACCGCCCTGCTGGACCCGCCGACCCGCATCGAGACCGGCTGCCCGCGCCGCGACGTCTACGAGAAGTGCCTGCGTGCGGCCGGGTTCACCGACCTGACCTGGGTTCCCCTGGAGGTCTCCGAGGCCGGCCTGCGCGCGTTCGGCGCGGACTTCTGGGCGGACCTCCACGCCAACCCGCCGCTGGAGATGCTGCGCTGCCGCGCCTGAGCCGTACGCCGGACCGGTCCACCCCTCCGGAGGCGGCGGACCGGTCCGGGTCTCACGGGCGAGGACCCGGCCTCAGGGCCGATGGCCCGTGTTGAGCCGCGCGGCCCGGCGCGTCAGATGGTCGCGCTCGGCGAGCGTGGGGGCCCGGTGGGCGGCCTCCGCGTACAGCCGGGCCGCCGTCGACAGGTCGCCGTCCCGCTCGTGCAGATACGCCGCGACCGCCGTGTGACGCGGCAACGCGTCGCTCAGCGCTGCGAGTTCGGCCAGCCCGGCGCGCGGACCGTCTGCCTCGCCGACGGCCACCGCCCGGTTGAGCCGGGCCACCGGACTGTCCGTCAGGGCCACGAGTTCGTCGTACCACTCGACGATCTGCACCCAGTCGGTCTCCCCGGCGGTCGGCGCGTCCGCGTGGAGCGCCGCGACGGCGGCCTGGGCCTGGAACTCGCCCAGCCGGTCACGGACCAGGGCCGCCTGCAGAATCCCGACGCCCTCGGCGATCATCGCGCTGTCCCACCGCCCCCGGTCCTGCTCGGCGAGCGGCACGAGACTCCCGTCCGGCGCGGTCCGGGACGCGCGCCGGGCGTGGTGGAGCAGCATCAGGGCGAGCAGCCCCGCCACCTCCGGGTGGTCGATCGCGGCCGCGAGCTGCCGGGTGAGCCGGATCGCCTCGGCGGCGAGGTCGACATCACCGGAATAGCCCTCGTTGAAGACCAGATACAGCACGCGCAGCACGGTGGCGACATCGCCGGGCCGATCGAACCTCACACCGGAGACGGTGCGCTTCGCCCGGCTGATGCGCTGCGCCATGGTCGCCTCGGGCACCAGATAGGCCTGCGCGATCTGCCGGGTCGTGAGCCCGCCGACGGCGCGCAGCGTGAGCGCGACGGCCCACGACGGCGTCAGCGAGGGGTGGGCGCACAGGAAGTAGAGCTGAAGCGTGTCGTCCACCGAGGGGGCGGGCCCGGGCCCGGGTTCCTCGTCGACGAGGTCCTCCCGCCGCCGCCGGGCGCTCTCCGCCCGGGCCGCGTCGAGGAACCGCCGCCACGCCACGGTGACCAGCCAGCCCTTCGGATCCCGCGGCGGGTCGTCCGGCCAGACGCGGACCGCCTCGACCAGGGCGTCCTGCACGGCGTCCTCGGCCGCCGCGAAGTCGGCTCCGCGGCGGACGAGGACGGCGAGCACGCTCGGCGTGAGGCTCCGCGGGAGGAACTCGTTCATCGAGGCGTCACTCCGTGACGGTGGGCGGCGCGGTCAGGAACGGGCGCACCTCCAGCCACTCGTGGATCGGCTTCCCGCCCGCCCCCGGAGCGGCGGACAGCTCCCCGGCCAGCTCGACGGCCCGGTCGTGACTGTCGACGTCGATGATCATCCAGCCGGCGATGAGGTCCTTGGTCTCGGCGAACGGCCCGTCGGTGACCGGCGGGCGGCCCTCGCCGTCGTACCGGACCCACGAACCCTCGGGGGCGAGCGCCTGACCGTCCACGAACTCCCCGGTCTTCTCCAGCCGGTCCGCGAAGTCCTGCATGTACTGCATGTGCGCCGAGATCTCCTCGGGCGTCCACCGGTCCATCGGCACGTCGTTGACCGCGGCGGGGGCTCCGCGGTAGTGCTTGAGCAGCAGGTACTTGGCCATGGTGTCACTCCTCGGTGCTGTGCGGCCCATTGTGGCCGCTCTCACTACGGGGACGGAGCCGGATCCGGGTTCTCGACATCGTCGCCCGAAACTTCTCGACTTTTTCCGGCGGGCCCCGGACCGGCCCGCGTTCACTGCTCGCGCAGGCCCCACGGAGAGCCGTACTCCACCAGCAGATCGAGGAACGGACGCGGGTCGAGTGCCTCGGCGCCGAGCACCCCCGTGCCGCTCCAGACACCGCCCGCCACCAGCTCCAGAGCGATCACCGGGTTGATCGCCGTCTGCCAGACCACGGCCTGGGAGCCGTACTCACGCATCGACCACTGGTTGTCGACGACGTGGTAGAGGTACACCTCGCGGGGCGCGCCGTCCTTCGTGCCCTTCACCCAGGTGCCGGCACAGGTCTTGCCCCGCATCAGTTCGCCGAGCGATGCCGGGTCGGGCAGGCAGGCCGCGACCACGTCACGCGGCGACACGTCGCCGCCGGGCACACTCACCTTGTCCGTGCGGTCGAGGCCGAGCTTGTGCAGGGTCTTGAGGGTCTCGATGAACTCGTCGCCCAGCCCGTACTTGAAGGTGACACGCCGGGACTCCACCCAGCGCGGGATCAGCAGGACCTCCTCGTGCTCGACGTTGACGCACTCCACCGGGCCGATGCCTTCGGGGAAGTCGAAGACCTCCGGCTCGCTGAACGGGGCCGTGGTGAACCAGCCCCGGTCCTTCTCCCAGACCACCGGCGGATTCAGGCACTCCTCGATGGTGGTCCAGATCGAGAACGACGGGGCGAAGTCGTAGCCCTCGACGGTGAGGTTCGCGCCGTCCCGGACGCCGATCTCCTCGATCTCGTCGAACAGTTCGTCCGCCGCGTACCGGGCGAAGACGTCGGAGAGCCCCGGCTCGACCCCCACCCCGACGAGTGCGAGCCGCCCGGCCTCCTCCCACGCCGCGGCCCGCTCGAACTGCCCGTCGCCGAGCTTGACCCCGCACTCCTCGTACGGGCGCTGGGAATGCGGTGAGGACAGGGACATGGCCATGTCCAGGTAGTCGACGCCGGCGGCCAGCGCCGCGTCGAACAGCGGCATCACGAAGCGGGGGTCGGTGGCGTTCACGAGGATGTCGCACCGCTGCTCGGCCAGCAGGGCGGATACTGCCGCCCGGTCCGAGGCGTCGACGCGCAGCGCGGTGAACCTCTCCTCCTCCCCGCCGAGCGCGGCGACCGCCGCCTCGGCCCGGGAGAGGTCGTAATCGGTGACGACCATGTGGTCGAAGAAGGAGCGGCGGGCGGCGATCCTGGTGATCGCCGTGCCCACGCCACCTGCGCCGACGAGCAGTACGCGCATGGCGGATGTGCCTTTCGTCGATGAGCCGGGCCGTGATGGCCGGTGCCCTTGGATTCGTCCATGAAAGGGGCCCACTTGAGTAACGTCAACGCTGTTGGCATAAGGTGCGCGGACCTGGCAGGCCCGGCAGACCCGGCGGTCCCACGTCGGCGCCGAGACGGAAGAGGAGGCTCCGATGGCGAAGGAAGTGGTTCCGGAGGAAGGGCGACGGCGCAGACGGCCGACCCGGCAGGGCGTGGTCGTCACACAGCAGCTGATCGTCGAGACGGCCCTGCGCATGCTCCACGAACACGGCAGGGACGGACTGACCGTGCGACGCCTGGGCGTGGCACTCGGAGCCGACCCGAGCACGCTCTACCGCTACTTCCGCGGCATCGACGACCTGACCCTGGCCATCGCCGACGAACTGATCGGACGCGCGATGCGGGGCTGGCGGCCCACCGGACAGTGGCGGAGCGACCTGCGCGAGGTGGGTCTGCGCATCCACACCGCCTACCTGGCCCACCCGGAGGCCGCGGTGCTGACCGCCAGCCGGGTCAGCGGCCGGGCCAACGAGATCGCCGCCGACGAGGCGGTCCTCGACGTGCTGCGCGCGACCGGACTGCCCGACCCGGACGTCGTACGGATCTACCAGGCGTTCGTCGACCAGGCACTCGCCTTCGCCGCCCTGGACGCCGCGAGCCTCGCCCTGCCCACAGCGGCACGGGCCGCCGACGAACAGGTCTGGCGCGCCACCTACGCCCGGCTGCCCGCGGAGACCCACCCGAACATCGCCGCCCTCGCGCCGCTGCTGGTCGCGAGGATGAACGACAGCGCGTACCCCACAGCGCTGGAGATGCTGCTCGACAGCGCGGAAGCAAGCGTCCGGCGCGCGCGAATCGGCAGCGACCCGGACGGCGCCTGACCCCGCGCCCACTCACCGTCCGCCCCGATTCGTGTGGCGTCCCCGGAGGCCACCGAGCAGACTGGACGGAGACGGAGACGGAGACGACGACAGCCCGGGAAAGGCCTGGACGATGGGTGAGTACGCGGACCTGCCCGCTGTCAGGACCTGGTACGAGACCGAGGGCGCCGGCGACCCGCTGGTTCTGCTGCACGGCGGGTTCTGCACCAACGACACCTGGGGCGCCCTGCGCGCCGACCTCGGCGCCGCCTGTCGCGTGTACCTGCCGGAACGGCGCGCCCACGGGCACACGGCCGACGTCGCGGGGCCGCTGACGTACCAGGACATGGCCGACGACACCGTGGCCTTCCTGGAGACGGTCGTCGCCGGACCGGCGCACCTGGTGGGCTGGAGCGACGGGGGAGTGGTCGCGCTCATCGTCGCCATGGACCGGCCCGACCTGGTCCGCAAGGTCGTCGCGATAGGCGCCAACTTCCGCCCGGGCCCCGAGTGTTTCGCCGAGCCGTCGATGCTCGACGCGATGACGCCGGAGGGGCCCGATCTGGCGTTCTTCCGGGAGTTGTACGAGCCGGTCGCACCGGACGGCCCGGATCACTGGCCGGTGGTGGCCGCGAAGGTGATCGACATGTGGCGCACCGGGCCGACGCTCACGACCGAGGACCTGGCCCGGATCGAGGCGCCCACCCTCGTCATGGCCGGCGACGACGACCTGGTGACGCTGGAGCACACGACCGCGCTGTACCGCGCGATCCCGGACGCCGAACTGGCTGTCGTCCCCGGGGCGTCGCACCTGGTCCCGCTGGAGAAACCGGCTCTCGTCAACCGCCTGGTCCTCGGCCACCTCGCGCAGGAGGCCGTGGAGACGATGATGCCCATCCGGCGCGCGAAGCCGGGGACCGCCGAGGCCGCCGCACTCTGACGGCCGCCGGAAGCGGCCCGCTGATCACCGCGACCTGACGGCCACTGCACAGGGCCCGCCGACCACCGTGCGCGGCTGCCGGCCGTACCGGGGGCGTCGGGGCTCATCCCTCCGTGCAGCTGAAGTCCTGCGGGGAGGTCCGCAGCCTGCCCAGCAGCCGACGCAGCGTGGCCCGGTCGCGTTCGGACAGGTCCGCGAAGAGCTCCTGCTCCACGGTGTCGAGCGCCCCGTCCGACGTACGGAGCTGCGCGGCCCCCTGCGGCGTGATCTCGACGATGTGCCGGCGCCGGTCGGCGGCGTCGCGACGGCGGCGTACGAGATCGGCGCCTTCGAGATCGTTGAGGAGGGTGACGAGGACACTGGGGTCGACGTCGAGCCGCTCGATGAGCGCCTTCTGCGTGACCGGACCCTCGGCGAGCTGCTGGAGCGTCGTCATGAGCCGCGGGGTGAGCCCGGTGACCGCGAGCGCCTTGTGGATCAGGGTCTGCGTCGCGTTGCCATGGTAGGCGAGCAGGAAACCGAGACGCTGCTTCGGATCGCCGGGAGGCGTCGCAGACCCCGTCGATCGCTGGGCGGACCTGTCCTGAGCTGGCATTGCTCCACGGTATCAGGGCGCACATTGTGGAACAGGGAAAATCGTTTATAGTCATCAACGATATAGTTGCTCTCATCATTGATGATTCCGAGGTAATCATGTTCATCGCCTACGCCGTGATCGGTGTCCTGCTCGCCTTCGCCCTCGGCGCCTCCGCCGTGCTGACGTTCACGCGCAACGAGGGCGTCACCGCCTCGATGAGCAAGGTGGGCGTCCCCGAAAGCTGGTACCCCTGGCTGGCGTCGGCGAAGGCGGCAGGCGCCCTCGGCCTCCTCATAGGCCTCGGCGTGCCGCTGATTGGTTCCGCGGCCGCGATCGGCGTCGCCCTGTACTTCCTCGGGGCCGTCGTCACCCACCTGCGCGCCAAGGACTACGGGATCGCCCCGCCCCTGGTGCTCGCCCTGCTGGCGGTCGCCGCACTGGTCCTGCGCGTGCTGTCGGCCTGAGCGCCCGGGCGCGGCAGGATTCGACCGGGTTCGGCTCGCGCGGCCGACGGCACGGCCTGCCGGGGGAGGCGGCGATCGATGGCGGCGATCAGCGGCGGGCAAGATGTTCGCATTTATGCTGACCCGATGCGATCTGCTCTCTGGTGGGCCTTGGTCTCCTCCGGATGCGCCCCGTCCTCCTGGTCGGCTCCTGGACGATTGCGCAGCAGCGCCAAGGACCGGCGTACGCCCCCGCGACGCAGACCCTGAGCGTGCTGGCCTCCTACGGGGCCACGAGCTACTGGCTGATGACGGGGACGCTGCTGGTGCTGGGGACGTGCTACATCCTGACGGCACACGCGCTCCGGCAGGCGGCGCTCGCCGGGCGGGTGGCGCTGGCCGGCGGCGGACTCTCCGCACTGGCCCTGACCTTGGTGCCGGTCCCGGACAGCGGCGGGGCGCTGGAGCACGGGGCGGTGGCCACCGTGGGCCTTGTGCTGCTGGCCGCCTGGCCGCCTCTGGTCGCCGTCCGGGGCCGCGTACCGGCGCCGTGGGGGGCTGAGGCCCGATGTGTCGATCGCCGCGTGCGCGGTGATGTTCGCGAGCGCCCTGTGGTTCCTGGCGGAGCTGCAGAGTGGGAGAGCCCCCGGTGCCGCCGAGCGCGTCGTGACGTTCCTGCAGGCCCTGTGGCCGTTCCTGGTGGTCCTCTCCTGCCGGAGAAACGTGGCCCGACCGGCTTCGGGCCGAAGCCCGGGCAGGGAGGCGCTGATCTCGTCGTCGACCACACGAACTCGCAGGACAGGGCCGCGAGCCGGGGCCCGTGCCGGGGATTGATCCTGGCCAGAAGCGGATTCTCACCCGCGCCCAGGTCTCCGGGGCGACAGCCGCCCGCTGCCACCCCGGAACCCGTACGTCGGGCGGGCCCTAGGCCAGCGGCTCGACCCACACATTGCGGTAGCGGATCTTGCTCCCGTGGTCCTGGAGCCTGATCGCCCCGGCCGTCGGCCCCTCCGCCGCGCCGCCGCCGGTCGGGCCGTCGACCGCCACGTCGTCGTGGACGGTGACGCCGTTCCACACGACGGTGATCCGGGCGTCCTCCGTCTTGTTCCCCGAAGCGTCGTAGCGGGCGGCGCGGAAGGTGATGTCGTACGTCTGCCAGGTCTCCGGCGCCGTGGCCGCGTTCACGTCCGGAGCCTTCTTGGTGTAGATCGCCCCGGCCTCGTTGTCGGCGAGCGTCGTGTCACCGTACGAGTCCAGGATCTGCACCTCGTACCGCTCCTGCAGGTACACACCGCTGTTGGCGCGGTCCTGCCCGGTCACGTCCGGCGGGAGGTTCGGCAGCCGGAACTCCACGTGCGCGCGGAAGTCCTGGAAGCCCTGCTTGGTCCGCAGGTCCCCGCCGGCGATCTCCATCTCCCCGTCCTTCACCGGCCATTCGGGCGTCCTGCCGTCCGGGTGCTGCCAGGCCGCCTGGTCCGTGCCGTCGAAGAGCTGGACGCGGGCGCCCTTCGGATGGACGGTGATCATGTCCAGGTTCACATGGCCGGTGTCACCGCTGTCGTAGGAGTACGTGATCGTGTTGCGGCCCTCGCGCAGCTCCAGCTGTTCGGTTCCCGTCGCCCAGGTCTTCCAGTCGGTGGTCGACAGCAGCTTGACCTGCCGCACCTTCTCGCCGTTGACGTGGACGCTCACCGTCTTGGTACCGGGCGCCGGATCCGGCCCGTTGGAGTAGCGCAGACCCACGTCGTGCGGGCCCGCCTTCCCGGCCTCCACGTCGAACGTGACCGCCGCGCCCTCCTCGCCGAAGTTGTCGACGAAGCCGCCGCCGGAGTAGCCCGCGTGCTCGGTGTCGAAGCCGGCGCCCCCGGTGAGGGTGGCCTCCTCCGCCTCGTACTGCGTGGCCGGGGGCTGGTCGCCGGGCAGCGAGTTGAGGGTGTACCAGGCCTCGGTGCTCCACAGCTCCGTACCGTCGGCGGAGCTGAAGGGGCGCGGCGAGCGGAGGTGGACCACACGGTTCGCCTTGAGCCCGGGGACGGTCAGCGTGACCTTCTTGCCGTCCTCGGAGAGCGTGGCTCCGCTGACCTGGAGGGACTCCTCGTCGATCTTCGGACCGCCGTACTCCGGGGTCGGGGCGTACGCCCACTGCTCGACCCGGTAGCTCTCGGCGAGCTTCGCCGCCGTCTCCTCGGAGAGCGGCTCGGTGTACTCCAGTTCAAAACCGCCCGGCTTCGCCCGCATGGCCAGCATGTCGAAGGCCTTGTCACCGCTGGGGGAGAGCTTCTGGAGCCCGTAGGTCAGCTTGCCCTCCTGCCCCCAGTTGCCGCCCGCGCCGAGACCGCCGGCGTAGATCGCGCCGTCCGGCCCCATGCTGATCCGGTTGACACCAGCTTCGAGACCTTGCGTGAAGCGGAACACCGCCCCCTGGTACTCGCCGTCGACCTTCTCCAGGTACGCGCGCTGGATGCCGCCGTACGTGACGTCCCCGAACAGCATCTGCCCGGCGAACCGGCCCTCGGTCAACTGCAGCGGTGTACTGGGGGAGTTGGCTATCTCGTTCTGCGGCAGCCACAGCACCGGCTTGGTGACCGGCTTGTCGTCGAAGGGGCCCGACGGGTTGGTGTAGTGGTTGAAGAAGCGGTCCTGCTTGATGTGGAGCAGCTTCGAGGAAGGCAGCCAGCCGCCCTGGTTGTCGAGGACGAACATGTCGCCCTCGGGGCCCCAGCCGATCCCGTTGGGCGTACGCAGGCCGCCCGCGATGTAGTCGACCTTGCCGGTCTCCTTGTTCACCTTGATCGTGGACCCGCGGTTCGGTGCGGGCTGCGGATCGGTCGTCGCCCCGCCGAGGTCGATCGCCACCGACAGATTCAGGTAGAAGTACCCGTCCCGGTAGAGCAGGCCGAAGGCGAACTCGTGGAAGTTCCCGCCGTACGGCCAGGTCGCCACCGTCCGCCGCTCATCGGTCACGTCGTCGCCGTCGGCATCGGTGAGCTCGGTGAGTTCGTGCTTCTGGGACACGTACAGCTTGCCGTCGACCGCCTTGATGCCCATGGGCTCCTTGAGCCCGTCGGCCACCTTCTTGGCGGTCACCTTCCCCGGATCGGTCTCGCCCTGGACGTTGTCGAGGAGGTAGACCTCGCCGGTCGTGTTGTCGGTGCCGCCCCAGGTGGTCACGGCGAGCCGGCCGTCGGGCAGCCAGTCCATCGCGGTGACCTGCGGTTCGAAGCCGGCGGGACGCAGATCGGTGAGCGCGTAGTCCGGGTGCGTCCCGGTCAGGGGCAGCCCGTCGCCGGGGGAGTCGAGCGCGCCCTCGCACTCCTTGCGGCCCGGCGCCGTCACCCGTACGACATCGGCGTCGGTGGACAGCACGGAGTTCGGCACGACGGCGAAGTCCCCGGCACCTGGCGGCTTCCACTCCAGGGTGACCTGCTGGCCGCCGGTGCGGTCGAAGTGGTCGATACGCAAAGCATGGTGACCTTGCGTCAGCTCGACCGAACCGTCTTTCGGTTCCGCACCGTGCAGCCCGTCGTGATCGATCACCACGGAGTCGTTGATCTGCAGCCGCGAACCGTCGTCGCTGGTCAGCCGGAAGGCGTACGCGCCGTCCGCGGGAACGGTGAGGTTGGCGGTGACCTCGGAGACGAAGTGGTCGCCGAAGCCGAAGTCGTCCGTCGAGCTCCAGTCGATGGCGGGCATCAACTTGTCGACGTTCGGCGTCTGCCCGGTCTTGATGTCGCACAACTCGTCCAGAGGGACCTGCACATCGAAGACGCGCAGGGTGACTCCCGGTTCCTGGGGCGGGAGTTCGTCCTGCGGCCTCGGCGTCGGCGCGGCGGCGACCGGTGACGCGGAGAAGGCGCCGACGAGAAACGCGGAGACCAGCAGACCGGTGAGATGTCTGCGGCAACGGTGGAGCGGCCGTGGATGCATTCTTCCTCCTGGCCCCTCGCAGCGAGGGGCACGTCGCGGCGGTGGGTGGGGCCACCCGGCGCCCGGGGGTGAACGTTCGGCTCGTGCGGTGGGGCAGCGCTGCGTCCGGCCAGGGGCTCCGGTAGCTGCGCCGAGAACAGTAGGAGGCTTCTACCGGCGGCGTCCATACTTCGTCACCACAGTGTTCAAAGTTCGCAGGTGTTGATGCAAAGTCACCAAACCCCTTGGTGCACAAGGCATCTGTCGCCCCATCCGTGACGATCGGAACGACGATGGGCCGGACCCGCGACACGCGGATCCGGCCCCTGAGGTCCAGGAGGACGAAAGGGCGCTACCGGCCCTCGCGGCCCGCAGCGGAGGCGAATCCCAGCCACGTGTGGCGGTTGCCCCACCAGCACCAGCCGACCTTGGGCGCGTTGCGCCGCTCCCGGCCGTCCCGCCCGGTGCCGTTGCTGATCCAGATCGCCGGGGTACGCGCGTCCAGCGTGCCGTTCGCCTTGCGCAGCCGGGATCCGATGGTCATGAAGCAGCGGTTCCGCTCAAGGACCGCCGGCTGCTGCAGCACCCAGTGGATGCCTTCGGTGAGTACCAAAGGGCTACGGCCCTCCCCGTCGAGGGCGGGCAGCGCCTCCTCCGGGCTCCAGTTGGACATGCGGTCGCCGCGGTCGAGCCCCGCCACGAAGTAGAGCGGCGCGTCGGGAAGTTCGATCGCCGTGGGGGCGAAGCTGTCGACATCGGGCATGTCGGTGACGACGAAGCCCGGCTTGTCGTCGCGCTGGAGCAGCGGCGCGAGGGCGGAGGCAGGGGCACGGTCCGGATGGACGGCGAGCAGGACGCCGTCGCGGCCGCCCCTCTCGGCGAAGGCGCGGACGTCCTCGGCGGAAATCCCCGCGACCTCGTGCACCCCGAGCTCGATCAGGCGCTCCGCCTGGGCGGCGGGCGACGGCAGGAGGCGCACGGCGTCGGTGGCAGAAGTGTCGGGCAAGGCGAGTCCCCCGGATTCACGGATCAGGGATTGCGGTAGTGGGCCTGAGGTCGAACGACGGAGCCCGCCGGAGTGTTCCCCACCCGGCGCGACCGCCGGGAGCGACCTCGCCGGCCTCGACGCGCTGCCTCGGGCACAGCTCGTCCAGGCCCCCCAACCGGCCCCCCACCGGCCATCCGCCGGACCGCCCCCTACTCGCCCGGTTCCGCCGCGCAGCGAATGCCCCGCGCCGGACGCCGACCGGTGGTCAGGAACTCCGTCGCCGCGTCCTTCGCGCACGTGTTGCCGTCGAACGCATAGGCACCGTCCCCGCCCTGGTCGGCCGTCACCATCGTGGCCCGCTGACCGAACGCCCGCCGCAGCTCCCGGGCGCCGGCCAACGGCGTCCCCGGATCCCGCTCGTTCTGCACCATGAGCACGTTCGACGGACCCCGGTCACCGATCCGCACCGGCGGCTCGACCCGCTCCGCCGGCCAGAAGGCGCACGGCCCGATCCCGGCCGTGGAGCCACCGCGCTCCTCCCACGCCCACGAGGCGTCCCGGCGGGACGCGCGGGAAAAGCTGTCGGCGCTGACCGAACGCGAACGCGAGACCGCTCGGGCCATCGCGGACGGACTGGAAACCCGGAGATCGCCGACAGGCTGCACATCAGGGTCGCGACCGTGAAGGCGCACACCGGCAGCCTGTTCTCCAAACTGGCGGTCCAGAACCGGGTACAGATCGCGCTGCTGGTCCGCGACGCCCAGGACTGACCCCGGCCCCGGGCCGCGGGCAAAGCAAAAGGCAAGGAGAGACCTCTCCTTGCCACTCTCAACTTATAGCTCACCCCGGGGCTTGCGGCAAGACCCGGGTGACGGCGCAGAATCGTCCCTCGCCGCCACCACCTGCGCAAGCGTGGGCGGCGGCGCGTGCCGGCGACCTGTCGAGCATGCACGGACATGAGCCGCCCGACCGGGAGAATCGCCATTCCGTGAGTACGCGCCCGACAAGAGGTTCGACGTGGACAGAGGACAAGGCGCCGGTGATCCGACCGACCACCGCAGTGCGAGGGAACACGGCCGCCCGGGAGGCGTCACGATGACGGATCAGTATGTGGTGGACCTCCGAGAGGCCGACGAGACGCGGGGCGCGGCCGTCGGCGGCAAGGGCGCGCATTTGGGCGCACTGTCGCGGATCGAGGGCACCCGCGTGCCGGACGGATTCTGTGTGACGACGGACGCCTTCCGGCGGGCCATGGCGGACGTGCCGTTGATCGCTGAACGGCTCGACGAGCTTGCGCGCCTGACCCCGGACGACCGGGAGGCGGTCCGCACGCTCAGCGCACGGATCCGCCGCACCATCGAGGAGACCGCAGTCCCCGGCGACATCGCGGCGGCCGTCACCGGCGCGCTCGCACGGTTCGGCGAGCAGGCCCCGTACGCCGTCCGGTCCAGCGCGACGGCGGAGGACCTGCCGACGGCCTCCTTCGCCGGCCAGCAGGACACGTACCTGAACATCGCGGGACCGGCCGCGGTCCTCCGGCACATCAGCCGCTGCTGGGCCTCGATGTTCACCGAGCGGGCCGTGATCTACCGACAGCAGAACGGCATCGACCACCGTACGGTCCGGATGGCCGTGGTCGTGCAGCAGATGGTCTTTCCGCACGCGTCCGGCGTCCTGTTCACCGCGGACCCCGTCACGGGCAACCGGAAGGTCGCCACCGTGGACGCCGGTTTCGGCCTCGGCGAGGCCCTGGTCTCCGGTCTGGTGAACCCGGACGTCTTCAGGGTGCGGGGCGGCGAAGTCGTCACCCGGACCATCGCCGCCAAGGAGCGTGCCGTGCACGCCCTGCCGGCCGGCGGTACGGGGGAAGTGGCGGTCGATCCGCAGCAGCGGGAGCGCCCGGCGCTGACGGACGCACAGGCCGTCCGGCTCGTGGCGCTCGGCCGACGGATCGAAGCGCACTTCGGCCGCCCGCAGGACATCGAATGGTGCCTGGTCGACGACGGCTTCCGGATCGTGCAGAGCCGCCCGATCACGACCCTCTTCCCCGTCCCGGCCCGGGAGACCGGCGACGAGGAGAATCACGTCTACGTCTCCGTCGGCCACCAGCAGATGATGACCGACCCCATGAAGCCCCTCGGGCTCTCGATGTGGCAGCTGACGGCCCTCGTACCGATGCTCGACGCGGGCGGAAGACTGTTCGTCGACGTCACCGGCCGACTGGCCTCGCCCGCGAGCCGCGACGGTCTCCTGGATGTCATGGGGAAGGGCGATCCGCTGGTCAGGGACGCCCTGGAGACGGTCCTCGCACACGACGGTTTCGTCCCGTCACTCCCGGACGCTGCACCCGCCACGCCGCCCTCCACCGATGTGCCCGCCCCGATCGCGACCGACCCGGCCGTCGTCACCGAACTGATCGAGCGCAGCCGCGCCTCCGTCGCCGCCCTGGAGCGCGACATCCGGACCAGGACCGGACCGGCACTGTTCGACTTCCTGCTGGAGGAGGCCTTCGAGGAGCACAGGCGGACCCTGGGCGACCCGCTGAGCATGCAGGCGATCATGGCCGGAATGGACGCCACCTGGTGGCTCAACGAAAGACTGCTGGAGTGGCTGGGCGAGAAGAACGCGGCAGACACGCTGACCCTGTCCGCCCCCGACAACATCACATCGGAGATGGGCCTGGCGCTGCTCGACGTAGCGGACGTGATCCGGTCGCGGCCGGAGGCGCTGGCCTTCCTGCGGAACATCGAACACGGCCAGGACGCCACCTTCCTGGTCGACCTGGAGAAGGTCGCGGGCGGAGCGGAAGCACGCGAGGCCATCGAGGCCTACCTCGACCGGTACGGCATGCGCTGCGTCGGCGAGATCGACATCACCAGGCCACGCTGGCGTGAGCGCCCCACCACGCTTGTGCCGGTGATCCTCGACAACGTGCGGAACTTCGCGCCGGGCGCCGCCGAGCGGCGCTTCGAGCAAGGCCTGCGGAAAGCGCGGCAGAAGGAACAGGACGTGCTGTCACGGTTGCGGGCCCTGCCGGACGGGGACCGCAAGGCCGACGAGACCCGGCGGATGATCGACCGCGTCCGCACCTTCATCGGCTACCGGGAGTACCCCAAGTACGGCATCATCAGCCGCTACTTCGTCTACAAGCAGGCCCTGATGGCGGAGGCCGGGCGACTCGTGCGGGCGGGTGTGCTTCCCGAGAAGGAGGACGTCTTCCACCTGACGTTCCAGGAACTCCACGAGGCCGTGCGCACGAACCGGGTGGACGAGCAGCTCATCCGGCGGCGCAAGGAGGAGTTCCGTTCGTACCAAGCGCTCACAACGCCCCGGGTTCTCACCTCGGACGGTGAGGCCCACAGCGGCGCGTACCGGCGCGACGACGTGCCGGCCGGTGCGCTGACCGGCCTGCCGGTGTCCGCCGGGACCGTCGAGGGAAGAGCCCGCGTCATCCTCGACATGGCGGAGGCCGACCTGGAAGCGGGCGACATCCTGGTCACGACCTTCACCGACCCCAGCTGGTCGCCGCTGTTCGTCGGCATCGCGGGCCTGGTGACGGAGGTCGGCGGCCTGATGACCCACGGTGCGGTGATCGCCCGGGAGTACGGCCTGCCGGCGGTCGTGGGCGTGGAACAGGCCACCCGGCTGATCCGGGACGGGCAGCGAATCCGCGTACACGGAAGGGACGGGTACGTGGAGATCCTGCCCTAGACAGCCGGCCGGGCACGCGGGTCGAGCCGAGCCGAGTCACGTAGGGAGCACGGTCCTCGTCCTCGTCTTCGTCCGGAGGACTTCGGCCAGGGACTCCTCGCGCCAGCGTGCGAGGAGTTCGTGGAAGGCGACGGCGCCGTGCGGGTAGGCGAAGGGGCCGGCGGGGCGGCCCCGCCCTTCGCGGTTGTAGTACCCGGGCGTGCACTCGGCGTGGAACCACTCGTGGTCGGGAGCGCCATCCGCCAGGGCGGCGATCCAGGCGTCCTCGATCTCCGGGGAGGGCTCGATGAGGGCGCCGGCGGCTTCGGCGGCCGCGATGAGAGCGGCTGCGTGGGCGGCCTGCTCGTCCAGGACATGGGTGAAGTTGACGCTGCTGGCGTTCTGCAGGGGCCCCATCTGCAGGAGGTTGGGGAAGCCGCTGCTCGTGAAGCCGTGGAGCGTGCGCGGGCCCCGCCGCGCCCAGCTGTGCAGCAGCTGGACGCCGCCCCGGCCGTGGACGGGGAGCTTGCCCGAGTGGATGCCGGAGGTCCCGACGTTGAACCCGGTGGCGAAGATCAGGCAGTCGAGTTCGTACGTGGTGCCGCCGACGGTGACGCCGTGCTCGGTGACACGCTCGATCCCGTGGGTATCAGCGGTGTCGACGAGGGTGACGTTGTCGCGGTTGAAGGCCGGGTAGTACAGGTCGGAGAAGGTGGGGCGCTTGCAGGCGTAGCGGTACCAGGGCTTGAGCTTCGCGGCCGTCTCCGCATCCGTGACCGTCTGTTCGACGCGGGCGCGCAGCTCGTTCATCTTGGCTGCGTCGGCGGCCTCGTAGTCGGCTTCGAAGGCCTGCCGGTCACCCTGTCGCCGGAAGCTCGGCAGGAGCTTCTCCAGCAGGCCCGCCGACTCGGTCCACCGGTCCGCGACGAGATCGTGGTCGGTGCTCTCGCCGGAGACTATGCGGAGGTAGTTCTCCCGCCGCCGGCGTGCCCAGCCCTCCTGCTCGGCGCCCACGTCCTCAACGGTGGTGCGGCGATTGGCGCGTACGTCCACGGTGGAGGGCGTGCGCTGGAACACGTGGAGATGTGCGGCGTCCTCGGCCAGCATCGGGATGACCTGGACACCGGTGGCCCCGGTGCCGACGACGCCCACCCGCTTGTCCGCGAGGCCGGTCATGCCGCCTTCCGGGGTGCCGCCGGTGTAGGCGTAGTCCCACCGCGAGGTGTGGAACGTGTGGCCCGCGAAGTCCTCGATGCCCGGGATCCCGGGCAGCTTCGGGTCGGTGAGGGTGCCGGTGGCGTTGACGACGTAGGTGGCCCGGAACGCATCACCGCGATCCGTGGCCACGGCCCATGTCTCGGAAGCCTCGTCCCAGGTCAGAGAGGTGACTCCGGTGGAGAACACCGCATCCGTATAGAGATCGAAAGCACGCGCGATCCGTACCGCGTGGCGACGGATCTCGTCCCCGGGGGCGTACTTCCACTCCGGTACGTAACCGGTCTCGTCGAGCATCGGCAGATACACGTGGGACTCGACGTCGCAGTGGATGCCCGGGTACCGGTTCCAGTACCAGGTCCCCCCGAAGTCGCCGCCCTTCTCGACGATCCGGACGCGCTCGACGCCCTGCCGCCGCAGGTGCGCCCCGGCGAGGATGCCGCCGAACCCGCCGCCTATCACGGCGACGTCAACGGCGTCGTGGAGCGGATCGCGCCGGTTCGGCCCCACCGTGTACGGATCGGCGGCGTAGTAGCCGAACTCGGCGTCGGCGTCGCGGTACTGGGCGGCGCCGTCGGGGCGGACGCGCCGTTCACGTTCGAGGCGGTAGCGCTGCCTCAGGGCGGCGAGCTCGTGGGGGGCCGGGGCTTGAGGAGTCGTCATGTGGGGTCCTCGATCCGGAGCGGTGAGTCCGCTCCGGGCGGGGCGGCCGACCGCTACGCTAGCAACTACCGGACACAACTGTCCGGTTGGAGTCCGGCGGGTACGTCGACATTCGGCCAGTGGTAGGCGCGCCTCCCGGCCCACCGCGTACCTCCGGCCCGGGAATGCCCACTGTGGACAGGAAGAGTGATCCCCTCATGCAGCGACTTTCGGCCCGGTTCCTTTCGGCGCTCGCCACGATCGGTGCGTTGGTCCTCTCCGGATGCGGTACGGAGGCCGGCGCGCCCGGGGGAGAGGAGGCGTCGCTCTCCGCGGTCGGGACCATCCCGGCGAAGAAGGTCATGCAGCTGACCCGAGTGCACGGCGAGACCGGAATGACCTTGCTGGAGGGACCTGTGTTCGGCGAGAGCGGTGACCTGTTCGTCGTTGATGTCACCGCACCCGAGGGCAAGCCCAAGGTCATCCGTGTCGACCTCGCGAAGAAGACGTCCCGGGCGTTCCACACCGACGGCGAAGGGGCCTATACCTCGGCGCAGTTCAGCCCGTACGACGGACGGCTCTACCTCAGCGACTTCGCGCACGGCGAGGTCGTGAGCCTGGCCCCCGAGGGCGGCGACGCGCGGACCTTCTTCTCCGGCGAGGTCGACGGAGCGCGGATGAACCCCGACGACATCGCCTTCGACCAGCAGGGCAACCTGTACGTCAGCGACTCACGCGGTCTGTCCGAGGGCGCGGCGCACGGGCGGGTCGTGCGGATCGACCGGGAGGGCGCCGAGGCCACCGTTCTGGCCGAGGACCTGGCCGCCCCGAACGGGATCTCCTTCGACGCGGACCACCGGGGCCTGTGGTTCAGCGAGCTGACCGAGAACCGGATCTCCTACCTGCGCCTCGACGCGAAGGGCGGGGTGACGTCGCGGCACACCGCCGTCCGCGTGAACGGCGGAATCGCCCAGACCGACTCGATCGCCGTGGACGCGGACGGCAACCTCTACCAGGGGCTGCACGGCCGGGCGGCCATGGCCGTGTACGACCGGCACGGCGAGCGGCTGGCGACGGTCGAACTTCCCCCGCGTGCCGAGGGCCTGGAGTCGGCGACGAACGTGGCGATCACCCCCGGCGGCACGAAGGCGTACATGACCGTCAGCGGTCCCGCCGGCGGCTACCTCTACACCTTCGAGGCGCTGGCGAAAGGCATCCGGCAGTCCAACGGCGGCTGACACGGACGGGCATCGAGGCCCCCTGGGGTGCGGTGTCCGGGGAGGGGGACATCCCGCAATAGTCACGTACCACCCACCACCCACCACCCACCCCTGAGCTCAGCCGCCGAAGGCCCGCACCGGCCCCACCTCGACGCCGAGCAACCGCCAGGCGGCCAGCGCCCGGCGTTCGCGCTCCTCGCGGGTGGTGCCGATGACGGCGGCGGAGACCATGGCGACCGAGAGCACCAGATCATCCGCCCAGCTCAGCCGGTGACCGCGGGGGAGGTGCCTGCGCAGAGCACGCTCCACCCGCTCGGACAGGCCGGAGGCGTGCGCGCGGATGCCCGAGCGACTGCCGGCCCGGTCTGCGTGCAGCAGTCCGATGAAGGCCGCCGACTCCGCGAGATGCCACGTCAGCACACCGAGCACCCCCTCGAAGGTCGCGCTCTCGTCCTCGGCGGCCTGCTCGACCTGCCGAACGTTCTCCTCCAGAACCGCGGCCACGGCGGCGCTCCGGTCCGGGAAGTGCCGGTAGAGCACGCCCTGCCCGACCCCGGCCCGGCGCGCTATCGCGGAGAGAGGCGCCTCCAGACCGTGCTCCGCGAAGACCTCCCGGGCGGCGTTGACCAGAGCGGCCCGGTTACGGGCAGCGGCCCTCGGCCCGTCGTTCGCCGGCCGCCGCCCGTCCTGCTGGATACGCTCCGTCACCCCGGCAGCGTACCGGCCGGGCAGCAGGGCCTCACCCTGGTCGCCAGCCGAAACGAAGGGCTGTTGAGAGGCGCCGGTCGGGGTACGAGAGGGCGAAGCCGTACTCGTACAGCAAACTTCTCGCAGAAGGAACGGTGGTCGCTCATGTCCTCCTCGCTCGTCGAAACCATCGATGTCAAGGCCCCGGTCGCCGTCACCTGGGCTCTGTGGTGCGACGTCACGCAGTGGCCGAGGTTCCTCAGCCACGTCCAGCGCGTGGACCCGATCGACGAGCGGCGATTCGCCTGGCAGCTCTCGCTGCCCGGGGCTGACAAGAACTTCGTCGCGGAACTCACCGAGGTCGTGGCGGAGAACCGCATCGCGTGGAAGACGACCGAGGGCGTCCACCACGCGGGAGTGGTCACGTTCCACCGGATCGACGAGTCCACGAGCCGCGTCGCCCTCCAGATCGAGTACGACCCGCAAGGGTTCGTCGAGCGCGTCGGCGCACTGACCAACCTCGATTCCGCGCTGGCCAACTACGACCTGGGCGAGTTCCAGAAGCTGGCCGAACTGACCGCCGCCTCCGGGGGCATGAGGGACGCCTGAGCGTTCAGCACACCAAGCCGGCCCCGTTGCCCGCTCTTGAGGCCCGACGGACAGCGCGGGTGTCGGCGAGGGTGCTTGAAGAACTCGGAGTTCCGTTCCCGTTGATGATGTTCATCCCCGACGTGACGTCGGGGAAGCCGTGACCGTCCGCGCTGAGCTCATTCGCCGCGCACGGCCCCGAGGGCGGTCCGCACGAGTTTGACGGCGAGAGTGAAGGCCTCGTCGTCGGCGAGCGGACAGTTGATCTTTGTGCGGGTCGGAGGGGGCGACGTTGCGGTACTGGATCCGGGGGCTGTCCTTTTGGCCGTGGTCGGGTGGTGGCGGTGGTGCAGGCGGATCCCTTTTCGGTGCTGGTCTTCCGTGTGATGCTGGTGGCGCGGTGGTGGCTGGGCGTTCGTCTGCTTGTTTTGCGGGGCCTGGCGGTGGTTGTCGGGGTTCCGTGGGTGTGGTCCGGTTCCTGGTGGGCTGCCCGTGCCGGGGGGCCGGTTTCGCTTTGCCTGCCTGCCTGCCTGCCTGCCTGCCTGCCTGCCGGACGGGGCGGTCCGCAGTTGTCCGGTGCCGGTAGCTGAAGCTCGAGCGAGTGTCGCGCGGGTGCTGCGCAGTTGCTTCACGCGGTAGCGGCGCGGGTGGTCGGCGACATTCTGGAAGTGGTTCGCCGGCGTGTCTGCCCGGCAGGGCCCCGGCGAGTGCCTGGCTCGTCCGGTTTGATCATGTGATGCCGTAGAGGGTGAGGACGCGGGGGCGGTCGGTGTGGGCTCGTCGTCCGGCGGCGGTGTTGACGTAGCCGGCGAGCTTGAGCGCGCTGCGGATCAGGTCGCGGAGGGCAGCGAGTACGGCGGGCGCATTGTAGGTCCTGACCTGGGACTTATCCTCGTTGAAGGTGGCATCTCGGCACCAGTGGACGGTGTTCTCCACGGTCCAGTGGCCGCGAGCCCAGGATGCGATCTCGGCTGCGTTCGCTTCCTCGGCGGGCAGGTCGGTGACGGCGTAGACGGTCTCGCTGGACCACTTCTTCGCCCCGTAGAGACGACGACGGCGCTGGATACGCAGGACCTGTGCTGCGTGCGGGAAGAGCAGGCCGTCGACGGTAACGACCTGTACGAGCCGCTGCTCGTGGCGGCCGTGTCCCCGGGCGTCGTCGCGGTGAATCACGGGGATGTCTTTCCAGGGCAGGGCGTGGAGTTGACGGGCATGTCTGCGCTGGTTGTTCTTGATGGTCAGCAGGTAGTGGGCGCCGCGTTCGCGCAGGTAGGTGGCGTGGTCGTGTTGGGCGTGGAGGGCGTCGGCGGTGACGACCGCCCCCGCGAGATCCGCGTCGTCGATCTGGTCGAGCAGGGGTGCGAACTCGGGGATTTCGTTGGTCTTCGCGCCGATCTCGCGGGAGGCGAGCGTGACACCGTCGCCGTGCCGGACGGCGGACAGGACGAAGACGCGCCTGCCGTCGGGGCGTCTGGCGCCGCGCAGGCACTTACCGTCCACTGCGATCGCCCGCCGCCGGGGGCGTACCGGCTCGGCGCGGGCGGCCGCCCGGTGGGCCCGACGCTGTTCACGCTCGGTGCCACCGTCGGGCATCACCGGCTCCGGACGGCGGGACCGTGCGGACAGCAGGGGCCGCAGGTAGTCGTGCCCGGCCGCGCTGATCCCGCCGGGATCGAGCCGCCCCAGGATGCTGCGCAGGGTTTTCTCACTCGGGATCCGGTAGCGGCCAAGGAGCGGGTGATAGGGCAGGTCGAAGGCGGCCAGCTCCTCCGGCGTCGCACGTCGGCACCACTCCGCCGCCGCGGTGATCGAGTCGTGGCCGGACGGGGTCATCGCGCAGACCACCAGGGCCAGGACAGAGGAGAGCCGGTAGCGCACTCCGCAGGCCCCTCGCGGATCGGTGACCGACTCGAACTCGGCAACCAGGCGACGGACTTGGTCCTTGGCCACACCCTCGTGGAGAGCTTCCAGGCAGGGGGCATGAGGCGCACGGACAGCGAGAGGAGATGATGGAGGAACGAACACGGCACCTTCATGAATCTTGCAGCGTGGAGAACTACATGATCCACAGGTGCCGTGTTCATCTGCTTCCGGGGCTCGCCATCGAGATCAATCACCCAGGGTGGGGTGATCCAGGTACTCGCCGGGGCCATGCCCGGAGCCCCCGCGCCCATCCGGTGCCCGTCAGAGCCCGACGGGCTCGCCGTCGATCCACTGGACGCGCCTGTTGCGGCACAGGCAGAAGGGGTGGCCGACCGGGTCGGTGTATACGCGCCAGCCGTAGCCCTCCTCGCCGACGAAGTCCTTGCGGAGGGTGGCGCCGAGGGCGGTGAGGCGCTGTTCCTCGGGTTCGAACTCGTCGACTTCGAAGTCGAGGTGGAACTGCTTGGGGTGCTCGTCGTCGGGCCAGTTCGGGGCGCGGAAGTTGTCGACGCGCTGGAACGCGAGCTCGATCTTCCCGAACTTGATGCCGGCCCAGTTGTCGTCGCTGTCGGGCTTGACGAGTTCGCCGGTGACCTCGGCGTAGAACGCCGCGAGCTTCATGGGCTCGGGGCAGTCGATGATGAAATCGGTGAGCTTCAGCATCCGGCGATCTTGCCACGCGGACCGCGGGTGGCAAGGGTGAAGCCAGGGCCCCCGGGGGGGGGGGGGGGGGGGGGGGGGGGGGGGCGGAGCCCCGGGAGAGGGGGGCGCCCCCCCCCCGGGGGGGGGGGCGGGCGGGGGGGGG
>NZ_JAFEUF010000609.1 GCF_016901035.1 Streptomyces durocortorensis
CTTTCCCGAAGACGAGAAGACGCGGTCGGTTTCGCCGGGCGCGGCGTCGCACGCGACAAGTCCGGGCCCGGTCAGGATGAGGCCGAGAAGCGTGAGGGGAGGGAGAGCGCGCACCCTGTCCCAACACCGACTTATGGTCTCGGTTCCGGGGCGGGAACCCCTCAGGCTTCGAAGGATTGGGTTCTGGTGAAGCTGGAGAGGGCCGGGATGCGATCATGTACGGACGATGCGGACCATAGGGGCCTTG
>NZ_JAFEUF010000087.1:0-22338 GCF_016901035.1 Streptomyces durocortorensis
GCCACATCGGCCGGCAAGGCCCGCTCCGCCACCACCTTCACCAGGCCGCCCCTGCCGTGCACCATGCCCTTGGCGACGGCGGTCAGCGGCAGGGTGTTCACCACCACGTCGTGCCCCGCGTCCCGGGCCTGCGCCTCGGTCAGGCCCACCGCGGCCGTCTGCGGCGAGGAGTACGTGACCCGGGGAACGGCGGCGTAGTCGACCGGCGAGGTACGCAGCCCGGCCAGCGTCTCCGCCACCAACAGCCCCTCGGCGAAAGAGGCGTGGGCCAGCCCGAGGGACGGCGGCGGCAGCAGGTCGCCCACCACGTGGACACCCGGCACCGCCGTCTCAAGCCGCGACCAGTCGGCGGGCACGACATGGCCCCGCCCGTCCGTCACCAGCCCCGCCGCCGCGAGCCTCAGCCCGTCGGTCACCGGCTCCCGGCCGACCGCCACCAGCAGCCGGTCCGCCGCCACCGTGACCGACTCGCCCCGGGCGGTCCTGACGACGGCCCGCACCCCCTCGTCCACCACCTCCCACTCCAGCAGCCGCGCGCCCGCCTCCACCCGGATGCCCCGCTTCTTCAGCCCCCTGACCAGGTGCCGTGACACCTCCGCGTCCTCCAGGGGCACCAGCCGGTCGGCGGCCTCCACCAGGGTCACGTCGGCCCCCATCGACCTGTGGAAGGAGGCGTACTCCACACCGATCGCCCCGCCGCCGACCACCAGCACGGACCCGGGCAGCCCCGGTGCGTGCAGCGCGTCGTCGCTCGTCACCACCCGCCGCCCGTCCACCGCCGGACCCGGCAGCATCCGGGGCCGCGAGCCGGTCGCCAGCACCACACCCCGCCGGGCGACGACCTCCCCGTACCCGCTGATCCGGGCGGAGCGCGGCCCCGTCAACTCGGCGCTGCCGCGCATCACTTCGACCCCGGCACGGGCGAGTTGTCCCTCGACCCCGCGGTGGTTGCGGGCCACGATGTCGTCCCGGGTCGCGGCCAGGGACGGCCAGTCCACCGCGTCGAGCGTCGCCTTCACCCCCCACCGCTCCCGGGCCTCGGCGATCCCGTCGACGAGTTCGGCGGCGTGCAGCATCGCCTTGCTCGGGATGCAGCCCCGGTGCAGACAGGTGCCGCCGACCGCGTCCCGCTCGGCGAGCACGACCCGCAGCCCCAGGGCCGCCGCGCGCAACGCCGTCGAGTAGCCGCCGGTCCCGCCGCCGACGACCAGGACGTCCGTGGTGGTCTTCTCCGTGCTTGTCCTCGTCATGTGCTCCACCCTCGCCCCGGCCCCGGCCATGCGTCCAAGGCAGAATGCGTGTGGAGTCGATGCACAACGTTCATGGGGCGTGGTGGGTGAAATCCTCTGGGGGGACACGGAACATGAGTTTGCGTCAGATGGAGTACTTCGTCGCGGTCGTCGAGGAGTCCTCCTTCACCCGCGCCGCCGAACGGCTCCACGTCACCCAGCCGGCCCTCTCCCACCAGATCAAGGCGCTGGAGCGGAACGTCGGCGGCGAACTGCTGGAACGGCTGCCGCGCGGCGTCCTGCTCACCCCGATGGGCCGGGCCTTCCTCCCGCACGCCGAACGCTCCGTCCGCAGCGCCGCCCAGGCCCGTCGGGCGGCCCGGGCCGCCGCCGGTGCGGAAGGCGGCGAACTGCACATCGCCACCGTGCACTCGGTGGCCGTCGGCATCCTCCCCGACGTCTTCGCGCACTGGCGGCGCGCCCATCCGGGCGTCGGTCTCGTCCTCCACGAGTACGCCAGCACCGACGCCCTGGAGGACCAGGTGGAACGCGGCATCGCCGACCTGGCCGTGGGGCCGCTGCCGGCGCACTGGACCGGACCCGTCGTCCCGGTGGGAGAGGAGGAGATCGTCCTCGTCGTCCCGTTCGACGACCCGCTCGCCGGGCGTTCCTCGGTCGGCCTCCACGAGCTGGCCGACCGGTCGTGGGTGCGGTGCGGCATGGAGCCGGTCATCGAGGGCCGCCCCTTCCTGGAAGGGGTCTGCGCGGCGGCGGGCTTCGCGCCCCGTACGGCGGTGTGGACCGAGCACACCTCGACCGCCGTGCGGATGGCCGCGGCCGGCGTCGGTGTGTCCACGGCCCCCGCCCACCTCGTCGGGGGCGCGATCGGCGAGGACTGCGCGGTGCTCGGCGTCGACCCGCCCTGGCTCCGCCCGCTGGGCGTGTTCTCCCGGGTCGCGCTGACCGGAGCGGCGGCGGCCTTCACGGAGCTGCTCGGCGCCCTGCCCACCGCCGGGCTCCGCCCTCCGCGACCCGGCGCATTCTCACCCGAACGGCCGTACGCCGACTGCGGGGCGTCCCCGCCGGTGGTCCGCTGAGAGGACGCGCGCCGACCGCCGGCGCACCGACTCCAGGGGTCGCGGGATGCCGGTCGACCGCCCCGACGCGCTGCCCGCCGCCCGCCGTCCGCACCGGCTCGCGGGCGGGCGGCCGGGACTCCTGGCCCCGGGGGGCACCACGGACCCCTACCGGCTGCGCCTCTACCGCCTGCTGCGCACCGACTACCCGCTGGGCTACGACCCGGACCTCGGCGCCTGGCTGCTGAGCCGGTACGTGGATGTGGCCCTGGCCCTCACCGACCACCGGTTCACCGGCTACCCGCACGACGGGGCCCCGCGCGGCCGGGCCCCCGTCCCGCTGGGCCTCTGCCGGGGCAGCCTGGTCTGCGGCCCTCTCACCGTGCCGTGGAGCACCGCCGCCCCCGCCGTCGAGCGGACCGCGTACGTCCTGGCCCGCCGGATCGCCGGACGCGACCGGGCGGACCTGGTCGCCGACTTCTGCCGGTGGCTGCCCGCCGGGGCCGCCGCCGCGGCGGCCGGGCTCTCCTCCCCGGACCTGAGCACCCTGCCCCCGGCCGCCCGCCGGCGACGTACCGGCGGCGGAGCCGACGACTGCGCCGGGCCCACCGCGCTCCGCGAGCACGCCCTCGCCTCGTTCCTCGCGAACATGCTGGACGACCCCGACCTGCTGGCCGCCGCGAGGGCCGCCGCGACCGCCGCCCCCCCGGCCGGGGGAGCCGGGGAGGGTTCCCGGACGCTGCTCGGGCGGGCCTGGGCCGAGACGCTGCGCCGCGATCCGCCCGTCCAGATCGTGCTGCGCCGTACCCGCACCGAGGTGGCCGTCAGCGGCGGCACGCTCCCCGCCGACGCCCCCGTCGCCTGTCTCATCGGCGCGGCGGGCCGTGACCCCGCCCGGTTCGCCGCACCCGACCGGTTCGACCCGCTGCGCGCCGACGCCGACCCGCTGCTCATCGGTCCGGCGGGCTGCCCCGCCGCCCTCCTCGGCAGACTGGAGGCCGAGCACGGCCTGCACGCCCTGCTGACGGCGATGCCGGGCATCCGCTGGGCCGAGGGCTTCCGACCGGCGGCGGGCGGCCTGCTCACCCGCGGCCCGCGCGCCCTGCTCGTACGCCCGTCCTGACGGCGGGAGGCCGGGCCGGGCCGGACGTACCCGCCCGATCAGTCCGCCCGGCCGACCCGTGCGCCCGCCCGACGCGGCCGGACGCACCCGCCGGGCGCCCGACGGGTGCACCGGGGAGACGCCCCCCGGGGGCCCTCAGCCTCGCACCCGCCGCAGCAGCGCCACCGGCCGCTCGGCGAACAGTTCGCCCGCCGCCACCGCGCCACCCGTGAACTCCCGTCCCGGCGAAGCCGACAGCAGGTCCCGCCAAGGGCCCCCGTCCGGCAGCTCCAGCGCCGTGTCCCGCCAGCCCCCGGCCTCCACCAGCCGCAGCGAAAGACGGGTCACCGCCGTGACCACCTCGCCCGAGCGGCTGAAGGACAGCAGATGCCCGGCAGCCGGACCGGTCGCCGTCAGCGGCGCGTACGCCCCCGACTCCCCGAAAGCGTCCGGCAGTTCGCGGCGCAGCCCCAGCGCGGCCGCCGTCAGCGCCTGCTTCTCGTCCGGGGCCTCGGGTCGCCGGAACGGCCGCCGGTTGTCCGGGTCGACCAGGGCCAGGTACTCGCTCTCCGTGCCCTGGTAGAGATCCGGCACCCCCGGCATCGTCAGGTGCACCAGCGCCGCCCCCAGCACCTGGGCCCGGACATGCGGGGCGAGCGCGTCCGCGAACTCGGCGATCAGCCTCCGGGACACGCCGTCCCCCTGGCCCGGCCCGGCCGCGACGAAGTCCGACACCGCCCGCTCGTAGGCCGGGGCAGACTCGGTCCAGCTGGTGAAAAGCCCCGCCTCGCGTACCGCCTTCAGCAGCGCCTGCTCCAGCCGTCCGCCCAGCTCGTCGGCCGGCAGCTCCGCACAGCCGTACGCCGACTGCCAGGCCGCCCAGGCCAGTTGAGGATCCGGGGCGGCGACCGGCGTCGCCGCCGTCAGCTCCGTCATCAGCGTCGCCCACCGCTCCGGGCACTGCGACAGCACCGCGATCCGCGCCCGCACGTCCGCGCTGCGCTTGGTGTCGTGCGTGGTCAGAACCGTGCCCGTGCCGGGCCAGTCACGGGCGATCCGGGCGGCGAACGCGTGGAACTCCTCGGGTGACACGGTGGGTTGCCCCGGATCGCCGCCCACCTCGGTGGCCGAGAGCAGCGGGACGTACCGGTAGAACGCCGTGTCCTCGGCCGACTTGGCGTGCAGCGCCGACGCCGTCTGTGCGAACCGGGCACAGAACGCGGCCTGTTCCTCCCCGCCGCCGAGCCGCCCGAGCGCCAGATCCCGTACGACGTCGACGGCCGCCGCCTCCTCCGGCACGGAGAACACCGCCTTCGCGTCCCGTACCGCCGTCTCGGTCAGCGTCTCCTCGGCGATCCGGGTCGGCGGCTCGCCCGCCGTGACGTACGGCCGGTAGACCGGAACCCGTACCAGCAGTTCCCGGATCGCCGTCCGCAGCGCCCACGGGGCGTGGTCGCGCAGCGCCGGGTCGCGCTCGCAGATCCCGGCCGCGAGCCGGGTCAGCCAGGCCGTCTCGGCGGCCAGTTCGTGCGTCGCCACCCGGTACGCGGCCCGGCGCACCGTCGCACTCCAGTCGCCGCCCCGGTCACCGGGCGGTCCCGCGAACTCCCGGTAGCGGTCGAGCAGTTCCGCCGTGCCGGACGGGTCGGTGAACAGCCCGTCGATCCGGTGCAGGGCGTCGTACCCGGTGGTGCCCGCGACCGCCCAGTCCGCCGGGAGGTGCTCGTCGCCGGTGAGGATCTTCTCCACCACCGTCCAGCGCCCGCCGGTGGCCTCGTTGAGCTGTTCCAGATAGGCGGCGGGGGCGGCGAGACCGTCCGGGTGGTCGATGCGCAGCCCGTCCAGGACGCCGTCGCGGAGCAGTTCGAGGACCTTGGCGTGGGTGTCCTCGAAGACCTCCGGGTACTCGACGCGGACCCCGATCAGCTCCGGGACGGTGAAGAACCGCCGGTAGTTCAGCTCGGTGCGGGCCAGCCGCCACCAGCCGAGCCGGTAGTGCTGGACCTCCAGCAGCTCCGGCAGCGGCAGGTCCGCCGTGCCGGCCCGCAGCGGGAACTCCAGATCGTGGTAGCGCAGCACGTCCCCGTCCACGGCCAGGTGCTCCAGCTCCTGGCCGAGTGGCCCGGCCAGCACCGGCAGCAGTACCTTCTCGCCGCCCGCCGCCCAGTCGATGTCGAACCAGCGGGCGTAGGGGGAGGCGGGGCCCTCGCGCAGCACCTCCCACAGCCGCCGGTTGTGCCGGGGCGAGGCGGCCATGTGGTTGGGCACGATGTCCAGGATCAGCCCGAGGCCGTGCTCGCGGGCGGCCGAGGCGAGCGACCGCAGCCCCTCTTCACCGCCCAGCTCCGCCCGTACCCGGCTGTGGTCGACCACGTCGTAACCGTGGGTGGAGCCGGGGACCGCCTCCAGGACGGGGGAGAGGTGGAGGTGCGAGACACCGAGCGCGGCGAGGTAGGGCACGGCCTTCTCGGCGGCGGCGAACGGGAAGTCGGGCTGGAGCTGAAGCCGGTACGTGGCGGAGGGCGTCATGGATTTCTACGTACCCCGCCCGGGGCGAACCGTGTCACCCCGGGCGGAACCTCACCCCGACATTTCGTCCGCCGGGCCTCAGGCGGGCCGCTTCAGCACCGTCAGGCTGCGCCCGATCAGCGTGACGTGCTCGCCCTCGGCGACCTTTGGCCCCGTGCCGGGCGGAACCCCGTCCGGCCGCGCGGTGTCCACGACGACCTGCCACTGCTCCCCGTGGGCGACCGGGACGGCGAACTCCAGCGTCTCGGCGCTCGCGTTGAACATCAGCAGGAACGAGTCGTCGGAGATCCGCTCCCCGCGCGGTCCGGGCTCGGAGATCGCGTGCCCGTTCAGGAACACGGTCATCGCCTTGGCGTGCGCCGCCTGCCAGTCCTGCTGGGTCATCTCCTCGCCCTCGGGGGTGAACCAGGCGATGTCGGACAGGTCGTCGTGCGTGCCCTCCACCGGCCGCCCGTGGAAGAACCGGCGGCGCCGGAAGACCGGGTGGTCGCGGCGCAGCCACACCATCGCCCGGGTGAACTCCAGCAGCGTGGAGGCGGGTGCGTCGGCCGGCTCGTTCGGATCGGGCCAGTGCACCCAGGACAGTTCGTTGTCCTGGCAGTAGGCGTTGTTGTTGCCCTGCTGCGTACGGGCGAACTCGTCGCCGTGGCTCAGCATCGGCACGCCCTGCGACAGCATCAGCGTGGCGATGAAGTTCCGCATCTGGCGGGCCCGCAGCTCCAGGACCTCGGGGTCGTCCGTCTCGCCCTCGGCCCCGCAGTTCCAGGACCGGTTGTGGCTCTCGCCGTCCCGGTTCTCCTCCCCGTTGGCGTCGTTGCGCTTCTCGTTGTACGAGACCATGTCGTGCAGCGTGAAGCCGTCGTGGCAGGTGGTGAAGTTGATCGAGGCCAGCGGCCGGCGGCCGTCGTCCTGGTAGAGGTCGGAGGAGCCGGTGAGGCGTCCGGCGAACTCCGCGAGCGTGCGCGGCTCGCCCCGCCACAGATCGCGGACCGTGTCGCGGTACTTGCCGTTCCACTCGGTCCACAGCGGCGGGAAGTTGCCCACCTGGTAGCCGCCCTCGCCGACGTCCCACGGTTCCGCGATCAGCTTCACCTGGCTGACCACCGGGTCCTGCTGCACGAGGTCGAAGAACGAGGACAGCCGGTCCACCTCGTGGAACTGGCGGGCCAGCGTGGCCGCCAGATCGAAGCGGAAGCCGTCCACATGCATCTCGGTCACCCAGTACCGCAGCGAGTCCATGATCATCTGGAGGACGTGCGGGGACCGCATGAGCAGGGAGTTCCCGGTGCCCGTGGTGTCCATGTAGTACCGCTGATCGTCGGTCAGCCGGTAGTAGGAGGCGTTGTCGAGACCGCGGAAGGAGAGCGTGGGACCGAGGTGGTTGCCCTCGGCGGTGTGGTTGTAGACGACGTCGAGGATGACCTCGATGCCCGCCTGGTGCAGCGCCTTCACCGCCTGCTTGAACTCCAGCACCTGTTCGCCGCGGTCGCCCCAGGACGCGTAGGTGTTGTGCGGGGCGAAGAAGCCGATGGTGTTGTAGCCCCAGTAGTTGGCCAGTCCCATGTCCGCGAGGCGGTGGTCCTGCACGAACTGGTGAACGGGCATCAGCTCGATCGCGGTGACGCCCAGTTCGGTCAGGTGGGCGATGACCTCCGGATGCGCGAGCCCCGCGTACGTGCCGCGCAGCTCGGGCGGCAGCCCGGGGTGCAGCATGGTGAGGCCCTTCACATGGGCCTCGTAGATGACGGTCCGGTGGTAGTCGGTACGCGGGAGGCGGTCGTCGCCCCAGTCGAAGTACGGGTTGACCACCACCGAGCTCATGGTGTGCGGCGCTGAGTCGAGGTCGTTGCGGGCGTCCGGCTTCCCGAAGGGGTAGCCGTACACCTCCTCGCCCCAGTCGATCTTCCCGGCGACCGCACGGGCGTACGGATCCAGCAGCAGCTTCGCGGAGTTGCACCGCGTCCCGTGCTGGGGCTCGTAGGGTCCGTGCACCCGGAAGCCGTACCGCTGACCCGGCATCACCCCGGGCAGATAGGCGTGGCGCACGAAGGCGTCGGTCTCCCGGAGCTCCACCGCCGTCTCCGAACCGTCGTCGTGCAACAGGCACAACTCGATGCGGTCGGCGGCCTCCGAGAAGACCGCGAAGTTGGTCCCGGCGCCGTCGTACGTGGCGCCGAGCGGATAAGCGTGTCCCGGCCAGACCTGCATGATGAAGACTCTTCCACTTCTGATCCGGGTGCGGTGGCTTTTCTCCGCCCGATGCTCCTCGAATACTTCCCGCGTACGCCCTGAATCTTCCCCGAAAACCGGGTTCTCACCTAGGACGTCGCGCGGTGCGGCCGCATCCCGTCGCCCGGTCCCGGCCGCACCGGTCAACTTCGGACACTCCCGTGCCGCCCCGGACGTGCTTCCGGGCCCCGTCACCCGGCGGGCGTCCGGATCCCGTCCCGGAGCAGGGGCCCAATCACTATGAATCCGCTCACTCCACCCGATCTCGCCGCAAGGAACAAGCCGTACCTTCCCAGGAGTTGAGAAAGTCGCGTGCGCATCGGGCTGCACCGGATCACGCTCCCGGAGTACCCTTCCTTGATCGTTGGGTGGGGGAGTGGAAGGCGGTACGCGGGTGAGCTCGGGAGGGTTCGAGCTGCCCCCAGGTGACGCAGGTCACGAGGGGGAATCGACCCATGCCCCGCCCGGGGCGGTGTCCCTCGCGCAGCCCGTGGAGATAGGCGCCGAGCTGGACTGGGGATCGGAGGCCTGGGGCGAGGTGCGCACCCGCGCCCAGCGGGCCGGGCGGGCCTATATCTGGCTGAATCTGGTCGAACAGCGCCTGCGGGCCGTCGTCGCCGCGGTGCTCCGGCCGATCTACGAGCCGGTGCACGGCGAGGAGTGGGTGGTGGCCGCGGCCGGACCGGCCGGGCAGGAGTGGGTGCAGCGCGCCGTCGCCGTACGCGAGGTCTCGCGCCGCAAGGGCTATCTGCTCGACCCGGCCGACGACAACGTCCTCAGCTTCCTCACGCTCCCGCAGCTGCGGGAGCTGATGGTCCAGCACTGGCCGTGCTTCGAGCCGTACTTCGACGACCGGCGGGATGTCGAGCTGGCCCTGGACGAGCTGGAGGTCGCGCGGAACGTCGTCTCCCGCAACCGCGCCCTGAACGAGGCGGTCCTCGCCCAGGCGGAGCGTGCCTCCGCCCGGCTCCTGGACATCCTCGGCAGCGGGGCGGGGGTGCCGTCCGCCGACCGGCTGCCGGTGGACGCGGTGGAGGAGCTGGTCGGCGACCGGTACGCGGACGTGGTCTCCGTCCACCCCGACCGGGTCCGGCTCCAGCGCCAGCTGCCCGCCGAGGACCTGTTCGGCGGGGCGCGGCGGCTCGACGCCATCGGCATAGGCCTCAATCTGCTCGTCCAGAACTTCTCCGGCCGCCGGCTCGTGCGGCTCGCCGAGTCGGGCTGCCGGGTCCGGCTGCTGTTCATCAACCCGGCCAGCAGCGCGGTGCGCCGCCGGGAGCGGGAACTCGGCCTCAAGAAGGGCGAGCTGAGCCGCTCGGTGGAGATGAACATCCTCCACATGCGCCGGGTCCGCTCCAAGCTCCGCGACCCGGGCGCGTTCGAGATCCAGGTCTTCGACGAGACCCCGCGCTTCACCGCCTACCTGGTGGACGGCGACGGCACGGACGCGGTGGGCGTCGTCCAGCCCTATCTGCGCCGGGCCCGCGGCATGGAGGCGCCCGTGCTGGTGCTGCGAGGCGGGGGCAGACGCACGGTGGTGCGGGCGGGTCAGGACAACGAGCACGGCCTCTTCGAGACGTACCGCGAGGAGTTCGAGTCGGTCTGGACGGACTCCCGGCCGGTCTCCTGACCCTCCACCGGCGTTGTCAGTGGCCCGTGCGAGGGTGGTCATCACTCGGGGGGAGCACCACGGGGGAGCACCATGAAGGAGGTATCGGGATGAGCTGGCACCAGGGCACACTGGTCGGCTTCGACCTGGAGACGACGGGGACCGACGTCGAGAACGACCGGATCGTCACCGCCGCACTCGTCCGGCTGGACCCGGACGGCACGGTCGCCGAGCAGCGGACCTGGCTGCTCGACCCGGGCGTGGTGATACCGGAGCAGGCCTCCGCGATCCACGGCATCGGCACGGACCACGCCCGCAAGCACGGCACCCGGGCGGTCTCGGCCGTCGAGGAGATCGCCCACGCGGTCGGCGAAGTGCTGCGCTCGGGCGTGCCGCTGGTGGTGATGAACGCGCGCTACGACCTCTCGCTGCTGGACCGCGAATGCCGCAGGTACGGGCTGAAGTCGGTCGAGGAGCGGGTCGGCGGGGCGCCCTCGCCCGTCATCGACCCGCTGGTGATCGACAAGCACGTCGACAAGTACCGCAAGGGCAAGCGGGCCCTCCAGGCGCTGTGCGACCACTACGGGGTCACGCTCGACGGGGCCCATGACGCGAGCGCCGACGCGGTGGCCGCGGTGCGGGTGGTGCGCCGGATGGGAGAGCGGCACCGGCCGGTCGCCACCCTGCCGCCCGAGGAACTGCACGCCCTTCAGGTGCGGGCGGCAGCCGAGCAGTCGGCCTCGCTCCAGGCCTATCTGCGGCGCACCACGGATCCGGCGGCGGTGGTCGAGTCGGCCTGGCCGGTCATTCCCCGGATGCGCTGACCGTTCCAGGGGCGCGGTGACCGTCCCCGGCGTCAGTTCGGGGCGGGGGAAGCCGTGTCGTCGGCCTTGATGTCGAAGTTGATCTGGTCCCCGTCGACCGAGGTCACCTTCACCGACACGCCCAGCGTGCTGCCGTCCTTCGCCGTGAGCGTGCAGCGCGTGGTGGTACCGACCTTCCCCGCGAGGTCCGCGGGGCAGGTGATGTCCGGCTCGGGCTGGTTCGTGGTGGCCGCGAGTTTTTCGGAGACAGTCGTGGCGAGCTTGTCCGCAGGCAGCTTCGGCTCCGAGTTCCCGACGCTGACCGACCCGGAACAGCCGACGAGCAGCGCGCCGCCGGCCACGGCGGAGAGGCTCCACGTCACTGCGGTCGTACGGGCTATGGGCATGGGTGTTCCCTTTCGGATGGCGTGGGACGGTCGGGCGGAAGCCTACGCGGCCCCCGTGCCACGGCAGGCCACCAGTGGATCACTCATCGCGGGGCCCGGCACGGCACGCCCCGGCCCGTTCAGAACGGGTACCAGCGGACCTCGGCATCGTCCTCGCGCAGGGACGCCACCCGGCGGCGGAATTCGGTGAGCGCCTTCGGGTTGGCCGGGGCGTGCTGGGAGACCCAGGCGCAGCTCGCCGTCTCGCGGGCGCCGCGCAGGACCGCGCATCCCGCCCACTCCCGGACGTCCCAGCCGTACGCGGCGGTGAAGGCGTCGTAGGCCGCCGGGTCGAGGCCGTAGCGGTCGCGGGAGAGGGCGAGGACGACCAGGTCGTGTTCGCGCAGATCGGCGGAGAACGTCTCCAGGTCGACCAGGAACGGGCCGTCCGGGCCGACATGGACGTTGCGGGGGAGGGCGTCGCCGTGGATCGGGCCCGGGGGGAGGTGGGGGACCAGCGCGTCGGCCGCGGCCGCGAAGCCGTCGCGGCGCTCGCGGAGGTAGTCGGCGTCCGCCGGGTCGATCGCGTCCCCCGCCAGGGTCAGCCAGCGTTCGACCCCGCCGAGCAGCTCGCGGCGCGGGAGCGTGAAGTCGGTCGGGGCGGGCAGCGCGTGCACCAGACTCAGCAGCGGTGCGAGGTCGCGCGGCTCGGCGGGGCGTACGGGGTCGGGGAGCCGGTGCCACAGCGTCACCGGGTGGCCCTCGACCAGGCGGGCCCCGCCCTCGGCGGCCCGGACGGCAGGCACGCCCGACGCGGCGAGCCAGTCGGCGAGCGCCACCTCCCGCTCCGCCCGCTCCCGCAGCTCGGGGTGGCCGGTGGCGTCCCGCCCGATCTTGACGACCAGGTCGCCGGCCGCGAACACCGCGTTCTCGCCCAGCGCGAGCAGCTCCGCCGCGCCGGGGAACCCGGCGGCCGTCAGCACCTCGCGCGCACGCATCTCGTCCATGGGTGCGATTTTCGCATCCGCGCAGGCCACCTTGACGAACCCACGGCCCGTCAGCACGATGACGGAGGCCTCCCCGGCAGCCAGAACGGGATGAAGTCCACCTCAGGCACATCAGCGAGATACAGGACAGAGGGGTCTTCTTCGTGACATCGGTGACCGCGACGAAGCGGCCCGGACCGGACGGCCCGCCCGGCGGGCGCAGCGGACGGGACGGGCACGGCGGACAGGGAGGGCGGCCGCGCAGGTCCTGGCGGCCCGGGCCCTCGGGGCCGCCGCAGGGCAAGGCGTTCGGGGACCGCGCCGCGTGGTTCCTGGTGCTGCCCGCGCTCATCCCGATCCTGATCCTCAGCGTCGGACCGCTCCTCTACGGCATCGCGCTCGCCTTCACCGACGCCCAGTCCGGCCGGACCCGCTCCACCCAGTGGATCGGCACCCTGAACTTCCAGGACCTGCTGCACGACACCCTGTTCTGGGAATCGTTCCGGATCGGCCTGGTCTGGGCCGTCGGCGTCACCGTCCCGCAGTTCCTGCTGGCGCTCGGCCTCGCCCTGCTGCTCAACCAGAACCTGCGGCTGCGCTGGCTGGCCCGGGCGCTGGCGATCGTCCCCTGGGCGATGCCCGAGGTCGTCGTCGGCATCATGTGGCGGCTCGTCTACAACCCGGACGCCGGCATCCTCAACGAGACCATCCGCGACCTCGGGCTGGGCGACGGCCGGGACTGGCTGACCGGTCTCGCCACCGCGCTGCCCGCCGTCATCCTCGTCGGCATCTGGGCGGGCATGCCGCAGACCACCGTGGCTCTGCTCGCCGGGCTCCAGAACACCCCGCGTGAACTCCACGAGGCGGCCGCCCTGGACGGCGCGGGCGCCTGGCGCCGGTTCCGCACGGTCACCTGGCCCGCGATCAAGCCCATCGCCCTCGCCATCAGCGCCCTCAACCTGATCTGGAACTTCAACTCCTTCGCTCTCGTCTACGTCCTGACCAGCGGCGGACCCGGCGGCCGGACCCGGCTGCCGATGCTCTTCGCCTACGAGGAGGCCTTCCGCTACGGGCAGTTCGGCTACGCCGCGGCGATGGGCTGTGTGATGGTCGCGGTGATCTCCGTGCTCCTCGCCGTCTACCTCGTCGGCCGGCTCAGGGGAGGTGAGAGCCGATGAGGCGCGGACTCGTGCGGCGTGGGCCGCTCGCACGCGAAGCCTCCGGGCGGGAGTCCACCGGGCTGCGTACCGGCCGGGCCGCCCGCACCGGGCAGTACCTGGCCCTCCTGGCGTACCTGGTCTTCCTCGCGTTCCCGTTCGTGTGGCTGATCTCGACCGCCTTCAAGCCCGCCCGCGAACTGGGCTCGCTGCACCCCACCTGGATCCCCGAGAACCCCACCCTGGACAACTTCCGGCAGGCCTTCGACGAGCAGCCCCTGCTCCAGGCCGCGGGCAACTCGCTGGTCGCCGCCGTCTCCGCCGCCCTCATCGCCGTCGTGATCGCCACCCCGATGGCGTACGTGATGGCCCGCCACCGGGGCCGTCTCGCCTCCGCCGCGACCGGCTGGGTCGTGGTCAGCCAGGCGTTCCCGTTCGTCCTGGTGATCATCCCGCTCTTCCTGATCCTGAAGAACCTCCATCTGATCAACACCCTGTGGGGACTGATCCTCGTCTACGTCGTCTGGTCGCTGCCCTTCGCGCTGTGGATGCTCGCCGGGTACGTACGCGCCGTGCCCACCGAGCTGGAGGAGGCCGCAGCCGTGGACGGCGCGGGCCGTGTCCGTACCCTCGTCTCCGTCGTCGCACCGCTGCTCGCCCCCGGGATCGTCGCCACCGCGCTGTTCGCGTTCATCACCGCATGGAACGAGTTCTTCTTCGCGCTCGTCCTGCTCAAGACCCCGGAGAAGCAGACCTTGCCGGTCGTCCTCACCCACTTCCTCGGCGCGGAGGGCGTGGCCGACCTCGGGCCGCTCGCCGCCGCCGCGTTCCTCGCCACCCTCCCTTCCCTCGTGCTCTTCGCCTTCATCCAGCGGCGGATCACCGGCGGGATGACGGCCGGGGCGGTGAAGCACTGATGCGCGCCGCTCTCCGGCGGGCCGCGACCTCGGTCGCCGTCCTGGCCCTGCTGCTCACCGGCTGCTCCGGGGGCGGCGACGACGGGCGGGACGCGGACGGCACGATCCGGCTCCGGTTCCAGTCGCTGGCCTGGCAGAAGGAGTCCGTCGACGCCAACAAGCAGCTCGTGAAGGAGTGGAACGCCGCCCACCCCGACGTCCAGGTGGAGTACGTCCAGGGCAGCTGGGACAGCGTCCACGACCAGCTCCTCACCTCCTTCGAGGGCGGCGAGGCCCCCGACATCATCCACGACGCCTCCGACGACCTGGCCGACTTCGCGTACGGGGGCTACCTCGCCGACCTGCGCCCCCTCCTGCCCGAGCGGCTGAAGGCCGACATCCCCGAACAGTCCTGGCGCACCACCACGTTCGGCGAGGGTGTCCACGGGGTGCCCTTCCTCCAGGAGCCCCGCGTCCTGATCGCCAACACGAAGCTGCTGAAGGCCTCCGGCGCGCGCGTCCCGACCCCGGAGCGCCCCTGGAGCTGGGAGGAGTTCCGGCAGGTGACGAAGGAGCTGTCGGGCCAAGGGCGGTACGGGATCGCCTGGCCACTGAAGGAGCCGGTCTCCGTCACCCTCAACCTGGGGCTGTCCGGCGGCGGGCAGCTCTTCCACCGCGACGGTGACGGCAAGGCGGTCCTGCGCTTCGAACCGGGCGACGGCGTGGTCACCGGCACCATCCGCGACCAGGTCAACACCGACGACAGCGCGGCCCGCAGCGCCCTGGGCATGGGCGGGTCGGACGCGCTGCCCGGGTTCTTCGGCGGCAAGTACGCGATGCTGCCGCTCGGCTTCTCCTACCGCCAGCAGATCATCCAGCAGGCCCCCGAGGGGTTCGACTGGACGGTCCTGCCGATGCCCGCGGGTGCGGACGGCACGGTCCAGGGCGTCAGCCCGCAGACGCTGTCGGTCGCGGAGGAGAGCCCGCACAAGGAGGAGGCCGTCGCGTTCATCGACTTCCTGCTGCGCCCCGCGAACATGGTCCGCCTCGCCCGGGGCGACTGGATGCTGCCCACCGGGACCGAGGCGCTGGCCGACCCGTCGCTGCGCTCCGCCGAGCACGGCTGGGCCGTCGGCGCCGCGCTCGCCGAGGGGCTGCGGCCTGCGCCCGCCCAGTCGGTGCGCGGCTATCCCGAGTGGAAGGACAAGGTGGCGACCCCCGCGTACCAGGAGTTCTACAGCGGCGCGATCGACACCGACGAGTTGAGCAAACGGCTGGTGGAGGACGGGAACCGGGTGCTGGCCCGCTACCAACGCTGATCCCGGTACCGGAAGGTTCCCGACACGGAAAGAGGTTGCACGAGACGTCTCGTCTCGTTTAGGGTCACCGGCATGACGGAATCCCCGCGTGCCCACATCGCCATGTTCTCCATCGCCGCCCACGGACATGTGAACCCGAGCCTCGACGTGATCCGCGAGCTCGTCGACCGTGGACACCGTGTCAGCTACGCCATCCCGGCCGCCTTCGCCGAGAAGGTCGCCGCCACCGGAGCCGAGCCGGTGATCTGGACCTCGACCCTGCCGACCGACGATGACCCCGACGCCTGGGGCACCGAGCTGATCGACAACATCGAACCCTTCCTCGCCGACGCCGTCCAGGCCCTCCCGCAGTTCGTGGAGGCCTTCGCGGGCGACGAGCCCGACCTCGTCCTGCATGACATCACCTCCTATCCCGCCCGCGTCCTCGCCCACCGCTGGGGCGTCCCCGCCGTCTCCCTCTGGTCCAACCTGGTGCCCTGGGAGGGGTACGAGAAGGAGGTCGGCGAGCCGCTGACCGCCGAGCTGAAGCAGACCGAGCGCGGGAAGGCGTACTACGCCCGCTTCGACGACTGGCTCGCAGAGAACGGCCTCGGCCACGTCTCCAGCGACGATTTCGTCGCCCGCCCGCGCCGCGGCCTCGTCCTGATCCCCGAGGCGCTCCAGCCCAACGCGGACCGGGTGAACCGCGAGATGTACACCTTCGTCGGGGCCTGCCAGGGCGACCGCTCGGACCAGGGGGAGTGGCAGCGGCCCGCCGGCGCCGAGAAGGTGCTGCTGGTCTCGCTCGGCTCCTCGTTCACCAAGCAGCCCGCCTTCTACCGGGAGTGCGTCGCGGCCTTCGGCGACCTGCCCGGCTGGCACGTGGTGCTCCAGATCGGCGCGCACGTCGACCCCGCCGAACTCGGCGACGTGCCGGGCAACGTGGAGGTACGTGACTGGGTGCCGCAGCTGTCCGTCCTCAAGCAGGCCGACGCCTTCATCACCCACGCCGGCGCGGGCGGCAGCCAGGAAGGGCTCGCCACCGGCACCCCGATGGTCGCCGTGCCGCAGGCCGTCGACCAGTTCGGCAACGCGGACATGCTCCAGTCGCTGGGCGTGGCCCGGCACCTCCCGATGGAGGAGGCCGACGCCGCGAGCCTGCGCGAGGCCGTGCTCGCTCTCGTGGGCGATCCCGAAGTGGCGGCCCGGTGTGCGCGGTTGAGCGAGCAGATGTCGCGGGAGGGCGGCACGCCGAGGGCCGCCGACCTCATCGAGGCGGAGCTGTCGCGCTGAGCGGATCCGCCTGACTGATATCCGGACGTTCTCCGTCCCGCCCCGACCGCCGCGACCTGCGGTTACCGGGGGGGGCACGCTTCTGTTACGGCTCCGTGAACCCGATATAGCGGCCGGGCCGGTCGGCGCATCTGCACGCACGCCCTTGCGATTTCACACCCGGGACCGGGTGTTCACCGCTCGTGCGCACACCTTCACGCCTCTTCACGTGTCTTCACGCATGGTCACTCCTGCCCCAGGGGGCGCGGGCGGGGTGCGGACGCCGCTCGGGCGGGCGGTGTCCGGCGCTTCAAGTACGGCTCTGAACAGGCGAAATGCCGGACGGCGGGGTCTTCGGGGGAGGGCTCGTGAGTGGCCGATCCGGGCGAGGCGGGAGCTCGTCCGCCCTCCGCGGCCGCTGTGACCAGCCATGGCCGATTTCCTATTACGAAACCTTGTTGAGCAAGTCACACCTCCATGAAGGCCTTGATCTGTGCTCGTCAATCGGTCAGGGTTTCGAGCCAACCCCCGGAGATCTTCCGGCCGAGGGTCAATCCCCCCACAAAGACTGACGAGGAGACCCCTCTTCATGGCCAAGCACCAGCGCACCCGTCGTATCAAGCTCACCGCCGCGATCACGGCCGTGGCGGCCGCCGCCGGAGTCACCCTGCTCGGCACCTCGTTCGCGGGGGCCGCACCGGCTCCCATGGGCACGGTCTACGGCGCCGACGCCGCGACCGCGGTCTCCGGCAGCTACATCGTGATGCTGGACGAGAAGAAGGCCGACAAGTCGGAGCTCGCCAAGGAGTACGGCGGCAAGCTCAAGCGCAACTACGACTCCAGCATCAACGGCTTCTCCGCCAGCGGCCTTTCGGAGACCGAGGCCAAGCGCCTCGCCGCCGACCCGGCCGTGGCCAAGGTGGTGCAGAACAAGAAGTTCAGCATCAACGCCACCCAGGAGAACCCGCCGTCGTGGGGTCTGGACCGGATCGACCAGGCCGAGACCGCCGGCGACAAGGCGTACAACTACCCCGACGCCGCGGGCGAGGGCGTCACCGCGTACGTCATCGACACCGGTGTCCGCGTCACCCACGAGGACTTCGAGGGCCGCGCCACCTCCGGCTTCGACGCCGTCGACAACGACGACGACGCCGACGACGGCAACGGGCACGGCACCCACGTGGCGGGCACCATAGCCGGGGCCGCGCACGGCGTCGCCAAGAAGGCCAACATCGTGGGCGTCCGCGTCCTGGACGACAACGGCTCGGGCACCACCGAGCAGGTCATCGCCGGGATCGACTGGGTCGCCGCCAACGCCAAGGGCCCGTCCGTCGCCAACATGAGCCTCGGCGGCGGGGCCGACCCGGCGCTCGACGAGGCGGTCCAGAAGGCCATCGCCGCGGGCATCACCTTCGGTGTGGCCGCCGGCAACGAGTCCAGCGACGCCGGCCAGGGCTCGCCCGCCCGCGTCCCGGAGGCGATCACCGTCGCCTCGTCCACGGAGGCCGACGAGCAGTCGGACTTCTCCAACTTCGGCTCGGTCGTGGACATCTACGCCCCGGGCTCGGACATCACGTCCACCTGGAACGACAGCGACAGCGGCACCAACACCATCTCCGGTACGTCCATGGCCACCCCGCACGTCGTCGGCGCGGCCGCCGTCTACCTGGCGGGTCACCAGGACGCCACCCCGGAGGCCGTCGCCACGGCGCTCACCGAGGGAGCCACCCCGGACGCCATCAGCAACGCCACCGAGGGCACGGCCAACAAGCTCCTCAAGGTCGTCGAGTAGTACCCCGGTTCCGATCGGACGCCGGGGGGGGGGGGGGGGGGCGGACCCCCCCCCCCCCCGCCCCCCCCCCCACCCCCCCCCCCCCCCACCCCCCCCACCCCCCCGGCCGCCGAGCCCGCCGCGGGGCGCCCCCCCCCCCCCCCCCCCCCCCCCCCCCCCCCCCCCCCCCCCCCGGCCCCGGCACAACAGCCGCCGCGCTCTCCCCCACGGGGCACGGCGGCTGTGCCGTTCCCGGCCGCCCGCGGCCCGGGGGCCGCGCACCGCACCTGACGGCCGCGCGCTGATCCACCAGGGACAACAAGGCAGCCCTTAGGGTGGGTGGCCATGACGACGATGTACGCGGCGCTGCTGCGGGGGATCAACGTGGGCGGCAGCAAGCGGGTTCCGATGCCCGAACTGCGCACGGTGCTCGCCGAACTGGGACACACCGCCATCGCCACCCATCTGCAGAGCGGCAACGCCGTCTTCCGGAGCGACATCGACGACGAGGACGCGCTGGCCGCCGCCCTGGAGCACGCTCTGCACCAGCGGTTCGGGTTCGCCGTCGACTGCCTCGTCCGCGACGCCGGCTATCTCGCCGCCGTCGCCGACGCCTGCCCCTTCCCCGCCGCGAGCCTGGAGGGCAAGCAGCTCCACGTCATCTACTTCGACCGGCCCGTGGACGCGAGCCGCTTCGAGGACCTGGAGGCGGAGAGCTTCCTGCCGGAGGAGTTCCGGCTCGGCGACCGCTGTCTGTACCTGTACGCCCCCGACGGTCTCGGCCGCTCCAAGCTGGCCGTCGCGCTGGGACGCCCCCGCCACGTCAAGGGCCTCACCGCCACCGCCCGTAACTGGAACACCGTGGCGAAACTCGTGGAGATGACCCGTGGCTGAACCGTCGCCCGCCGTGGCCGCGGCCATCGAGGGCGAGCTCCGCCTCCTGGACCCGGCGGTACGGGCCTCCGTCGAGCTCCTCGCCTCGCTGCTGCACCCCGGGTTCCGGGAGATCGGCTCCACCGGCCGGCTCTGGACCCGGGAGACGATCATCGCCTCGCTCACCGCGGACGACGCCCCGCGCCCCGGCCCCCTCACCGCCTCGCGGATGCGGGGGGTGCAGCTCTGCCCCGACCTGGTGCACCTCACGTTCGACACGGAGTCCAAGGGGGTCCGCTCGCACCGCAGCTCCCTGTGGCGGCTGACCCCGGAGGGCTGGCGGCTCTACTTCCACCAGGCGACCCCCGGGGGGGGGGGGGCCCCCGCCGGGGGGGGGGGGGCCCCCATTCACCCCCCCCCCCCGCTGTCGCGCCCCCCCGGCGGGGGGGGGGCCCCCCCGCCAACGGGGAGTGAGCCTGGCTCAGCCCGCCGGGCAGAGCGTGTCCTTCCTGGGCATCTTCCCGTCGACGAGGTAGCGCGTGGTGGTGTTCAGCGCGCAGGAGTTGTCGCCGTACACATAGACCCCGTGACCGCTGTCGTCCACGCTGAGCAGCCGGGACCGGTCCGCGAACTTCTGCCGCAGCAGCTTCCCCCCGACGTGCGGGGTGGGCACGTCGCGCAGGTTCTGGACGAGCAGGATGTTGCGCGGCCCGTCGTCGTCGATGGCCACCGGCTTCTCGGCCGGGGCGTACGGCCAGAACGCGCACGGGGTGATGTTGGCGGTGGCGGCGCCGAACATCGGGTAGCGCGCACGGTCCTCGGCGACGCCCTTGCGGTAGGTGTTCACGCTCGTGGGCCACTTGATGTCGTTGCAGCTCACGGCGAGGAAGACGGAGAGCTGGTTGTCCAGCGACGGAGGCGTGTCCGCCGCCTCGCCTCCGGCGCCCGCCGCGCGCACGGACGCGGTGTCACCGCTCTTGAGCGCCTGCCAGTGCTGGGCCAGCTTCGCGTACTGCACCTCCTTGAACAGGAAACCGAAGGTCAGTTGGCGCAGTACGTTGCCGTCGAAGCCGTCGACCGGCTTCTCGTCGAGCCGTTCCGCGAGGGTGAAGTAGGTCCTGCGGACCTCGGCGGGGGTGCGGCCCAGGCCGTAGCTGTCGTGGCGGGCCGCCGCCCACCGGGCGAAGTCCGGGAACGTCTGCTCCACCCCGAGCGCGTAGCGGCGCATGCCGTCGCGGTCGAGGTGGGTGTCGCCGATGTTGCTGTCGAGCACGATGCGGTCGGAGCGCTCGGGGAACATCGACGCGTAGGCGGCCCCCAGCGCGGTGCCGTAGGAGTAGCCCAGGAAGCTGGTCTTCTCCTCCCCGAGCGCCGCCCGGACGCGGTCCAGGTCGCGGGCGGTGTTGGCCGTGGTCAGGTGGGGCAGCACCCCGTCCTTGTCGCGCTCCGCGCACTGTCCGGCCACCTTCTTCACCACCTTGGCCCGCGCGGTGACCGCCGCGTCGTCGACCGCGTACGGCGGGATGTTGGCGAAGTACGGGCCCTCCGGGGTGAATCCGCAGGTCACCGGTGCCGAGCGGCCGATGCCCCGGGTGTCCATGCCGATCACGTCGTAGGTGTCCAGCACGTCGGAAGGAATGCCCCGGTTCGCCAGGAAGGCGGGCTGCGACAGACCCGAGCCGCCGGGCCCGCCCGGGTTGAGCATGAGCGTGCCGCGCCGCTTCTCGGGGGCCGTACTGGCCAGCCGGGAGATCATCAGCTCGATCCGGTCCCCGCCCGGGTCGGCGTAGTCCTTCGGTACGGGCACGGTGCCGCACTCCAGCACGACCGGGGCCGCCTCGGCCGCGACGTCCTCGGGGCAGGCGCCCCACCGTACGCCGGGCCCCTCCTTCTCCTCCGCGCCCGCCGGTCCCGCGACGAGCGACCCGCTCAGGCCGAGGCCGAGGGCGACCGCGACCGCCAGGGCCGCGCTCCGCCGGATACCGCGTCCTCGTGTCATATCCGCGTCTCCCCATGCGCTGGTGGTGGGTGTGCCGCGCCCATCGCACTCTGTGCCCCAAGGGCACGGTCAAGCCCGCCGCGCGCGAGGCGTCCCACGACGCCGCGGATCGATCCGGCGGCCAGGGGCAGGGGAGTGGCAGGACCCCTCCCGCCGGGGCGGGTCCGCCGGACGGTGTGCGCCGCCCGGCGACGGACGACGGAACCCCGGAAAGGGACGGCCGTGACATGGAGCACGCGTCAGCTGGCGGAACTCGCGGGCACGACGCTCAAGACGGTCCGGCATTACCACAGGCTGGGGCTGCTGGAGGAGCCTGAGCGTGCCCCGAGCGGTTACAAGCGGTACGACGTACGGCATCTGGTCCGGCTGATGGGCATCCGCCGGCTGACCGACCTCGGCGTGCCGCTCTCCGACATCCCCACGGTGGCCGCCGCCGACGAGCGGTCCAAGGAGATCCTGCGCGCCCTGGACGCAGAACTCGCCGCGAACATCGAGCGCCAGCAGCACATGCGCCGCCAACTGGCCGCGGTCCTGGAGGAAGGGGCCTCGCTCGACCTGCCCGCGGACTTCGGGGCCGCCGCAGCGAGTCTGCCCCGGGCCCAGCAGGACCTCCTGGTCGCGTATTCGAGCGTCCTCACGCCGGCGGCGATGTCCTTCATCCGGGACCAGTACGCGCGCCCGCGGGACGAGGTCGCCGAGGAGTTCGAGCGGCTGCCGGCCGACGCCCCCGAGGATGTGCGCCGCAGACTGGCGGCCCACCTGGCGGCCGAGGTCCGGGCCCAGGAGGCGGACCACTCCTTCATCGCCGATCTGGAGGCCGCGTCCCGCCGGAACGGCACGCTCACCCGGTCCGTCGTCACGCAGGCCCTGACCACGTTCTACAACGAGGCCCAGTTGGGCGTCCTCCGCCACCTGCACGACCTGCTGGAACAGGAGAAGGCGGACGGTGGCGAGCAGGCGTGAGCGCGAGCGTTCGAACTCTTCCGGAACCTCGGCTGCCCCCGGCTGCCCCGGGGGGGGGGGCGGGGGGGGGGGGGCGGGGGGCGGCGGCCACGAGAGGGTGCTCCGCGGGTAAGGTAGACTGGCGGTGGGTGGGTAGGAGGAGGGAGTTGGGAGACGGGAG